>DWZN01000129.1 GCA_019117545.1 Candidatus Brevibacterium intestinavium
GACGAGTCTCGTGTGGACCGTTGACGAGGCGGCTGAGATGGAACGCGCCATCGACGCCGGGGCCGATGGGATCATCACGAACGCCCCGGACCGTCTCCTCGAGATCGTCGAGGTTCTCTGAATCAGGACCCGCTGAGCTTGCCCGGTTACTCGCGTGGGGCCCGGGCGACGTTGCTCAGATGGGTCTCCCAGGCCGAGGGGTCGGTCACGGGGAAGCGTCGGCCGGTGACCTCCTCGGCGAGGATGCGGATGAAATGGTTCTTCGTCCCCGACTGCAGAGGGGCCACGTCGAGGGAGAGAGTCTCCTGCAGATCCTCGGGCGCGTTGATCTCCTTCGCGTTGCCCTTGACGACGACGCTGAACGCGGTGCCGTCCTCGGTGTCGACGCCGTCGATCTCGAACGCCACACGAGGGTGGGCGCGGATGGCATCGACCTTGGTGCCCTCGCCGGTGCGGATGACGAGGGCGGAGTGTTCGATGGCGTAGTTGACGGGGAAGATCTCGGGCCAGTCGTCGACGATGACGGCCAGCCGGCCGATGGATGTGGACCGCAGGCACTCCCAGCAGTCCTTCGCATCGAGCGCAAAAGTCGATTCCGAGTTCATCTTCAGCCTCCTGTCAGAGCGGCAGATGCCGGGCGCGGCGCCCGCACCACGTTTCTACAAAGTGTAGAAGCATGGGCCGTCCAGGGGAAGAGGGTATCGACAGGCGGCCCCGAACGTCTCGTTCGGCCTCGGCGTCAGTCGCGAAGACCGTCGGTCACCGGCGGGAGTTCAGCAGCTTGTTCCAGCGTCGAGGAGTCGGCGCCGTGACCTCGAGGTCCGTGCCGTCGGGCTTGGGGATGACCAGTTTGGCGGCGTGCAGATAGATCCCGTTGCCGCCGAGGCCGGGCACGCGCTGGTTGAACCCGCGGTCCCCGTAGCGGTCGTCACCGACGACGGGATGGCCCGCATGGCTGAGATGGACCCGGATCTGATGTTTGCGTCCCGTCAGCAGCCGAACGCCGACGAGGGTGGCTCGCTTCCCGAGCCGTCGCTTGACCCGGACTCGGGTTTCGGCTCGCTGGCCGGTCGCGTCGACGACCATGCCGGATTCCTCGCGGCGCAGCGGCGCATCCAGGATCTGCGTGTCCGCCGGCCAGGCTCCGGCGACGACGGCCAGATAGTGGCGCTCGATCTCGTCCTCCCTCTCGCGCAGGAGTTCGTGGAGGTAACGCAGCATCGAAGGGGTCTTCGCCAGCGCCAGCAGGCCGGACGTGCCACGGTCGAGGCGGTGGCTGAGCTCCAGTTCGGGCAGTTCGGGCCGGAGATGCCGGAGCGCTTCGATCACCCCGGCCGAGACATCGGTGCCCCGGTGGACGGCCATGCCGGCCGGTTTGTCGATGACCAGGAGATCCTCGTCTTCGTGGACGACGGCACCGCGCAGCGAATCGAGCAGGGCGGCGGGCACGGCAGGCTTCGGGGCCGGAGCGGAGTCGATCCGCAGTTCGGGAACGCTGATGACATCGCCGGCCTGCAGTCGGTAGTTCTGCTGTGCCTTGCGACCGTTGACGCGCAGCCTGCCCTGCCGCAGCAGCCGGAACAGCAGCCCGGCCGGGACTGACTTGAGCTGGGAGCGCAGGAACTTGTCCAAGCGTCGACCGGCATGTTCGCCGTCGATGGTGATCGTCCGGGCCGACTGTGCCCGACCGGCGCCGCGCTGCGGGGATGAGGGCCTATCGGGCCGCCGTTCTCCGGCGGGACGGGAACCGGCCTGAGACACCCACTCACTTCCTTACGATCATCGCGGCCGAGAGCCCGGCCGCGGCAATTGACGCCTCAGACGGCATTGTACCGACGAGTCGTTCGTCGCCGAGGCGGCGCGGCTCGGCGATGTCTGCGCAGGTCGAAAGGCGTCCATTCGTCCGAGGCTCAGCCGGCGATGGCACGTCTGTCCAGGTGGCGGCTCGTCACGGCATCGAGGGTGACGACTCCCAGCACGAGACCGCCGATGGTGAAGACGCACATGCCCAGCGGCCAGGTCGTGTACCCCGCGCCGAGCTCGAACGGGAATCCGGCCACGGTGGCCGTCGACAGCAGACAGAAATGGAGCCCGCCGGCGATGGTGAAGAACGTCAGCGTCTGCGCCAGTCGAGGCTGAGCGCGGTGCGAGCGCGGGCCGACGACCGGCTCGGGGTGGGGCAGCGATCGGGAGACGGCGACGGACCGGAGCGCGACGACGGCGGCGACGACGCCGACGACCGCGGTGACGGCATTGACGGCATCACCTGAGGACCAGAGCGCCGAGACTCCGGCCGTCGAGACTCCGAGTGCCAACTGGCGGAGGAGCCAGACGCCGGCCGTGACGACTGCGGCGGCCAGGAGCACGAACGCGGCAGTCAGACCGCTGCGACGGGCCTTCGACCGGCTGCGCTCGATCTGCACATCGTCAGCCTCGGCGGTGGCGGGAGCGACTCGGGAGAAGGTCACGGCCAGGACCGCGGCCACGATGAGCGGGTAGAGCAGATCGGCGATGAAGACGAACAGCGTCAGGGCCGTGAAGAGCCCGATGTCGGCAACGGGTGCCTCCTCAGCGAGATCGGCGATGGGGATCAGGCCGGAGGCCACGGAGTAGAGGGCCGTGAGGACGATGAAGACGCTGCGGGGGACCGGTTTGAGGCTCCTGCCGGTGACGAGGGCGGCGGCCCCGGCCAGCAGGAACAGTGCGAGCTGGAGGAGACTGAGATCGCTTCCGCCGGCACCGTTGGTCGGGACCGAGAAGGCGGTCAGCTTCGCGCCGATCCATGCCGCGATGAAGACGGCGAAGGCGACGACGGTGGTGGACACTCCGGCATCGGACAGGGCGGCAGGGGCAGTGTCGTCATGTGCGGCTCCCGCGGTGGTTACGCTCATGACCTCATGATCGCATAGAACCAGGTGCCTTGTGTTCAAAAGGTCTCCGCCCCCTCGCCACGACCGGCCCGAAGTGAGACGCTGGGTCCATGCCGAATGAACTCGCCACCTCGACCAGCCCCTACCTCCGCGCGCACGCCGACAATCCCGTCGACTGGCGGATGTGGACGAAGGACGCCCTCGCCGAGGCGGCCCGCCGGGACGTGCCCCTCCTGATCTCGATCGGTTACTCCACCTGCCATTGGTGCCACGTGATGGCCCACGAGTCCTTCGAGGACGAGGCGCTCGCCGCGCTGCTCAACGACCGGTTCGTCCCCGTGAAGATCGATCGCGAGGAACTGCCCGACATCGACTCCTATTACATGAATGCGCTGCAGGCGATGACCGGTCAGGGCGGGTGGCCGATGACGATCTTCGCCACTCCCGCCGGCAGCCCCTTCTACGCCGGCACGTACTTCCCGCCGTCCCCGCGCGGCAATCTGCCCTCGTTCACCCAGGTGCTCACGGCCGTGTCCCAGACGTGGACCGATCGCCGCGACGAGGTGGACCAGATGACCCAGCGCATGGACCGCGGGCTGGCCGAGATGGCCGATGCGGTGACCAGCGCCCTGCCCGCCGAGGCGGCCGCCGAGTCCCTGAGCGCCGAAGAGCTCGATGCCGCCGCCGCTGCGCTGCTCGATTCCTACGATCCCGCCTGGGGCGGGTTCGGTCCGGCACCGAAGTTCCCGCCGATGATGAACATCCTGCAGCTCTTGGCCGCATTCGTGCGCCTGGGCGGAACCGCCGAGGAAGGTGGAGGCGGCTCCGTCGGAGACGAGGATCGGGGCCGGGCGGCCTCGGCGAGTGCGGCTGAGGCCGACGACCACCCGGTGTCGCGGGTCCGGGCCGAGGGACGGCTCGGCTGGCTCGGCGCCGACGGCCACCTCAGCGGCGAGCTGGTCCTCGACTGCCTCATCGCCGTCCGCGGAACCCTCGCCCGGATCGCCGCAGGCGGCATGCGGGACCAGGTGCGCGGCGGGATCGCCCGCTACAGCGTCGACCGGCAGTGGTTCGTGCCGCACTTCGAGAAGATGCTCTACGACAATGCGCTCTACCTGCGGGCCGTCGTCGCCTGGGCCAAGGTCGAACGCGCCCTGGACCCGGGCTCGAAATGGCTGGCGCTGGCCGAGAGGGAAGTCACCGACACCGCGAATTTCCTGATCAGCGACCTGTCGACCGATGACGGCTGCATTGCGGCACTCGACGCCGACTCGCTCAACGCCCATGGGGTCTCCGAAGAGGGTGCGGCCTATGTCTTCACCCCCGAGGAGTTCGCCGAGGCAGGGCAGGCGGGACTGTTCGGACTCGTCGACTCCCCGGCCGGCGGGGAGCTGTCCGGGCAGGTGATTGCGGCCGTGCGCATCATCGATTGGCTCGGGATGGAGGACGTGCCCTTCGACGCCGACCACCCCGCCCCCTGGGACATCGACGCCACCCGGGCCCAGCGGGAGACGCTGGCGGCGATCCGCGCCCGACGTGCGCAGCCGGCCCGCGACGAGAAGATCATCACCGAGTGGAATTCCCTGGCCATCACCGCCCTCGCCGAGGCGGCCCTGTACAAGGGCGTGGGCGCAGGGGCCGCCGAGTCCGGCACCGCGGGTGCACGGGAACCGGGCACCACAGGCGCCGAGGGCTCCGGCGATGCCGAGGAATGGGGACAGGCCGCCCTGCGCTTCTGGTCGGCGATGCACGCTCGGTTCGATTCGACGGACCAGCCCGCCGACTTGCGCCGCAGCTTCACCGACGGCGTCGCCGGACCCGGCAGAGGCGGGCTGGCCGACTGGGCGCAGTTCATCACCGCCGGGATCACGGTCGGTCAGCTGCCGGGCGCGGCCGCCTCGGCGTCGACTGCCTCGGTTCCGACACTGGCGGGGCTGGGGGCGCGGATGATCGACCTCTTCATAGACGAGGAGGACGAGGTCCTCGAGGTCAGCGACTCCCTCGGCGATGAGATCCTCGATGTCCGGGCCTCGGATCCCGTGGACAACACGGTGCCGTCGGGACGTTCGGCCGCCGCCGAGGCCGTGCTCCTGCTCGCCGAACTCGGAGCCGAGACCGAAAGAGCCGATGAAACCCTGACGGCCAGTCGTCTGCTCGATCTGCGCGACGGACTCCTCGGCGCCTACCGGGCGATCGCCGAACGCGCACCGCGCGGCTGCGGTCACGGGCTCTGGCAGGCCGAGCGCGCTCTGGCCCCGGTGCGGGTCGCCGGCCGGGACGAGGAGCTGCGCGGCAGCGCGGCCAGGAATCCCGCCGTCACCCTCATCGTCGAGACCACCGGGGTGCCCGGACCGGACGGGACGACCATCGAGGTGCCCGACGGGACGGCGATCGTCTGCCGCGGCACCCAGTGCTCGCTGCCGGTGCGCACGGTCGACGAGCTGGAGCGGCTGCTGGCGCGCTGATGCGCCCGCGCCCGCAGCGAGCTCGTCATTTGGGATCGGCTTTGTAGCGCCCATGTGCCAAACCGGTGGGGATTCCGATCTTCACGGGTTCAGCAGGGCTGCAGTTCGTGCTCTCGTCGGCAGTGTCGGCGCTTGTATCGCACGAGGAACCGATATCAGCAGAGCAGACCCCTGTCTCGGGGAGGACGAGTTCGACCCTGTCGGCGCCAGCCTGATCGCCGGCCAGAGCGGCGACGATGGAACGGACCTGTTCGTAACCGGTGAACATGAGGAACGTGGGCGCGCGACCATACGATTTCATCCCGACGATGTAGAAGTCCTTCTCCGGATGGGCCAACAGACGGGCTCCATGCGGTGGAACGGTCCCGCAGCTGTGGTGTTCCGGGTCGATGAGCGGACCGAGCTTCGTGGGCGCTTCCACCACCGGGTCGAGATCGAGTCGAACCTCACGTAGGAAGTCCCGATTCGGCCGGAAACCAGTCGTCGGGACAACCCGATCGACCTGCAAAGACACGTGCCCTTCGGGCGTGGTGCCCGTGATGGTGAGCCCATCTGAGGATTCGAGTCCGGTGATGGTCATCGACGTGTGCACCTCGACGTGGCCGGATTCGACGAGGTTGCGCAGCTGAGACCCGAGCGCACCGCGAGCGGGCAGACCGTCTTGATCGCCGCCACCGTAGACGCTGGCAGGATCGGCACCGCGAATGGCCCAACTGATCCGAGTGCTGGGCTCTTCATCACTGAGCTGGCCCAGCGCCAGCAGAGTGTTTGCCGCCGAGTGTCCGGCACCGACGACGAGAGTGTGCCGACCGGCGAACTGCTCCCGGTCGCGTCCCAGAACATCCGGCAACGGCGATGTCACGAGCCCCGTGTCACGAGCAGTCGTCTCTCCGATTGCGGGAAGGCCTGCTTGCCCGAGTGGGTTAGGGGTCTCCCAGGTGCCGGATGCATCAATGACGGCACGGACCCTATGGTCGACAATCTGGCCATCAGTGCTCTGCGTTCGGACGAGGAAGGCCGCAGTTTCACGACCCGGTGTGCGTGTGCGATCCAAACCGGCCCGGCTCACGGCGATGACTCGCGTGCTTGTGTGGATCGTCTCGCGCAACTGGGGAGTGTTCGCCAGCGGTGTCAGGTAGTCGCCTACGAGTTCGGCTCCTGTGGGGAGGTAATCACCGTCGGGTTCCTGCCAATCCACGGATTCGAGCAGTGTGCGTGCGGCTTGATCGATGTTGTACTTCCACGGAGAGAAGAGACCGATGTGGCCCCATTCAAGAACGGCTGCGGCCGGTGTGGGGCCGGCCTCGAATACGATGGGGTCGATCCCTCGCGTCACCAGATGGGCGGCTGCGGCGAGACCGGTCGGTCCGGCCCCGATCACTGCGACCGGCAGGTCGGTGGTGGCTGTGGTGTCAGGCATGATGAGTCTCCAGGTCCGTGGTCGTGGGTTGAGTCGGGAACAGCCGGGGTCGTGACCAGAGGGCCACGTAGACGAGCGCCACGAGGATCGGGACTTCGATGAGTGGGCCAACGACACCGGCCAACGCCTGCCCCGAGGCGACTCCAAAGGTGCCGATGGCGACAGCGATGGCGAGTTCGAAGTTGTTGCCCGCCGCGGTGAACGCCAGCGTGGTCGTCTTCTCGTAGCCGAGGCTCAGGACGCGTCCGGTGATCATGCCGATGGCGAAGACAACCACGAAGTAAACCAGCAATGGCAGTGCGATGCGCGCGACATTCAAGGGATTCGAAGTGATCTCTCCGCCTTGAAGTGCGAAGAGGAGGACGATGGTGCACAGCAGTCCGTAGAGTGCCCAGGGACCGACGCGCGGCAGGAACCGGTCTTCGTACCATTCACGGCCCTTCGCCCTTTCTCCGATGGTGCGGGTGAGAAAGCCTGCAATCAGTGGAATGCCGAGGAAGACGAGCACGCTGGCAGTGATGGCCCAGAAGGAGAACTCACTGCTCGTGGTCGGCAGTCCGAGCAGGTTCGGCAACCATTGGAGATAGAACCAGCCGAGGAGGCCGAAGGCCAGGACCTGGAAGACCGAATTGATCGCGACGAGCACGGCGGCGGCTTCGCGGTCACCGCAGGCGAGATCGTTCCAGATGAGGACCATCGCAATGCAGCGTGCCAAGCCGACGATGATCAGCCCGGTGCGGTATTCGGGAAGGTCGGGGAGGAATAGCCACGCGAGCGCGAACATGAATGCGGGCGCGGCCAACCAGTTGATGACCAGAGATGTGATCATCAGCTTCTTATCGGCCAGTACGTGACCGGTCTCGTTGTAGCGCACCTTGGCCAACACCGGGTACATCATCACCAGCAGTCCCACAGCGATCGGCAGTGAGACATCAGCGATCTTCACCGAGTCCAGGGCCTGTCCGATACCGGGGACGAGCCGTCCCAGCAGGAGGCCGGTGGCCATTGCTGCGATGATCCACACCGGCAGAAACCGATCCAGTGTCGATAGCTTTGCCGGAACGGGGTCAGCCGCGTCGACGTTGGTGGGGGTGGTCATCGAACTCCTCAGATAAAGTGGCGACGCCGGAAGCCGCGAAGCCTCATGCATCGATGGTTGTCGATATGAATCGAACCATTTCGTATCGACAACTGTCAATGTATGGGCATAATGGAAGAGTGAAGACTGAAAAGACTCTGCCAGCCCCGGCAACGTGTTGCTCGACGCTGACGGGCGATCCGCTGAGCGTCGAGGATGCGAAGGTGTTCGCCAGAATCTTCAAAGCGATCGCCGACCCGACTCGGCTGAGGCTCGTCTCGCTTGTTGCATCACATGAAGGCAACGAAGCCTGCGTCTGCGATCTCATCGATCCGGTGGGCTTGGGGCAGCCCACGGTCTCGCACCATCTGAAGGTTCTGGTCGATGCCGGTGTTCTGCACCGGGAGAAGCGCGGCATCTGGTCGTATTACTCCCTCAGGGGCGAGATGTTGGAGCAGATAGCGACATTTCTGTCACCGTCCTGACGGAGAGGGCGCCAGTGCAATGCCAGCAGTCTCAGCCGATGTCGTCGGCGGCCGTCGTGGGGCTGCGCGTCGAGGCGCGCACGCGCAGTCGCGGCTCGACGACGTCGTGGATGTCATCGCTGCGCCCGCCGATTCGGCTCTTCAGCAGTTCGACGGCACGGGCGCCGAGGACCTCGGCGCGCTGCTGGACCGAGGTCAGACCGGGGCGGGCCCGACGCGCCAGCGCCGAATCGTCGTAGCCGATGACGCCGATCGACTCGGGCACCTCGTGCCCCAGATCGGCAGCGGCGGCCATGACGTCGATGGCCTCGACGTCATTGCGGGCGAAGAACGCATCGAAGCCATCGGACAGGGTCTCCGACAGCTGGGTGGGCAGCGCCTCGGCGTCGGTGGACCGATCGATGATCCGCGCATTCCCGCTCAGCCCGGCTGCGTCCATGGCCTGGAGATACCCGCGGCGACGAGCCGCACCCGATGGGCGGGACGAAGCGCTGATATGGGCGATGCGAGTGTGGCCGGCGGCGAGGAAGTGGTCGATGGCCAGACTCGCGCCGTGCTCGTCATCGTTGTTGACGCTGTCGACTCCGGGCACGTCGTCCTCCGTGCGGCCGACCATGACCACCGGTGCTCGCCTCCCGGCCCGCTCGAGGGCCTCGGCGCCGATCCACGAGGACACGATGACCAGGCCGTCGACGCTGAGGTCGAGGAGCAGGTCGATGCGTGCCTCGAGTCTGTCCCGTCGGTGCGTGCCGTGGGCGAGCAGGACCGACAGCCCCTCGTGCTCTGCGGCCTCCTCGACGGCGGCGGCGACCTCGGTGTGGTACGGATTGGTCAGGCTCGAGAGGACGACGCCGATGGTCATCGTCCTGCCCTGGCGCAGGCCGCGGGCGAGGATGTTCGAGCGATATCCCAGCGCATCGGCCGACTCCAGGATCCGCGTCCGGGTGGCCTCGCCGACCCCGGCGTCCCCGCGCAGCGCCAGGGATACGAGTGACTTCGAAACGCCGGCGTGTGCGGCCACATCATTGATCGTCGGTCTGTGAGGCATATCGACCATCTTGCCCCAGGGCGGCCCGGCAGCGGGCGTCACCCGTTCTGGAACGTTCCAGAGTTCCCGTTCCGTTCACCTGGAGTCCGTCGAGGCGACGCCACGAATTCGCCGACCGTCCCTAATCTCGTCAACTATGACGACTGCAGAAACCCTCCTGATCCCGCCCGGCCGCACCGCTGCCGCCGGGGACGATGACTCGACGCCGACCCTGCGCCCCGAGGCGCTGCTGCTCGACTTCGGCGGAGTCGTCTTCTCCACTCATAAGAGACCCGAGGCCGGCCTCGAGGTCGCCCGGATCGCCGCGCAGCTGCTGGCCAGGGCCGGACATCACCGCAGCCCGGACGAGCTCGCGTCCGTCTTCGCGGCAGGCGGTGTCGCTCTGCGCGATTGGAAGAACAGCCAATCGCGGCTGCTGGAGCCGACCGAGCTCGACCACCGCACCATCTGGCGCGACTTCTACGCTTCGCCGCTTCCGGCCGCCGAACGCGAAGTCCTCATCGGTCATGCCGGCGAACTCCAGCGCGAACTGACCATCCGCAGCTCCGAGCACACCCTGCGCCCCGGCCTCGTCGAGCTCCTCGACACCGCCGCCGAGCTCGGCGTGCCCGTGGGCATCGTGTCCAACGCCCACTCCGGCCGAGCCCACCGAGCCATCCTCGATCAGACCGGCCTGACCGAGCGGTTCGCCGTCCAGCTCTATTCGGACGAGGTCGGCATCCGCAAACCGCACCCGGGCATCATCGACCTCGCCGCTCGGGCCCTGGGCACCAGTGCCCGGCGGTGCTGGTACGTCGGCGACACGCTCGACCGCGATGTCGTGGCCGGCCGACGAGCGGGCGTCGCGGCCGTGCTGGTCACGCGCTCGCACCACACCGACACCCCACCGTTCCCCGTGACCGAACGCGCCGACCTCGTCGTCGACGACCCCCGCGGCATCGTCCCGGCGCTGCGAAGGACCGTGCGGCCCTCATCCGCAGGTCCCGCCCTCGCCGAGACGGCCGGTCGGCCCGACGACGACCGGTCCGACGGTCCCGAACGGCACAGTGTCGGACGGCCCGAGGCCGGTCGGCCCGCGCTTTCGGCGGTGAGCGAGAGCGACCGGCTGCCCTCGGCCCTGCTGCTCGACCACGGGGGAGTGATTTCGAACTCGGCACCCGACGAACTCGGCCTGGCGGCCTTCACCGCGCGCCTGGCCGAGGGGCTCAGCGCGGCAGGGCACGCCACCACCTCCGACCAGGCGGCCTCCGGCCTCGCCGCCGGCCGCATCCGACACAAGGAATGGAAGGCCGCTCACGAGTCCGTCAACGGCGGCCCGGTCCCCGAGATCGACCCGGTCACGTTCTGGGCCGAACTCGTCGGCCCCGAACTGCCCGGTGACCCGGACGCGGTCGCCGCCTGGCTGCACGCCGAGGCGCACCGCCTCATGTACGACTACTCGCGAGTGAAGTCGGCGCGAACGCTGCGACCGGGCATCGTGGAGCTGCTGCGCACCGCGGGCGACCTCGGGATCCCGGTCGGCATCGTGTCGAACACCGTGTCCGGGCGCGGGATCCGCAGCCTGCTCGAGAGCCAGGGCCTGCTCGACCTCATCGCCGCTCACGCCTACTCCGACGAAGTCGGCCGCCGCAAACCCGACCCCTCGGGAGTGGAGAACGTCCTCACCGCCGTCGACGCCGACCCGCGCCGGGCCTGGTTCGTCGGCGACAAACCGCACCGCGACGTTCCCGCCGCCCGAGCCGGCGGCGTCGGCACCGTCGTGATCGTGAGCGGCGGTGCCACCGGCGACGACGAGCTGGAGGAGGCCTTCGCCTCCGACCCGGCGCTCCGGCCCGATCATCTCCTCGACTCGATCGAGGATCTGCTCCCGCTCGTCTTCGCTCCCACCGATTCATCTCAGCCCGACTCGCAGCCGACTGCGACCTCGACGAAAGGACGATCATGATCCGCTCGGCGCAGCCACGACCCGACGACTCCATCCGAACACCGAGCTCCGATTCCTTCGAATCCGCCGAACTGCGACACTCCGGCGACGGTCTGTCGAGTTCGCAGAAGCTGATGATCCTCGTCCTGTCCATGACGCTCTACGGAGTCGGCGACATCGTCGCCTCGGTGCTGCCCGAGATCTCGGTCGGACCGCTCGAACTCGGGGTGTCCTACTTCTCCTTCATCGCCGTCGTCCTCGCCGCGCTGCTCAACCCGGTCTGGGTCGCCCTCGGCGCTCCCCTCGGTGAGCTCGTGTTCTCCGATATGCTCCTCGGCGACTTCGCTGGACTCAGCGAACTCGAAGGATACCTGGAGACGGCCCTGGCGATCTACGTCGCCGGTGTGATCGTCCGCGATCCCTGCCGCCGAGCGCAGCTGGCCCTGGCCTGTGTGACGATGGTGCTCATCGACAAGGTCAGCGGCGGCATCATCGACATCGTCAAGGTCGCCGTCGGCATCGATCCGGAGACGCTCGAGGAATCCGACGGGCTCTTCTCCGCCTTCGTCATCGCCGAAGGCCTCGACATCATCGTCACCGTCGCGTTCTCGGGGGTCCTGTTCGGCATCCTGCCCGCGATCTGGCTGGCACCGCGGCTCTACGGAAAGATCGAACCGATCATGGGTCTGCGCCCCCGCGACCCCGCCGACCCTCCGCGGCTGCGGGGACCGGGCGGGATCGGGTTCTGGCTCGTGGCCGTGTTCGCCGTCGTCGCTGCCGCCGCGATCGCACTGCTGGCTGCCTGGGAGGAGTTCGTCGGCAAGCAGGGCCTGTCAACGATCGGCAGCTTCGAACTCGGGGCCGACGGGCAGCCCGGATTCGGCTTGCTCGCCGTCTTCGGCGCCGTGGTCGTCGCCCTCGGCATCATCATCGTGCTGGCTGTCGCGAGCAAGCGCCGTCGTCGGAGTGCGCGTGAAGGCGAGGGGCAGCGATGAACCGGGAGACGACACCGGCCATCGAGGTCAGCGACCTGCGATTCCGCTACCCGGGCAGCCCCGTCGAGTCCCTGCGCGGAGTCGACCTGCGCATCGAGCGGGGAGACTTCGTCGCCGTCGTCGGTGGCAACGGTTCGGGCAAGACGACGCTGTGCAAGTCCTTCAACGGGCTCATCCCGCACTTCTGGAACGGCGACATCTCGGGCACGGTCCGGTGCAACGGCCGCAGCACGGCCCATCGCACCGTCGGCGAGATCGCCCGGGACGTCGGCTACGTGTTCCAGGACTTCGGCAACCAGATCGTGCGGCCGACCCCGCGCGACGACATCTCCTTCGGTCCCCTCAACTTCGGGTGCGAGGACTGGCGGGAACGCACCGAGGCGGTGCTGAACGACCTCGACATCGCCCACATCGCCGATGCCCAGACCTGGCAGCTCTCCGGCGGACAGCAGCACCTGACGGCCCTGGCCGGTGTGCTCGCCCTGGCTCCGGACATCATCGTCGTCGACGAACCCGCCGCCGAGGTCGACCCGCTGCGGGCCGCCGTCGTCTACGACCACCTCGCCCGGCTCAACGAGCGCGGCATCACCATCATCGTCATCGAGCACCACGCCGAGCTCGTGGCGAAGTACGCGAAGACCGTCGTGCTCATGTCCGAGGGGCAGGTGAGCTGGTGCCTTCCCGTCGCCGAGGCGCTGTCGCGCACCGCCGACCTCGAGGCCGCTGACATCCCCGCTCCCCAGGTGGTCGCGGCCGCCCGCGCCCTCGTCCCGGACGTCGCGCGTGGGATCAGGTCCGCACCTTTGACGGTCGAGGAGTGCGCCGAGGCGGTCCGAGAGGCCCTCGGCCCGGCTCGGGACACGGCCGCGGCGAGCCTGCGCCTGGACACGGCCGCGGCCGGAACCGACCGATCTGCGTGCACGCCCGCCTCGGCGTCGTTCGCCGGGTCGGAGACCGATCGGGCCGAGCCGGTGCGGGGTGCCGTCGCCGTCGCGGACGACGCTTGCCGGACCGTGGCCGAGGTCCGCGGCATCACCGTCGGATATCAGACGATCAGCGGAGCTCGCAGCACCGTCATCGACGACCTCGACCTGCGTCTGCACGCCGATGAGCGGGTGGCGCTGGTGGGCTCGAACGGGGCCGGCAAGTCCACTCTGCTGTCGACGCTGGCGGGAATGAGGCTGCCCCGGGACGGCAGTGTGATCATCGACGGGCAGGAGACGAGCCGGCTCAGCCCCTCCGAGCTCGCCGGAACCGTGTGCTACCTCGTCCAACGCCCCGATCAGATGTTCCTCCAGGACTCCATCAGCGCCGATGTCGGCATGTTCCCGCGCTCGCGCGGGCTGCCCGACGCCGCAGAGATCACCGCCGAGGTCCTCGACCGGGTCGGACTCAGCCAGGTCGGCGACCGTGACGGACGCCTGCTCTCGGGCGGGCAGCAGCGGCGAGCGACCCTGGCGATCGGGCTGGCGATGCGCCCGACCCTGCTGCTGCTCGACGAACCGACCTCGAGCCTCGACCTGCGCTCCCGCGATGACGTCATCGACATGCTCGACGCCCTGGCCGAGCACATCCTCTGCAGCGTCGTGGCCACCCACGACATGCACCTCGTGGCCGAATGGTCCGATCGTGTCATCGTCCTCGATCACGGCCGCATCATCGCCGACACCGATCCGATCGGACTCTTCTCCGATCGGGAACTGCTCGACCGCGCACGCCTGGTCCCACCGCAGGTGACGCAGTTGGGCCAGCAGCTCGGCCTCGACCCGCTCCCGCTGTCCCTGCCGGACCTGATCACCCGTACGACCCACGCCGAGGAGGTTGTGAGATGACCGCCGTCCACCCCAGTTCCGCCCCGCCGGAGGCTCTCGCCCGCGACCTGACCGGCGCTGACTCCCACAGGACCGCCGGCCCGTCCGGGGACGGGAAGGAGAAGGGGGCGGGCCGCAAGCGCAAGGACCGAGGCCGACTCTCCGTCGAATGGGTCACCCTCGAACTCATGCGGGTCGCCTATGCCTCACGCGGCGGATTCCTCTCCCGACGGGATCCCCGGGCGGTCATCATCTGGTACGTCATCTGCGCGATCGCGCCCTGGCTGACCTACGACCTCACGGTGCTCACGACCCTGTTCGCGCTCGCCGCGGTCGCGGCCCTGTCCGCGCGGATCGGCCCGCTCCTGCTCGGGCTCTTCGTCGTCGGCCTCATCACCCAGGGCATCTATGTGCTCGTGCTCGTGCTGCTCCTCGGCGGCGATGTCGGTGCGCTGACCGGACTGCTGCAGACCTCGCTCAAACTGGGCACGGTGTCGCTGGTGAGCATGGCCGCGTTCGTCTCCCTCGATCCGGAGAAGCTCTCCGACGGGTTCCAGGCCCTGCGGGTCCCCGCCGTCGTCGGGTTCGGCGTCAGCTACGGCTACCGGATGGTGCCGCTGCTGGTCACCGAGTTCCAGACGATCGTCGATGGGCACCGACTGCGTGGAGCCCCGCCTCGTGGGCACGGATTCCTCGGTTGGCGGACATTCGCCCGGTTGGGAAGCATCGCCGTGCAGTCCTTCTATCCGCTGATGCTCAACACCGCCCGACGCACCCGGACCACCGTCGAGGGCCTCGAGACCCGCGGGTTCGGAACGGCGACCGCCGCCACGCGCAGCCTGCGGCTGGCCCACCTGCGGTTCACGGCAGTCGATGCGGCCCTGCTGGTCGGCACGGTGGTCCTCATCGTCGCCTCCTACTGGTTCGGCGCACTGGTGCCGTGACAGCCGCCCGCCTCCGGGGCACGGAGGGTCCACCCCTGCGGGCGGGCAGTCACCGTCGACCGGAGACGGGCCGTCGCAGTCGACCGGCCGCAGGCAGACTCAATCGACGAGGCGGAGCCCGCGGAAGCGATTGAGCGCCGCGGCGATCTCCTGCGCCCGGGGGCGGGCGAGGTGACCGGGATGAGCGCGGTGGCCGGTGATCCCGTCGATCCCCTGGGCATCGAGCATGGCGTCGATCTCGGCCAACGCCTCGGTGATGGAGGTCTGGCCGTCGAAGATCTCGGCCAGGTACTCCAGCGCCTCGGCGATGGCACCGGTCTGCTGGCCGTCGATGAGCTGGGACAGGGCCGCGAGGTCGATGAAGCTTCGCCCGAACTGCACCGTGTCCAGGCCCTTGGCCTTGGCCGATTTCGTCTTCGACGACGGCCTCAGCGCTCCGGCAGTGGGCACGCGCGCCGGGGCAGCGGCGAACACTCCGTCCGGGGCCTCGACCGACGGCTCGGCACCGTCCTCGGCTCCCACGAGCTCGCGGGCGCGGGCGGTGACATCGGCGGGCACATAGGCGTCGAGGGCGATGACGAGATCGGCGACCTCGAAGAAGGCACTCGAACCACCGGCGACGAGGACCGTGGAGACCCCGCGCTCGGTCAGCAGCGGGCGCACACGGGAGACGAACGGCGTGATCGGCTCGCGCTCGGCGGGGATGAGCGCACGCATCCGATCGTCGCGGATCATGAAGTTCGTCGCCGAGGTGTCCTCATCGATGAGCAGCGTGCGCGCCCCGGTCTCGAGGGCCTCGACGAGGTTGGCTGCCTGAGAGGTCGACCCGCTGGCATTCGTCGTGGTGAAGAATCTCGTGTCGGTGCCGGTCGGCAGATTGGTGATGAACGGTGAGATGTCATCGCCGGTCACCGCGCGCCCGTCCTCGGCGCGGATGGAGCTCGCGGTCGGCTCGGCGATCACCCATTCGCGTCCGTCGCCGGCGATGTGCGGGTAGACGCCGCGTTCGAGTGCGCGCAGAATCGTCGACTTCCCGTGGTAGCCGCCGCCGACGATGACGGTGACCCCGTGCGGGATCGCCATGCCGGTGACGCTGCGCCCGCTGGCCAGGACGAACGTGGTCTCGAGCGAGTCCGGGCTGCGGAACGGCACCGCCGCGGAGTCCATCGGCAGATCGGAGTCGCCGGAGCGGCGCGGCAGGATCGCATCGTTGCCGACGAAGGCCACCAGCCCCTCATCGCCGAGGCGGGACCGCAGCTCCAGCTGATCCCGGTGCAGCTGCACGTGTTGACGCAGGGCCTCGGCGTCGAGGCCGGAGTGGAGGAACATCGTCCGGGCGAGTTCGGGCACATTGCGGGTGAGGATGTCGGCGGCCTGACGGCCCAGGATGCGCCGGCCCTTGGCCGGCAGGTTGACGAGCAGACGCGCTTCGAAGCCGTCGTCGTCGATGCGCACGTTCGTGCGTTCGAGGATCTCCTGACCCGGCCGGCCGAGGATGATCGCGCGCTGCCCGAGGTCGGCCAGGGCCTTGGTGCCTGTTCGCAGCAGGAAGTCGGCGACGGCGATGCGGTCGGCGCCATCGGTCGTGATGTCGGTGGGGAAGCCCGCCTCGGCGCGGTCGATGCGCACCCGCACCTTCGACGGTGAGGCGAACGGGTCGACCTGGACCCGGTCGATGAAGACCGTGACCGGACCGAACCGGTAGCGGCCGGTGATCTGCTTGTAGTTGCCGTAGCTGCGCCCGTCGAGGTCGCGCAGGCGGGCGGCAAGATCTGTTCGTGTGGAGCTCATCCGGGCATGCTACTCGATCGAGAAGCGGCGCAGACACCTCAGTCGGCGTGGTTCGATCCGGTGTCCACGTCCGGTTCCGAGATGACTCGGTACTTCCCGGCCCGGGCCAGAGCCGCGTCGATGGTCTCCCGGCGGGGCGCGAAACCGTCCTTGTGCTTGATCCACAGTCGGGTCGGTTCGTCGGGCACGACCTCGAAGGTGGCCTGGCCGAGTCCATTGGCGGCGAAGACGTCGTAGAGGGACTGAAGTGCCTTCTTCGTGTCCCGGTCGGTGGTGACTCCCTCGACGAGGAAGCACGATGAGGTAAGCGGTGCCACGGACTTCAGATCCTTCCGTTGAATGCCTGCAGCGCGGAGTCCTCTCGAGTGCCTCCGCGGCCATCACCGTAGTCAGCATAGTCGTGGATCCACATGACCCGTGCGACCCATTTCACGTGTTTGTAGCCGTGGTTGGAGTCGACGCGCATGCGCACTGGCGCGCCGAGGTGGTCCTCGAGCGGGTGACCGTTGCGCTCATAGGCCATGATCGACTCCTCCTCGGCCATCGTCTCGAGGTCGATCGCTGAGTAGAAGGGTTCGCGGGGGCGATTGTCGTACATCTTCTGAGCCAGCCCGTAGGACTCCACCAGCAGGTATCGGGCCCCTTCGGGTCGGGGGCCGAGGAGATCCATGAGATCGGTCAGCCGGGCGCCGGTCCAGCGAGAGGTCGCCGACCACCCCTGCATGCACGTGTGCGTGGCGATGTAGGAATGCCGGGGGAGTGCCTTGATGTCGTCGACGGTCACGGTCTTCTCGACGTCATTGATGTCATCGCGCAGAGTGATGGTCAGACCCTCCCAATCGTTCTCGCGCGCTTGAGTCCACAGCTGGGACTCCTCG
This sequence comes from Candidatus Brevibacterium intestinavium, assembly GCA_019117545.1. GTDB lineage: Bacteria > Actinomycetota > Actinomycetes > Actinomycetales > Brevibacteriaceae > Brevibacterium > Brevibacterium intestinavium. The sequence goes on from DWZN01000129.1 coordinate 17,710, forward strand.
GCCGTCGGCGGCAGGCCGTTGGTCCAATGGAATTCGGAGATGTCCTTGTCGGTCAGGGACTTCTTCCTGCTCCCGACAGGACGCAGCCGATTGAGGAAGATCGCGCGTCCGATCTCGGTGAAGCGCTCGGTGAACCGCTGTGCGCGGGCCCGGTCGGCCAGGGACCAGTACGAGAGCGCGATCCAGAACACGATCACCGCCACGATCGTCGAGACCATGATGACCACACCCTGCGCCCCGCGTGCAGCGGTGACTTCGCCGCCGCCGAAGACCATGTTGACGACGTTGTGTTCGGGGTGGACGACGAAGACGAGGGCCACGTGCATGATGATGAATCCGGAGAAGAGGACCAGCCCGATGAAGTGCAGGGAACGAGCGCCCTGATGGCCGCCGAAGGCCTTGACGAACCAGGGGAAGCGGGAGCGGACGGCCGGTGACATCGCAATGCCGGTGAGCATCATGAATGGGGCGAGGATGAAGATGACGAAGGTGTAGCCGAGCATCTGGAGCGGGTCGTAGGGCGAGAAGTGGCTGAGGTCGGGCACGTCGAAGCTCAGATAGATCAGGAGCGTGTCCCAGGCCTCGCCGAAGGTGTCCCACGAGGTCGGAATGATCCGCCGCCAGAGCCCGGTGGCGAACAGCAGCAGGGCGTAGACGACACCGTTGAGCACCCAGAGCATGACGGACACACCATGCCAGTGCCGTCCCAGACCGATGTTCTCCCTGCCGGGCAGCGCGAGAGTCGGATGGACCGACCTCTCGTCCATGAGGGAGGTGTAGACGCCCTCTTCGGTCGGCAGCTTCCGGCGGGTGAACTTCAGCCATTCCGTGCCGGGGGCACAGTCGTTGCGCCACCACAGCCGCGGCAGGGATGAGAGCATCTCGATGCCGGATCGGATGAGCATGCCCATGAGGATGAAATTGATCAGGTGCTGAGCACGCAGCCACAGTGGGAAATCAGTTCCGACGGCTTCCATCGCATCTCCTAGTTGTACTGACCGGACACGTTGATTGGCCATAGCGTGGCGCGTTAACTCAACTCCCAGATCTCGCATCGCCCTGAAAGGGGCGTGGCAACGTATTTTGCGAAACAGCGCTTTGAAAGTCGTCTCTCGTCAGGCCTCGGGACTGTGGCTCAGTTGCCCTCGCCGGATAAGGGCCGCAGCCCCGAGGCTGGACCCTGTCACCGACAGTTCGCCCAACCAGATCCACGAAGCCATACGA
>DWZN01000130.1 GCA_019117545.1 Candidatus Brevibacterium intestinavium
ACTCAATGGTGACTGCTCCGCAACCGTGTGCATTGCCCACGGGATGCGCCAGATTCGACCGTTCGCCGGAATGTCACGACCAGATATGGGCATACCGATGCCGCTGGAAGGTGTGGAACGTGAGCCACAGACCGTCGCCGAACCGCCATTGTTCCGCAGAGCCGCGTTCCTACGAACTCATGGGAGCAGAGCATGTCCGCACGGACCGGGCTTGAGATGACGCGAACCCTTCCGGAAGAGGCCACGGTCCGGCCGGCTCCTGTCCGTCCGTCCCGTTGGAGCCGTCTGCGCCGCAGCCTGCGCAGCAACTGGCAGCTGTACCTGCTGGCCGCGCCGGCACTGATCTTCTTCCTGATCTTCAACTACGTCCCGATGTACGGAGCGCAGATCGCCTTCAAGGACTTCATCGCGTCCCAGGGCATCTGGGGGAGCGACTGGACAGGCTTTAAACACTTCGAGCGGTTCTTCGACTCTTTTTACTTCTGGCGTCTGCTGCGCAACACACTGGTCCTCAGTGTCTACCAGGTCATTCTATTTCCTCTGCCGATCATCCTGGCGCTCGCGCTCAATGAGGTGAAGAACGTCTTCTTCAAGCGTTTCGCGCAGACGCTCACCTACGCTCCGCACTTCGTATCTCTGGTCGTGGTCGTAGGTATGCTGTTCGCCTTTCTCGATCCCCGGACCGGTCTGGTGAACCATGTGATCGGATTCGTGGGTCTGGGGCCGATCCAGTTCATGCAGGACCCCGACTGGTTCCGGCATCTGTACGTGTGGTCGGGCGTGTGGCAGACGCTCGGCTGGAGCACGATCATTTATCTCGCTGCACTGGCCGGGGTGAACCCCGAGCTGCACCAAGCGGCGGAGGTCGACGGCGCGAACCGGTTGCAGCGGATACGTCACGTGAACATCCCAGCGATCATGCCCACGGTAATGGTGTTGTTCATCCTCGACTTCGGAAGCTTCATGTCGGTCGGTTTCGAGAAGGTCCTGCTGATGAACAACTCGTTGAACTCTTCGACCTCCGATGTGATCCAGACCTTCGTGTATGAGACCGGGCTGCTCCAAGGGCAGTACAGCTACGCGGCCGCAGTGGGCCTGTTCGACTCCGTCATCAACATCATTCTCCTGGTCGGTGTGAACCAGCTGGCGCGCAGGTACTCCGAGAACAGTCTGTGGTGAACCATGAGAACGAAGAACGAGACAGTCAAGGACGACAAGCACCGGATGGACGGCACCCGTGTCGTCCACAAGGCCGTCGCGAGCCGTGACGACCGCTGGTTCGACCGGATCAACACCGCGTTCCTGATCGGCGTGGTCCTCGTGATCGGCTATCCGTTGTGGTTCGTGCTGATCGCCTCGATCAGCGATCCCCAGGCAGTCGAGTCCGGGAAGGTCTGGATCTGGCCGGTCGACTTCACCATCGATGGGTACCTGAGGGTCTTCGCCGAGAACTCGATCTGGATCGGGTACCGAAACACCATCGTCTATACCCTCGTGGGCGTCGCTCTGCACCTGTGCCTGGTGCTGCCATGCGCCTACGCCCTCTCACGCCAATACATGGCCGGCCGTACAGCGGTCACCTGGTACATCCTTTTCACCATGCTGTTCTCGGGCGGTATCGTCCCCACGTATCTGGTGGTCAAGGATCTCGGGATGCTGGATACCATGTGGGCGGTGGTCGTCCCGGGAGCGGCGGGTGCGTGGTCGATCCTCGTGGGACGGGCCTTCTTCAAACAGACTGTGCCCAACGAACTCGCCGAATCAGCGAAAGTCGACGGCGCCAGCGATATCCAGATTTTCTTTCGGATCGCGATCCCGCTCTCCGCACCGATCATCGCGACGCTGGCCCTATTTCACGGCGTCGGGCTATGGAACGAATATTTCAAGGCCCTCATCTATCTCTCGGAGCGGGACAAATTTACGCTGCAGCTGGTGCTGCGAGAGCTTCTGGTCGTCTCCCAGGAGGCGTCGCAGGGAGAAGCGGGCTCAGCCGATTCACTTGTCGAACAGCAGCGTTTGGCATCACTCATCAAATACGCCGTGATGATCGTGGCATCCCTACCACTGCTCATCGTCTATCCATTCCTCCAGCGCTTCTTCACGCAGGGAGTGCTGATCGGTTCGGTCAAGGAGTGAGCCGCAGATGACCAGCACCGTTCAGGGAACTACCCGACGCACAGGCCCGCCCAGGGCCGGCATCGACTCCCTGCTGCACTGGATCGTCCGGCTGGTGTGGCTGAACGTCTGGTGGATGGCACTGACTCTGCTGGGCGGGATCGTGCTGGGCATAGGCCCTGCCACGGTCGCAGCGCACGTGACCGGTGAGCGCTGGGCTCGTGGCGAGAGCGACCTGCCTGTGGGACGCCTCATGTGGGAGCAATGGCGGCGCCACTGGCTGCGGAGCAATGCCGTTGCTCTCCTGGCCGCCGCCCTGATCGGTGCACTGCTGGCCACCTGGTGGCTCTCTCGTGGTCAGGGCCCGGTCCCGGCGGCCATCACCCAAGGGCTGGTCATGCTCGGTCTGCTCCTGATGGCAGCAACTCTGCCACACCTGCCCTGGGTGACTGCATTCGCGGCCACTGCACCGGTCCGCCGCCTCTCCCACGTGTTCGTGACGGCTCTGTCCGTCGGCATCGGCCGCCCGATCCTGACACTTGTGCTGCTGGTGATCGTCCTCGGTTGGCCAGCAGCCCTGATCGCCATGGGGTGGCCCGGACTACTGCCGGTGGCCGGCGCCAGCGTTCCGATCGCCGCCTGCGCCCACTGTGTTCACCGTACCCGCCGTCTGCTGACCGCACCCGACGAGAACGCCACGAACCCATCCGGTAGTCACGATGAAAGGACACGATGACCATGCGCCCCATGACCCGACGAAGCGCGCTCGTCTCCGGGGCGGCGCTGGCCTCCACGGCCGTGCTCAGCTCTTGCGGAGGCAGCGACGATGACGCCGAGACTCTTGACAAGATCGCCAATCCCGACGAGAACATCAATCCCGAGGGGATGCCCATCGTCGACGAGCAGGTGACGATCACCTTCATGAGCGCCCGGCCGACCACGACCGCCGAGGACTGGAACGATGTCTCCGCGGTCAAGGCGGCCGAGGAGCTCACCAATGTTCACGTCGACTTCGGGCTGGTGCCCCAGGACGGCGCCGCTGAACGGCGGAACCTCGCTCTGACCAGCGGAGATTACCCCGAAGCTTTCTACCGGACCGGGCTCGGTACGGGGGACATCGCCAAGTACGGCGAGCAGGGAACGTTCATCCCTCTGAATGATCTGCTGGACGAGTACATGCCCAACCTCACGGCGATCCTGGATGATAACCCGTCCATCCGTGAGGGCCTCACCTTCCCCGACGGCAACATCTATACATTGCCGCAGATCTACGATCCGGAATTCCTGGGAATGCGGTACATGTTCAAGCTCTGGGCGCGCCAGGATTGGCTCGACGACTTCGGGATGGACGCACCCGAGACCCTCGAGGAGTACGAGGCCTACCTCGAGGAGGCCGTGGGCACGATCGATGGGGCCATCGGACTGGCTGACGCGGTGAACCTCAACGATGCACTCGCCTGCTTCTACGGCAGTTTCGGGGTAGCCAACAAGGGAACGGCCGCCGGGCCGGTGGATCTCGACCCGGATACCGGGAAGGTGCGCTACTTCCCGATCACCGACGACTACCGGGAACTGATGGAGTACCTCCATGGTCTCTACAGCAAGGGGTTGATCCTCGACGACATCTTCGCCTCGGACCGGGCCAAGTTCAACACGTACGGTACCGATGGCCAGTTGGCCAGCTGCGCGACCCAGACCCCGGCCGGCTTCTTCGGTGAGGAGGGTGAGAGCTACATCCCTCTGCGTCCGCTGACCAGGAACGCGGACGACGAGCCGGTATGGCATGCGGTACGTTCCGAACTCGCAGGAATTGGACAGTTCGCGATGACGGATCGGTGCGAACATCCCATCGAGCTGGCCCGCTGGATGGACTTCTGGTTCAGCGAAGAAGGCGCCCGTATGTTCTTCATGGGCGTCGAGGGTGAGAGTTTCGAGGACGTTGACGGCCGCTACGAGCTGCTGCCCGAGATCACCGACGGCAAATCCATCGACGACGGCCTGAAGCCGCACGCGCTGTACATGGGTGGCAGCTACCCGGGGTGGGCCACCGACGAGTGGTTCCGCGGGGTTGAGAACACGCCCCAGTCCATCGAGGGATCCGAACTCGTGTCCGAGTATGCGATCGACGACGTCTGGTCGGCATTCACATTCACCGCTGAGGAATCGGACATGCTGGCCAGCGTCGGCACTGACCTCGGCAAATACCTGGACGAGTCACGCAGCGCATTCATCACCGGTCAGCTGCCGCTGTCGGAGTGGGACACCTTCGTGACGACGCTCGAGGACATCGGGCTCTCCGACTTCATGGAGGCGCAGCAGGCCGCCTTCGACCGCCGCCAGTAAACATGCATTGAGGACGCGCGAGAACGGGTCACGCTCAGCAGCCCGACCCGATCCGGAAAGGACTATTCCCATGCGAGCGATCACCCGTCGAACCGCCCTGGCCTCCGGTGCCGCGGTGGCCGCCGGCGTTGCCCTCACCTCCTGTTCGGGCGGCGACCGCGACGCCAACGATGAGTTCCAGGAGAAGGTCGAGAACCCTGATGACAACGTGATCACCGACACCGATGACCGGCGGATCGTGAAGAAGAAGACCGAGATCACCTTCATGAGCGGTAGGCCGCCCACGACGGCCGAGAACTGGGATGACGTCGCCTGTGTCGCGAAGGCCGAGGAGATCACGGGTCTTCACATCAACTGGGGTCTCGTGCCCTCTGAGGGCGTCAGCGAAAAGAGAAATCTGCAGCTCGCGAGTGGTGATTACCCCGGAGTCTTCTACCGCACGGGGGTCAGCTCTGGCGACATCGTGAAGTACGCTAATCAGGGGTCCTTCATGCCCCTTGATCAGCTTATCGAAGATTTCATGCCAAACTTCCAGGCAGTCATGGACCGGAACGAAGGGGTGCGTGAGGCCATCACGTTCCCCGACGGGAAAATCTACACGCTCCCACAGGTGTATGACAAGGATTTCGCGGCGATGCGTCACCCCAAGAAGATGTGGGTGCGACGGGACTGGCTCGACGAATACGGAATGAGTGTCCCCGAGACTCTCGATGAGCTCGAAGAATACCTTCGCGAGGCGGTAGGCAGACGAGACGACGTGGTCGGCATCGCGAATAATGGTGTCGGCTCCGTGATCGAGGCGCTGCTGGGTACTTTTCAGGTCGGGAACAACGGCCCGGATGTGGGCAACGTCGATCTAGACCCCGACAGTGGCATGGTGCGCTTCTATCCGGCGGCCGACGGCTACCGCGATCTCCTCGAACTGCTGCAGCGGTTCTATGCCGATGGTCTGATCATGGAGGATCTTTTCAGTGTTGACGCGCAGCGTGTCAACACTCTTGGCAGCAATGGGCTCGTGGCCTGTTCCACCACCCATGCACCTGTGGGCTTCTTCGGGGCAGAGGAGGGGGAGAAATATGTGGCTCTGCCGCCCCTGAAACGGCAAAGCAGTGATGAGACCCCAACCTGGAACGTGATTCGACCTGAAGTCCCCACGATCGGAAACTTCGTGATGACCGATCGCTGTGAGAACCCGGTCGAGGTGGCTCGCTGGATGGACTTCTGGTACGGCGATGAGGGGGCGACGGCCTTCTTTCTCGGGGTCGAAGGGGAGAGTTACGAGGAGGTCGATGGCGAGCTCGAGCTGCTCCCGGAGGTCACCAAGGGAAAGACTATTG
>DWZN01000131.1 GCA_019117545.1 Candidatus Brevibacterium intestinavium
GTGTCCAAGACCGGTCGGCTGGTCATCGTCGACGAGGACTATCAGTCTTTCGGGCTCACAGGAGAGATCACAGCTCGGATCGTCGAACATGATCCCTCCATGCTGCGCTCGCCAGTGTCACGGGTTGCGAATCCGGACGTTCCGATTCCGTACGCACGTCCGCTCGAATATGCCGCCCTGCCGAACGTGGGCAGAATCAAAGACGCAATCCGCAGGCAGGTGCAGAAATGACCGAGGTGCGATTTCCGCAGCTGTCGGAGACGACGGACGCAGAGGGAACTGTTGCAACATGGTTCGCCGAGGACGGGGACCACGTCGACGAGGGGCAGCTCATCGCTGAGGTCGCTGTGGACAAGGTCGACGCGGAGGTGACTGCACCAGCGGCGGGCACGGTCGAGCACCGAGCCGACGAGGGCGACGTGATCAAGCAGGGCTCGGTGATCGCTGTCATCACATGAGTCGTTGAATTCGTTCGGCCCATAGCCCGCACGCGATCGACGTGCAAGAATGAGGGCCCGATCCTGACGACGAGCGAAGGAGAGATCATGAGCGAGTTCGAATCGGACATGACCGACCGGCCGGACGAGGATCCCATCCTCGACGCCCCCGAGGTCGACGAACCGACGGCCGCTGAACTGGACGACCCGGAGCTCAATGCCGCCGAGGTCGAAGCCGAACAGGTCGAGACCGACATCGACGATGACGAACCGGGCGAACCGGACGTCGAGCCCGGGGCCCACGGCCCCGAGGGCACAGGTGTCGAGGGCGCCGACGATGTGCTCCTCGAAGGAGCCGACCAGGATGACGAGAACGACGAGCCCGATCTCTCGGACGAGTTCAACACCGACCAGTCACCGGCGGCGGAACAGGGGAATCGAGTCGGCGACGAGATGGTCTCCGAAGGCGATGACGACTTCGAGGTCTCCGAGCTCGACGGGGACGACCTCAACGTCGATGCCCTGGCCGATGACGGGACCGAAGAGGTCTCGGTCATCGACGGCATGCCGGAGGTCATCGACGACTCCTATGAGGAGGACTGACCACCGCTCGGATCGGCGACCGCCCGGTAGGACAGCACACCCGCTGTCTCTGCCGGGCGGTCGTCGTCGAGGACGGAAAGCGACTGCACCGCCGCCGACAGCGCCGAGCGGTGAAGCAGCGAACCGGTGCTGATCCGCGCGACTCCGGCCGCGGCGAGTTCGGACTGCGAGAGTGTGGGACCGGTTAGGACGTTGACCGGCAGCGGACTGGCTTCGACGATCGCAGCGATTCTCGCCTGATCGTGGACCCCGGGAACGAAGATCCCGTCGGCACCGGCCCGAGCATAGGCATCGAGGTTCGCCCCGCCGCCGTGATCCCGGCCGGGGCGGTGGCCCGACGCCTTCCGCCCATGGCCTAAGGTGGTCTGCGGGAGAGTCCGTGACGAGGCGAGGGGGAGTTCGTGGCCGACACGACAGAGAGCACCGAGGCGGCCGATCGGCTCGAATCCGCGCTCACCGGCAGAATCGACCCGCACACCCTCGATGAGATCGCCTCCCTGGCCCGGCAGGTGCCGCGGGCCGAGATCGGTCGGCTCGTCCACACCTCGACTCCGCTGCAGTCCGCGATGCTCTTCCGGGTCCTGACGAAGGCCGAAGCCCTCGACGTCTTCGAGGACCTGCCGCCGGCCTACCAGGCCGAACTCATCGGCAACCTCCGCGAACCCGAGGTCGCCGACATCGTCGAGGGACTCGACCCCGATGACCGTGCCGAGCTCTTCGGCGAACTGCCCGCGAGCGTGGCCAGTCGACTGATGAAGGGGCTGACGGCCCAGGAGCGGGCGATGACCTCCGCGGTCCTCGGCTACCCGAAGTCCGCGATCGGCCGGTACATGTCGCCCGAGGTCCTCGCTCTGCACGAGGACTGGACCGCCGCCAGGGCGATGGAGGTCGTGCGCGCCCGCATCGACGGCCCCGAGACCGTCTATCTCCTACCCGTGGTCGGCCCCGGCCGGGTGCTGCGCGGAGTGGTGTCCCTGCGCAACCTCATCGCCGTCGATCCCGACACCATCGTCGAGGACATGGTCCGCGACTCGATCAGCACCCATGCGCTGACCGACCGTGAGCAGGCGGCACGCGAGTTCCTGTCCCATCGACTCATCGCGATGCCGGTCACCGACCAGGAGGAGCGCCTCGTCGGGATCCTGACCATGGACGACGTCCTCGACATCATGGACGAGGAGGATGCCGAGGACATCGCGCGCGGTTCCGGTACGGAACCGCTGGACCGGTCGTATCTGTCCTCGACGATCCTGCGTCTGGTCCGCAGCCGGATCGTGTGGCTGCTCGTCCTCGCCGTGTCCGCGATCCTGACCGTCCAGGTCCTCGAAGTCTATGAGGACCGCCTCGACCAGGTCGTCGTCCTCGCCCTGTTCATCCCCCTGCTGACCGGCACCGGCGGCAACACCGGCAACCAGGCCGCGACCACGGTGACCCGGGCCCTGGCCGTGGGCGAGGTGCGCATCCGCGACCTCGGACGGGTGATCTGGCGGGAGCTGCGCGTCGGGGCCGTCCTCGGCTCCGTGCTCGGCAGCCTCGGCTTCGTCATCGCCGGCCTCGTCTACAGTTGGCCGATCGGCCTGGTCATCGGGTTGACCCTGTTGTCGGTGTGCATGATGGCCGCCACCGTGGGCGGGCTGATGCCCATCATCGCGAAGAGGGTCGGCGCGGATCCGGCCGTGTTCTCGAACCCGTTCATCTCCACGTTCTGCGATGCCACGGGCCTCATCATCTACTTCACGATCGCGACCACGGTGCTCGGGCTGCGCTGAGACCCGACGGCGGTCGACGCCGTGGCCGTCGGTTCAGGCCGACCACGCCTCCCACAGAGCGGCGTACCGGCCGCCGGCGGCGACGAGTTCGTCGTGGGCGCCCTCTTCGATCACCTGCCCGTGCTCCATGACGAGGATCCGGTCGGCCTTCTCGGCCTGGCTGAGCCGGTGGGCGACGATGAGGGCGCCGCGGCCGGTCAGAGCCGACTCCGCGGAGGCCTCGAGGACATGGGCCCCGGCCGATCCCGCCTCGGCGGTCGCCTCATCGAGGATCGCGAAGTCCGGGTCGGCGAGGACGAGCCTGGCCAAGGCGATCGTCTGCTCCTGCACCGCCGACAACCGGGTCCCGCCCTCCCCGATCCAGGCGTCCAGACCCTTCGGCAGCGAGTGCGCCCATCCGGCTCCGACCGTGTCCAGTGCGGCGAGGACCGCAGCATCGTCGGCGCTCGGTTTCGGCAGGGCCACGTTCTCGCGCAGGGTTCCGGAGAAGGTGTGGACCTCCTGGGCGACCATGGCGATGTGGCCCCGCAGTTCGGATTCGTCCACCGAGGTCAGCTCCACCGTCCCCGCCGAGGCGGCCGGCCAGCCGGCGAGCGCGGCGTGGCCGGATCCCGGTGCGGACAGTCCCGCCGCGATCCGGGCCAGGGTCGTCTTGCCGGCCCCCGTGGTGCCGACGACGGCGATGTGCTCACCGGGGTCGATGCGCAGGCTGACGCCTCTGAGCACATGGTTGTCCGAGTCCGGGTCGGCCTCGTAGCTGAACCACAGGTCCTCGAGCACCAGACTCGGGCGGTCCGGGGCCGGGGCGGTCGACCGCTGCGGGGCCGCCTTCGCCTCGTCGATGACTCCGACCATGCGCGTCAGCGATGCGCCGGCCGATTGGATCTGGTCGAAGAGCCCGACGAGGGCGCCGATGGGGTTGAACAGGCGGTGGAAGACCAGGGCCGCGGTGGTCACGGCTCCGGCGGTGGACTCGCCGAACCACACGAGGGCGAAGCCGGCGACCAGCAGCAGGGAGAGCACGACGGCCTCGGCGCGGTTGTTGCGGCCGAAGGCGCGGGTGACGAATCGGAACACGTCGATCGACAGATCCCGGGCCTGGCCGGAGGCGGCGTCGATGCGGTGCAGCTCCCCGGCCTCCGCGCGGTAGGCGCGCAGGGTCGCGGCCCCGGTCAGACCGCCCAGAAGCCGACCCGCGCGCCTTCCGAAGGCCGCGCGCTCTTCCCTGTAGATAGGCTCTGACCTGGGCAGATACCAGCGCAGGGTGAGCCAGTACATCGGCAGGGCGACGAGGCCGACGATGCCCAGCCGCCAATCGATGGCGGCCAGTCCCGCGGCGGAGACGATGACGACGAGCAGTGATTCGACGACGAGGGGAAGCACCTGGGCGGCGGCCTCGCTGATCTTGCGGGAATCATCGGCGACCCGGGAGACGAGATCTCCGGTGCCGGTGACCTCGATGCGCTGGGACTCCAAGCTCAGCGCGGAATCGACGACTTCCGTGCGCAGCCCGGCGACGACGGGCATGGCGATATGGGCCAGCGCCCAACCCCCGATCCACGTGCCCAAGGCCATGACGATGCCGGCGACCGCCACGGCCACGGCGCAGAACCAGACCTCTTCGGGTCCGGCGCCTGCCGGCAGCCGATCGACGAGGCGGCCGATCGCCCACGGTCCGACGAGTCCGGCACCGGCGTTGGCCAGACCGGCGACCGTCAGGAGGGCGATCCAGCCGATCCGGCGTCGCAGCAGCGGGCCGAGATGGGCGAACGACCGGCGGCGTGAGGCGATCGGCAGGGTGCTGTGATTCGGTTCCGTCATCGGGTCACCGCCCGACGGTAGGCCTCGGCGGCGTCGCTGTCGGCGGCCAGCAGCCCGGAGTGGGTGCCGCTGAGGATCGGGCCCGTCGCCGGTGCGTAGATCACGGTGTCGGCGGCGGCGAGGAAGGCCGGGGAGCTGGTGAGGATGATCGTGGCTCTGCTCTGCCGACTGCGGCGCAGCTCGGTGAGGCCTTCGGCGATCCGGGCCTCGGTGACGGCGTCGACGGCCGTGGTCGGTTCGACGAGGACGAGGATCTCGGGGTCGGCGTTCAGCGCCCGGGCCAGGGCGACGCGCTGACGTTGGCCGCCGGAGAGGTTGCCGCCGAGTTCCTGGATCCGATGGTCGAGTCCGCCTTCGACGAGGCCGAGGAGTTCGTCGGCTCCCGCGGCCGCGAGGACCTCGTCGGTGACCGTGTTGGCGGTGCGCGACTGCTCGTCGGGCTCGGACTGCTCGCCGGTGCCGACGACCATGGTGATGTTCGAGCCGATGGTGCCTTCGAACAGATCGACGTCATGCGGTGCGACGAGCATCGTCGCCGGTCCGAGCCCGCGGGCGCGGGCCGACAGCGCCGAGTGCAGCCGGGCGCTGTGCTCGGCGGTCTCGGTGACGATGCAGGTCAGTTCCCCGCAGGCCGTGGTGAACTCATCGCCGTTGCCGGGCCAGCCGGTGACGGTGACGACGGAGTCCGAGACGGAGACGTCCGGGTCCGAGGCGGTCGAGTCCTTCTCGATGCCGGCGTCGATATCGCCCAGCAGTCTCGCGATCCGTTCGGCGGCGCCGTGGGATTGGGCGAAGAGGCCGACGATCTCGGCCAGGGCACGCATGGGTTCGGTCAGGAATGCGGTCATGCCGAGGATGCCGATCAGGGCTCCGACGCTCATCTGCCCGTCGATGAGGCGCAGGCCCGCGACGATGAGGACGATCGCGAGGACCGCGGACATCACCAGGGCGCCGAGGCCGGCCAGGCGCCCGGTGCGTTCACCGGTGGCGATGCCGGCCACGGCCGCGGCGTCCGAGGTCTGCCGGTAGCGGTCGACCGCCCAGGTCTCGCCGCCCATCGCCTTGATCACCCGCAGCCCGTGCATGAGGTCGGAGGCCGAGCGTCCCGCGGCGGCGACGGCCTCGAGCTGGGCGGCGGCCTTCGCGGACACCGAACGGCCCGGCAGCGCAACGATGATCAGGCCGATGGGAACGGCGATGAGGACGACGAGGCCGGTCACGGGGTCGGCGACGAGCAGGAAGACCGCGGCGGTGATCATGCCCAGCACCGAGGCGATGCCGCGTCCGGCCTGCTGGAAGGACATGGAGGCGGTGTCGGCGTCGGCGGAGGCGATCGAGAGCACCTCTCCCGAGGCCCGGTCGGCAGGCAGGTTCGCCGAGGTCAGCGCCGCATGGGTGATTTCGACGCGCAGCGCATGCGCTTCGTGTTCACGGGCGGCATTGCACGAGCGGGCCCCGAAGCGATATCCGAGGCTGAGGACGGTGAACAGCGCCCCGATGCCGATGATCGACACGATGAGCATCGGCCACGACAGCGGAATGATCGCGCGGTCGACGACGATTCCGATCGCCACGGGAACGAGCGCTTCGCAGACCTGCCACAGCGAGAGCATGAAGGCTCCGGGCAGCAGCAGTGACAGGCGCCGACGGGCGGCTCTGATCAGGAGTGACGAACCGGAGGAGGGAAAACTCGGCACAAAGGCCACCCTAACACCACTGCCGCGGACACGGTTCTCAGGCGTGGTGGGCCAGGCTCTGTGCGGTCATCGGCCGTACAGTGTCCCCATGACGATTCTTCGCAGTGTCCGCCTCGTCGGCGACGGTGGCCCGGCTCAACCCGTCGACGTCGAATTCGCTGACACGATCACTGCGATCCGCCCGGCTGCGGAGCCCGCGCCGCGGGCGGCGAAGACATTGCTTCCCGGTCTCATCGACACCCATGTCCACCTCGGCGAGCGCTCACGGCTGGTCGACGCTCTGCGGTCGGGTCTGACGACGGTCGTCGACCTCGGCACGCACCCGGACTCACTCATCGATCAGCTGCGCGCCGACGATGGGCTGCCGGCGATCGTCAGTGCCGGATCGGCCGCCTCGGCGCCGGGGAGCACGCAGATCGAGATGATGGGATTCCCCGCCGAGTCCGGGGTCACCGGTCCCGACGACGCCGAGAGGTTCCTCGACTGGCGAGTCGGAGGCGGTGCCGACCTCATCAAGATCATCATCGAGGATCCGGAGGCGACGCAGGTCCCCGCCCTCGACGTTGCGACGCTGACGGCGCTGGTCGACGGCGCCCACCAGCGGGGACTGCTGACCATCGCGCATGCGGTCACGGCCGCGTCCTTCGACCGCGGACTCGATGCCGGGGTCGACGTGCTCACCCATACCCCGTTCGACCGCCCGCTTCCGGAGCTCGCGCTGAACCGGCTGCGGGAGTCCGGCACCGTCGTGTCCCCCACGCTCGTGATGATGCGGGCGATCATCGACGGTCGCCTCGGCGATCGTGCCGATGCCGCCTTCGGTCTCGCTCTCGACAATGTTCGCGCGATGGATGAGGCGGGCATCGCCGTCATCGCCGGAACGGATGCCAACGAAACGGCGTTCGCCCCGGTCCCTCACGGGCCCTCTCTGCACACCGAGCTCGACTGGCTGGTGCAGGCGGGGATGAGCCGGGCCGAGGCGCTCCGGGCGGCGACCTCAGCGGCGGCGGATGCCCTCGGGCTGCGCGATCGCGGGCGTGTGGTCGAGGGCGCCCGTGCGGATCTGCTCCTCATCGACGGTGATCCGCTCACCGATCTCGACGCACTCCGCTCCCCCGCCGAGGTGTGGGTGGCGGGAGATCGGCTCGTGCCCTGACATCGATCAGCGGAACGCCTGCTGACCGGTGATGTGGCGGCCGAGGATGAGGGTGTGGACCTCATCGGTGCCTTCGTAGGTGCGGACGGATTCGAGGTTGTTCGCATGTCGCAGCGGTGAGTAGTCGAGGGTGATGCCGTTGCCGCCGAGCATGGTCCGGGCATCGCGGCAGATCGCGATGGCTTCGCGGCAGTTGTTGAGCTTGCCCACCGAGATCTGCACGGGGTCGAGGCGGCCGGCGTCCTTGAGCCGTCCGGTCTGCAGGGCCAGCAGGGTGCCCTTCTGGATCTCGAGGGCCATGTTCACCAGCTTCTCCTGGGTGATCTGGTACGCCGTCAGCGGTTTGTCGAACTGCAGACGGTTCTGCGCATAGTCCAGGGCGACTTCGAAGGAGTCCCGAGCCGCACCCATGGCGCCCCACATGATTCCGTAGCGGGCTTCGTTGAGGCAGGAGAACGGGCCCTTGAGTCCCGTGACCTCGGGCAGGACCGCCTCGGCGGGCAGGGCCACGTCATCCAGGGTGATATCGCACTGGATGGACGCGCGCATCGACAGCTTCGCCTCGATGGCAGTGGCCGTGAAGCCGGGGGTGTCGGTGGGGACGAGGAAGCCGCGGATGCCGTCCTCGGTGGCGGCCCAGATGACGGCGACATCGGCGATCGAGGCCAGTCCGATCCACCGCTTGGCGCCGTTGAGGACCCAACTGCCGTCGGAGCCTCGGACGGCGGTGGTGGCCATCGCCCCGGGATCGGACCCGGCGGTCGGTTCGGTCAGCCCGAAGCAGCCGATGAGCTCGCCGGCCGCCATGCCGGGCAGGTACCGGTTCTTCTGCTCTTCGGACCCGAATCTGCGGATCGCCGACATCGCCAGCGATCCCTGCACGGACACGAAGGTGCGCAGTCCCGAGTCGCCGGCTTCGAGCTCGAGGGCGGCGATCCCGTATTCGACGGCCGAGCGTCCGGGGCAGCCGTAGCCTTCCAGGTGCATGCCGAGCAGACCGAGGTCGCCCATGTCCCTGACCATCTCGGTCGGGAAGACCGCGTGCTCATACCAGTCGGCGATATTGGGGCGGATCTTCGCGTCCACGAAGGCGCGGACGCGCTCGCGGATCTCGAGTTCGGTCTCCGAGAGGAGTCCTGCGAGGTCGAGCAGATCGGACGGGTCGGTGGAGGGTGTGGTGGTGTCGGTGTCGGGCATATCGGCTCCTCGGGCGCGGTCGGGGTCGTCTTCAACCCTGCCACCGGAATTCAGCGGAGTCCAAGAGGTAATATCGCACTGATTGATTGCATATGCTTATCAATCAGCAACACCGAGGAGAAGCATGGAGTTCAGACAGGTCACCGCCTTCCTCGCCGTCGCCGAGGAGCTGCATTTCGGTCGGGCGGCGGAGAGGCTGCGCATCGCCCAGCCCGCCCTCAGTCAGATGATCCGCGCCCTCGAGGCCGACCTCGACGTCGATCTGTTCGAACGGACGACCCGTCGGGTCAGACTGACGCCTGCCGGTGAAGCGCTGCTCGAACCCGCGGCGGCGATCGGCACTCAGGTCGACGGCGCCAGGCGCATCGCCCGTGCTGCTCAGCAGGGGCTGGCCGGCCGGGTGCGCATCGGCTTCGGCGGCACGAGCGGCTATTCGATCCTCTCCCGTCTGGCCCGGGAGGTCGGCGAGCGGCACCCGGGGATCAGCCTCGACCTGCGCCCGCAGATGTACTGCGGACAGGCGGCCAACGCTGTGCGTGATGGACAGATCGATCTCGCCGTCATCAGTCCCCCGGCGCCGGCCGGTGTCGAGGTCCACATCATCCGTCAGGAGAGCGTGATGATCGCCATGCCCGCCGGACACGAGCTCGCCGGTCGTGAGTCGGTCAGCATGGCCGAGCTGGCCGGCCAGCCGTTCATCTCCTATGCCCCGTCCCACGGTTCGCAGGTGAGGGAGGTGATGATGCGCCTGGCCGACGAGGCCGGTTTCCTCCCCCACGTCGTCCAGGAGGCGCCTGACCCTTACAGTCTCCTGGCGCTGGTGGGAGCGCAGGTCGGTCTGGCCGTCGTCGTCGCGTCCTCGGATCACATCCGCATCGACGGAGTTCGCTATGTTCCCCTCGCCGAAGGTGGGGACGCCTTCACACTCGCGCTCGGGTGGCGGCGGAACAATCCGTCGGAGGCGCTGGCACGGGTGGTCGATATCGTCGGTGAGGTCCTTCCGCAGGCGCAGTGAGCGGTTGGAGATCCAGCCTCGGCGATCGCTTCTACCAGCTGATCACATGGGGGACGCTGACCTGCTTGAGGCCTTCGAGGCCGAATTCGAGACCGAAGCCGGACTTCTTCACGCCGCCGAAGGGAATCCGCGGATCCACGGCACCGTGTTTGTTGATCCATGTCGAACCGGCCTGCAGGCGGGCGGCGACCTCGCGGCAGGCATCGAGGTCGGTGCCCCATACCGAGGAGCCGAGCCCGACCTCGAGGCCGTTGGCCCATTCGATGGCCTGCTCGAGGTCCGTGTACTTGATGATCGGCAGGACGGGGCCGAACTGCTCCTCAGCGACGAGCGGGTTGTCATTGTCGATGTCGGCGACGAGCGTCGTGGGGTAGAAGTACCCGGGCTGCTCGGCGACCGGATCGCCGCCGATGAGCACTCGCGCTCCCCCGTCCTTCGCGGCCTGGACGAGGCCGGCGACGATGTCGTACTGCTGCTTGTTCTGCAGCGGGCCGAGCACGTTCTCCTCCTCGAGGCCCACGCCCATCGGGGACGCTCCGGCCACCTCGACGAGAGCCCGGCAGACCTCGTCATAGAGCGACTCGGGCACGTAGAGGCGCTTCATCGCCGCGCAGGTCTGGCCGGTGTTGATGAACGCACCCCAGAACAGGTCGTCGGCGATGGCGGCGGGATCGGCGTCGGCGAGCACGATGCCGGCATCGTTGCCGCCGAGTTCGAGGGTGATCCTGGCCAGACTGTCCGCGGCGGTGCGCATGATCGCCTGCCCGGTCTTCGTCGACCCGGTGAACATGATCTTGTCGACATCCGCGTGGCTCGTCAGTGCGGCGCCGACTGCCCCGTCTCCGGGCACGACGGCAAGCACATCGGCCGGCAGCGCCTGATTGACCACGGCCACGAGTGCCTGCACGGACAGCGGCGTGTACTCCGAGGGTTTGAGGACGACGGTGTTGCCCATCTTCAGCGCGGGCGCGAACTGCCACACGGAGATCATCATCGGCCAGTTCCAGGGTCCGACCGCGCCGACGACGCCGACCGGCCGGTAGTGGAGTTCGGCATGGGTCTCGCCGTCCTCGACGACGACCTCGGGGTCGAGTTCGAAGGCCGCGTTCGCCCGCAGCCAGGCGGCGCAGGCCCCGACCTCGAAGCGCGCGTTCGGCCCGTTGAGCGGCTTGCCCTGCTCGCGGGAGAGCAGCTCGGCCAGCGCTTCGGCGGAGCCTTCGATCGCATCAGCGGCGGCATTGAGACGGTCGCTGCGCTCCTGCGCGGTCTGCCCGGCCCATGCCGGTTGGGCCCTCCGGGCGGCGGCGACTGCCGAGTCGATGTCTGCCGGACTGCCTTGACGCGTGCGGCCGACGATCTCACCGGTGGCTGGATCGCGGATCTCGCGCCCGTTGGGGTCTTCGATCGCAGCCAGGATTGCGGCAGTGGTCGTGAGGTCGGTGGTCATGATGCTCCTTGCGTCGGGATGGTGCCGGTCGGAACTGTGCCGGTCCGTCTTGTGGTCCGTTCAACAGTCAATGCGTTCACGGCCAGTGTGGACGGGTCCCACGGTCCGCGTCTTGGCTCTGCAGGCGGAGTTCTTGACGATTCGCGCATCATCGCCGACCGGGGCCTACACCGTTCGGTTGGCCAGAACGCTGCGGCGGAATCCGGCGGGCGGCTGGCCGACGACGCTGCGGAAGAGGCGGGAGAAATGAGCCGGATCGCTCAGCCCCCAGCGTGCGCCGATGGCCGCCACCGGGGTCTGCCTCTGCCGGGGGTCGGCGAGATCGGCCCGGCACCGGTCGATGCGGCGACGCCGGATCTCACCGGCCACGGTCTCCCCGCTGCCTTCGAAGACCTGGTGCAGGGTCCGCACCGATATGAAGTGAGCGGCGGCGATGGTCGAGGGCGACAGCTGCGGGTCGGACAGATGTGCGTCGATGAAGTCCGCGATCTCGTCCCACATCCGCTGCCGCTCATCAACGCCGCCGGCGGCCGTGAGCTCGTCGGCCATCACCGTGGTCAGCAGGTCGACGACGTTGCCGGCCAACCGGACTCCGGTCGTCCGGTTGAGAGTCGGCAGCATGGCTCCGGCCTGAGAGATGACCTGGGCGACGACCGCACCGAGCTGGTGGTCGGCACCGATCGGTGTGGCGGTGAGCTGGCCGACGGCGGCGACGGGTAGGTTCACCCGCGACTGCGGGAACATCATGACGTAGGACGAGAAGTCCGAGTCGAAGCTGAGCGTGTACGGCCGCGAGGTGTCGTAGATGGCCAGCGTCCCTGGGGCCAGGGCCATCTCACGACTGTCCTGGATGAGCAGACCGTGTCCATCGAGCTGAAGCGAGACCTTGAAGCAGTTCGCCGTGCCGCCGTGTCCGTCCGACCGGGTCCGGGAGATCAGCCCAGGGGTGCGCAGAACGGCGTGCGGATCGGCGTTGATCTGTGACATCACGACCGAATCGTAGTCGCGTGCACTGATCCGTCCGGTGAATCCGCCTCGGCGCTGGGGTTCGGTGTCGAGCGGGACGAATGAGTCCGATACCAGGCTCTGCCATCCGTCGAAATCGTGCGCGGTGCCTTCAAGCAACATCGTCATCCTCAGGACCTCTCTCGGCTTCGACCGCCTCGTCGATGCCCGTTGTCCAGTCACTCTATCCCCTGGCGGCGGGGGCAGTCACGGTCAGGGACAGAATCACCGATCGGTCGCTGCTGTGCTCCCAGCTTCAAGCCACACATGCCCCCGGGGTCGAGGATCGCTTCGGCCAGCACAGCACATTGACGATCCGTGCGCGGGCGGCGGACTCGACTTGGCAACGCGTGCGGACTTGCCGGAGATCTCTTCCGCTGCGGTGGCCTGCCTCTCTAGCCTGACGTCATGACCACCAATGACGCCGGCATCGTCGCCGCAAGCATCAGCGCCCATCCGGAGAACTTCCCGACCGAGCTCCCGGACGAACGATTCGACCACATCGTCATCGGAGCGGGCTCCGCCGGGTGCGTGCTCACCCGCCGCCTGCTCGATGCAGGCAAGAAGGTCTGCCTCGTCGAAGCCGGCGAGGACGAGACGAACCCGAACATCGATCACCTGAACAACCTCGGACTCATCTGGCATTCGCCTCAGGACTGGAACCACTACACCGTTCCGCAGCCCGGCACCATGGACCGCAGGCTCCACCTTCCCCGCGGGAAGGTGCTCGGCGGTTCGAATGCCCTCAACGCCGTCATCTGAGTCCGCGGCGACGCCTGGGCCTATGAGCAGTGGGTCGATTCCGGCTGCCCCGGCTGGTCCTGGGACGACGTCTCACCGGTGTTTCAAGCGATCGAGAACTTTGACGGGGAGATCACCGACACCCGCGGCACGACCGGTCCGATGGATGTGCGCACCGACTTCGCTCGCAACCGGCTGCAGGAGGACATGCTCGCCGCGTCCGTGGAGACCGGGGTCCCCTTCAACCCCGACTACAATTCGGGCAGCGTCGAGGGAGTCGGCCGGATCCAGCTCAATGTCCGCGACGGGAAGCGACTGAACACCTGGCGGGCCTACCTCAAGCCCCGCCTCGGCGACGAGAATCTCACGATCCTCACCTCCGCCCACGCCCGTCGGCTCCTCATCGAGGGTACGACGGTCACCGGACTCGAGGTCGACTTCCACGGTCGCGTCGGCACTCTGTCGGCCGATGAGGTCATCCTCGCCGCCGGTGCGCTGGCGTCGCCG
>DWZN01000132.1 GCA_019117545.1 Candidatus Brevibacterium intestinavium
TCTCGCGGCGAACTATCCGTTCGCGACGATCGAACCGAACGTGGGTGTCGTTCCTCTGCCGGATGCTCGGCTGACGCGGCTGGCGGAGATCTTCTCCTCCGAGAAGATCCTCAATGCAACCGTTGACTTCGTCGACATCGCCGGCATCGTGCGGGGCGCATCCGAAGGTGAGGGGCTGGGCAATCAGTTCCTGGCCAATATCCGCGAAGCCGACGCCATCTGCCAGGTCATCCGGGGATTCGTCGATGACGATGTCGTTCACGTCGACGGCAAGATCAGTCCCGGCGACGATATCGACACGATCAACACCGAACTCATCCTCGCTGATCTCCAGACCCTGGAGAAGGCTCGGCCCAGGATCGAGAAGGAAGTCAAGGGCAAGCGCGCACCGGCCGAGCAGCTGAGCGCGATCGATGCCGCCACCGAGATCCTCGAGTCCGGGAAGACCCTCTACCAGGCGATGCAGGCCGACAATTTCGATGTCAGTGCGCTGCGTGAGCTGCAGCTGATGACCGTCAAGCCCTTCCTGTACGTGTTCAACGTCGATGATGACGTGCTCGCCGACGAGGACAGGAAAGCCGAGATGCGGGCCCTCGTGGCTCCCGTCGAGGCGATCTTCCTCGACGCGAAGTTCGAATCCGAACTCGCCGAACTCGATGAGGATGAGGCACGGGAGATGCTCGAATCGACCGGCCAGGAGGAGAGCGGACTCGACCAGCTCGCCCGCGTCGGCTTCGACACGCTCGGCCTGCAGACCTACCTGACCGCCGGCCCGAAGGAATCCCGGGCGTGGACGATCCCCAAGGGAGCCACCGCCCCCGAGGCGGCCGGAGTCATCCACACCGACTTCCAGAAGGGCTTCATCAAGGCCGAGGTCGTGTCCTTCGATGCTCTCGACGCCAACGGTTCGATGGCTGCCGCGAAGGCCGCCGGCAAGGTCCGCATGGAGGGCAAGGACTACGTCATGGCCGACGGCGACGTGGTGGAGTTTCGATTTAACGTCTAGCGTTATTGACGGACTTCGTTATACACTGGTCTCGTGATCAGATCGTTCGGCAACAAGGAGACCGAGCGGCTGTGGCGTCGTGAGCGCGTGCGATCGATCGATCCGAGGGTCCATCGAGTCGCGTTGCGCAAGCTTCGTCAGGTGGGGTCCGCGGTCGCGCTGAGTGACTTGCGGACGCCGCCGGGGAATCGTCTCGAGGCGCTGAAGGGCGATCGAGTGGGACAGCACAGCATCAGGATCAACGACCAATGGCGGATCTGTTTCGTATGGACAGACGCCGGACCGGAGGAGGTGGAGATCGTTGACTACCACTGACAGGATCGAGCCGATCCACCCGGGCGAAGTCCTCATGGAGGATTTCATTGAGGGGTTCGGGATCACCCAGAACCACTTGGCGGTGTCTATCGGCGTGCCGCCGCGGCGGATCAACGAGATCGTGCACGGCAAGCGTGGGATCACTGCGGACACCGCGCTGCGGCTGGCCAAGTACTTCGGCACGTCGGCGGAGTTCTGGATCAACCTGCAGAGTCATTACGAGCTCGACCGCGCCGAGGACCAGGCAGGTGAGCAGATCGCGTCGATCGTTCCGCTGCAGGTGGCGTGAACGGCGAGCACTCCGATCGGGTGGGCAGGGTGACCGAAGAGCCACTGTCGGGTGGTAATGCGGCGGCTCTCGTCGTCCGGGTCGGTGGGACAGTGCGCAAACCGTAGTTTGACGGCGCGAGCTCCTCGCCGCGCGTCGTGACGAGTTCCAGGTGCTCCTCGACCGATACGGAGCAACCAACCCGAAGCTGTTCGGGTCTGTTGCTCGCGGTACCGCGTCTGCCGGATCGGACATCGACATTCTCGTCGAGATGGACCCTGCCGAGGGGAACCTCCTGATGCGTGCATCCGGTCTGCTTGAGGAGACGCGCGCTCTATTCGGGCGCGATGACATCGACGTGTTTCCTAGCCAGTTGCTCAAGCGCCCGGTCTCTGCCTCGGCGCTCGCCGAAGCGGTGTCCCTGTGAGTCGCAGTCCGTTGCAGCGCATCGGCGACGCAGTGAACCATCTTCCCGATGAGATCACCGGCGCGCACCCTGAGATCGCGTGGCCATAGCTTCGGGGCTTCCGCAACATCCTGGTGCACCAGTATTTCGGAGTCGACATCGATGTGGTCCGCGACGTCGTCGAGACACATCTGCCGCCTCTTGCCGAGGCGCTGCGGAGGCACATAGTCACCGATTGACGGTGCGGTCCCAAAGGTTATTCGGCTGCGAAATGCGGTGGAGTTCCGCTTCGAGATCTGACGGTGCTGGGCGGACTTTCCTACCACATGTTGAGTTTCAATGTATACTGGTTTCGGTGGCGCCGGTCACCAACAGCACTTCCACGTGAAGATGACGTGAATCATCGCGGAGAGGCTTGAACAGCTCAGGACATGTCCGGATGGGGTGTGGCGCACAGTCGCGCCGACTTCAGCACTCCGATGTTTGACATCGGCGGATGAGAGGACATGACATGTCGTCGAAGGACGAGAGGAATCGCACTCAGGTCATCGACAAGATCGCGAAGATGGACGAACCCCGACGTTCGATCATGCAGCGTGTGCACGACATCATCGTGGCAGCCGCCCCCGCACTGAAACCGCGGATCTGGTACGGAATGCCCGCCTATGCCGAATCAGCGAGTACGCCAGCGCTGGTGACATTGCGCAACGACGAACGTCTGAACCTCGCGATCACTGAGAAGGCCGACTTCCAGCCCGCGGGCGGTGTGGACGGGCTCCTGATGCCAGCTGCATGGTACTTCGAAACCGTGGACGCGCACACTGAGAGACGCATCGCCGAGATCGTCCGTTCGGTGGCCGGCTGACGGGCGATGGCTCTCCCTTCCCGTCGAAAGCCGCTCGGCAGCTCGTCGGGGAGGGAAGGCAACCCGAGGGGCGAGGTCTGCTTGCGCTCTGCTCGACAGGTCTCCATTCCGTCCGAGGGACGGCGAAGCGATGTCAGCTGAGCGCTCAGCGGCTCAGTTGCCCCGAGTCTGCCCGGGAGAAGAGCAGCTCGAACTCTGCGGCTGTGGACCGATTCTGATGGATCGGTCGCAGTACGTCCGTGCATCGGCAGATGGTCATTCTTCGGGCAGCGTGCTGTCAGTTCACGCCACTCTTCCGGGGCTCACGCATGAATGTCCCGCGCGTCAGAAGCGACGTCGGCGATCACGGAATCGGTGTCCGCAGTTGCCTGTCATCTGGGACCATGTTCCTGCGTTAGAGTTGCCCCCGACCCTCAGCATCTGCTCGCAGCCACGAGATCTGATCTGGATCGAATGCTCACCTGAAGGATCGAAAGTCGAGGACTGAAGATGACCGACAGCACGAGTCCGTCACAGAGGTCGGGGCCACGGGCCGTCGCAAAGGCAGTCGGGGGAGCCGTCCTTGTGCTCGCGATCGTGCTCGGTGCGATTGCCGCAATCATCGGAGTCGCATCGCTTGTGCCCGGACTCGGGCCGCTCAGCACGGTCGCTTCTCGCTTCGCGCCCACCGTGGCACCCCTGGTGGCTCTGGTGGGACTGATTTTCCTCGTCGTGGGAATCATCGCTGTCCGCCGAGGCCGTCGACGGACCGGAACAGCGGCGACCGTCCTCGGAGGGGTCGGTGCGGCTGCGAACATCGCAGTCATCATCGTCCTCGTCGGTGCCATCGTCTCGGCCGGCGGATCCGTGAACATGTTCCCTGCGACATTCGGGCTGTCCGCCATCGACAAGGCGAAGCCCGACCGCCAAGAGGTCTACGAACAGACCAGTTCAGGAGACGACTTGGCCGTGTCGATCTACGAGCCGGACGGGAGTGAGGGCTCGGCACCGACGATCATGTACGTCCACGGAGGCGGCTGGATCGCGGGCGAGGCGAACGCTTCGAGCTCGGAGCTGCGCGAACTCGCTGATCAGGGCTACTTGGTGGTCTCGGTCGAGTACGAACTCGCCACCGAGGACAACGCGACGTGGCAGAGTGCACCCGCGCAGGTCGGCTGTGCCGCGACCTGGATACAGGACCATGCTGACACCCTCGGTGCAGATATGGATCGTCTCGCGTTCTGGGCTGAGAGCTCCGGCGGCAACATGGTCGCCAACACCGCCGGCGCCGCAGCGCAAGGGGCCGCCGAGTCCTCGTGCGGTGGGGAAGTTCCTGTCCCGGATGCGGTTGTCGCCGACTATCCCGCGTTCGATGTGACGGGCATGTACGAGAACGCTCCGGCAGGCCCCGGCGCGGGTACGGGCACGCGCATCTTCGCAACCAGTTTCACGGGCGGGACCCCGGGGCAGTTCCCGAAGCGTTACGCGGGGGTGAATTCCCTCACACATCTCACTGATGACGCGCCACCCATGCTCGTGATGACCGCGATGCGCGATGACGTCATCAGGCCGGCTGACCAGCTCGCTTGGGCCGATGCCGCCCGCGACCGCGGGGTCGATGTCCAGACCGTGCGGATTCCACTCGCCAACCATGCCTACACGCAGAAAGCGATGAACTCCATCGGCAGCCAGGGCCATCTGAGCATCGCAGAGGCCTACTTGTCCGAACGGCTTCGCTGACCAGATGTGGAGGCCCGGCGTGCATTCAAAGGGCGTGAGACGCGGCAGAGCCGCCCAGAGCACCGCCGATTGGCTATGGTGGTGATTGAGCGAACGATCCGGTTCCGCCACCATCCGAAACAGGAGCCTTGAGCAATGAGTTTCACCGTCTATCTGTCCGGCGAGATCCACACCGATTGGCGCGATGAGATCCAACGCGGCGCAGAGGCCGCCGGCCTCGATGTCGAGTTCACCGCGCCGGTGACCGATCACCCGGCCAGCGATGCCGCCGGCGACCACCTCGGTGAGAATGACAGCCAGTTCTGGCGTGACCACCAGTCGGCCAAGGTCAACGCGATTCGCACCCGCACCCTGATCGAGAAGAGCGACATGGTGGTGGTGCGATTCGGCGATAAGTACAAGCAGTGGAATGCGGCCTTCGACGCAGGTTACTGCGCCGCGCTCGGCAAGCCGTATGTGACGTTGCACGATGCGGACATCGTCCATGCCCTCAAAGAGGTCGATGCCGAGGCCAAGGCCTGGTGCACAACAACCGATCAGGTGGTCGAGACCCTGCGCTACGTCCTGAGGGCCTGAACACGACTCAGCCCCGGAGCCGTCGTCGATGCCGTCGGCGTCGGCTCCGGGACTGAGAAGTCGGCACGATCTGTGATTGGATGAAGAGCATGGCACACCGATCCGATCTCAATGACGATGACCGCAGATTCCTTCGCCGCAGCGTCGACCTGGCACGTGAAGCGCTCGAGGCCGGAGACGAACCGTTCGGGTCCGTGCTGGTCGATGCCGACGGTCGAGAGCTCTTCGCCGATCGCAATCGAGTCGCCGGCGGCGATCACACGCGCCACCCCGAATTCGAGATCGCCCGGTGGGCGGCAGCGCACCTGACCCGGGACCAACGAGCGAGATCGACCGTATACACCTCGGGCGAACACTGCCCGATGTGCGCGGCGGCCCATGCATGGGTCGGGCTCGGGCGAATCGTCTACGCCAGCAGCAGCGAACAGCTGACGGCGTGGAGTGAGGAATGGGGCCTTGCCGCAGGCCCCGTTCTGCCGCTGCCGATCAACGCCGTCGCACCCGACATCGACGTCACCGGACCGGACCCGGATCTCAGCGATGAGCTGCGTCGGCTGCAGGCACGACTGCATGGAATCACGCTCACTCCGTGAGCAACCCGAGGAAGGAGCTCCGTCTTGGCCCTGTATGAAATCGACTTCACCTCGAGCAACGACCGCGATGTCATCCATGGGTGGCTGCACACACCCGCCGCGGAGCCCAAGGGCGTGGTCCAGCTCATCCACGGTTTGGGCGAGCATTCCAGACGCTACCTCCACCTCATCAGTGCTCTGCTGGACGCGGGATTCGCCGTTGCCGCAGACGATCATGCCGGTCACGGCCGCACGGCCATGCAGTCAGGCATCTGGGCCGATGCCGGTGACGATGCGGCACGCGTCGTCGTCTCCGATGAGCTGACTCTGCAGCGGAAGGTCCGTGAGATCCTTCCGGATCTTCGCTGCGTCGTGTTCGGACACAGCTGGGGGTCGATGATCGCGCGGGTCATGGCTGCCCGGACCGTCGGCGATTTGGCGGGACTCGTCCTGTGCGGGATCGCCGCGCAGATGCGCGGAATCGAGAGAACTGTCGACAGAGAAGACCTCAAGAGATCGGCCACCGGTGACAACCGAGCCGAACCGGCGTCGGAGCAGCTCGTCGATCAGCTCTTCGACGGCTTCCTCGACCGGTGCGGTCCTCAGGCCGGTCCCACCGCCTGGGTCGCTGCGGACGAGGACGTCGTCGCCGACCACGGTCGCGATCCGTTCAACAATTTCGGCGCCCCGATGAGCGCACGATTCATGCAGGGTTTCGTCGACGTCTACGACCAAGCCAATGACCGAGCCTGGTACTCGGCCATCGGCGCACAGCTGCCGGTGCTCATCCTCGCCGGTGAGCAGGACCCGGTGGCCAACTACGGCGAAGGCGCCTTTCACGTGGCCAATCGGCTCCGCGAGACCGGGCACGACGACGTTCGCACGCGAGTCTTCCCCGGAGTGCGGCACGAAGTGCACAATGAGCCTCTGACCCGCGCCGAGGCGGAGCGCGAGATCCTCGACTTCGCCACCCGAGTCACAACGACTCAGTGATGCCGCCTGCTGCTGTCTGGGTCAGTCCAGGGCCCCGGCGATGAAGGCGGCCTGAGCGATGTGCTGGACGGCGTCGTCGATGACCGAGACCAAGCGCACACCACGCGTGACCGGCGGCGTCCAGTTCTCGTCGATGACCTCGGCGAGATCGGCGTCGGTGAGAGTGTCCGCGTACTCGGCACAAGCGTTGAGGGCGGCCTTGAGGTAGTCGATGAGGAGCCGCTGATCATCGACGCGGATCTGCGCAGCCTGCTCGGGGGTGTGACCGAGGCCGAAGGTCTCGCCGATCTCACCGAGGTCGAACCGCTCGCGGAAATCCTCCCACTGCTGCGGGAGCCCGGTGAGGTCGGACAGCTGAGCATCGATCTCACGGCCACTGTGCCACAGCAGCCAGGCGATCGAATTCGGATGCCCGCCGAGGTGGGTGTTGAGCTGGTCGGGGGAGAGGGCCGGCAGTGCCTCGGCTGCCTGGGCGGGGCGCTGGATGAGGTCGCTGAGAATTGCGTTGGCAGTCATGGTGCCCATTGTGCTCTCCGGCATCGATCCTGTCACGGGGTCGAAGCCACAGTGGCTGGTCAGGCGGGGCTCCGCCTGTGCCGGGCATGCGGAGTCTCGGTCGGCGGCGGTCATTCTGGACGGGGCCGGCGCCGATTGCGTTTGATCTGCGAACGCCGCTGCTCGGCGCGGACCCGACGGCGACGGGAGCTGCGTGAGGGTTTCGTCGCTTTCCTCCGCACCGGCGGGGCCAGGGCCTCCCGCAGCAGCTGGGCCAGACGCATTCGCGCCTCCTGCCGGTTCTTCAGCTGGGAACGCTGTGTCTCCGACGCCACCGTGAGCACGGTGCCGGACAGCCTCGACGCCAGTCGGATGAGCACTCGCTCGCGCTGAACGGCAGTGAGAAAAGACGCGCTCGCCAGATCCAAACTCAGCTGCACTCGCGAATCCGAGGTGTTGACATGCTGACCGCCCGGCCCCGAAGACCGGGAGAACTGCTCGGTGAGTTCGCCGGCGGGAATGACCAGTCCGGCGGGGATGCCGGGTCCGGCAGGAACGCGCACATCCATCTCAGTTCGGCTCCGGATCGCCATTGCGGTCGCCGGTCTCGGGATCCTCGTCGCAGGCGGCATCCTCTTCGCGCAGCCTCGGCGTGATCTGCATCTGAGGTCGGATGCCGCGCTTATCGGCATAGAACTCGCGGATCCTGTCCATGTCCTCGGTGAGGTCTCCGGTCATCTCCAGGGTCGGGCCCAGGCCCGTCGTCCGTGTGAGGGAATCCACGTATCCCAAGGTCACCGGCATGCCCGTCTGCACGGCGATGCGGTGGAATCCGGACTTCCAGTGCGTGTGCCCGCTGCGCGTCCCGTCGGGGGTCACGACCAGGCCGAAGACCTCCCCGGCCCGGACGCGGGCGACCACCTCGGTGACGATCCTGCCGGGATCGGACCGGTCGACGGGAATGCCGCCGAGTCCGCGCATGATCGGCCCCCGCCACCCGGCGAAGAGGGAATGCTTGCCCAGCCAATGCACCTCGACGCCCAGACTCCATGCGATGGCGAGCATGAGCACGAAGTCCCAATTGGAGGTGTGCGGCGCGCCGACGAGGACGGTCGGTCGCTTCGGGGCCGGCTCGGTGACGAGCTTCCACCGACTGACTGTCCAGAAGGCGTGGGCGATGAGGCGTCGGATCATGGTCTCAACGGTAGAGCACCCGTGTGAGCGAACCCATCGGCGTCCATGTGCGCGAGCAGAGAATCGGACGTCTGCCGGGAGGGAATAATCACCGGCCGCTCATCGCTGTCTCCCATACCATCCTTCACCGACAGCAGAGGAAGATATGTCTGATTCAGCTCGTGCAGTGATCCTCGGCGGGCACGGAAAGATCGCCCTCCTGGCCGCCCCCAAGCTCAAGGACGCGGGGTATGTCGTCGACTCCGTCATCCGCAACCCGCAGCAGTCCTCCGATGTCGAAGCCGCCGGGGCAAATCCCGTCGTGCTCGACATCGAGACCGCTGACACGCAGGCGCTCGCGGATGCCTTCTCCGGCGCCGAGGCGGTCATCTTCTCCGCCGGAGCCGGAGGCGGGAACCCAGCCCGCACGAAGGCCGTCGACCTCGACGCCGCCAAACGCTCGGTAGATGCCGCAGCTCAGGCGGGAGTCAAGCGCTTCGTCATGGTCTCCTATTCCAGCGCGAGTGTCGACTCCGACCGTGTCGATCCTGACAGCTCCTTC
>DWZN01000015.1 GCA_019117545.1 Candidatus Brevibacterium intestinavium
GTCGGAGTCCCCGTTGCGGCCCACGGAGACGAAACCATGGTCGGCGTAGAGCTTCGCCGCACCGTTGCCGTCCTCGACCGACAGGCTCACGGCCGGGAACCCGCTCATTCTCGCCAGCGTGCACACAGTATCGACGAGGACTCCGCCGATGCCCTGCCCTTGGTGCTCGGGAAGGACGGCGACGGTCAGCTCGGGGATGTCGGCGGCGACCCAACCGTAGCCGGTGAACGTCGTGCCTTCTCCACGGTCTGCGGCCGGCCCGGCCTCGGCCGGCGAATCGGCATTCGCCTCGGCAGATGCCTCGGCGGAATCCCCAGCCGATGCGTCGGCAGACGCTTCGGCAGGTGCAGCGGCGCCGGTTTCGGTGTCGGCGGGCACGACTTCGCTGCGGACCACCTCGGAGCCGGACCTGTCCACGCCGGACTTGTTCAGGGCCGCGGCGAAATCGCCAGCTGTCTGGACATCGGCCCTGCCGACGACATCGGCGATATCGGCCAGACGCACCCAGGCCAGACCGATGATCGGCGACTCGGGGTCGGCCTCGGCATGGGCGGCCACAGCGATGTCCACGTGCCGGCCCCAGTCGCGATAGTAGAAGGCCGCATCGGTGCGCTCACGCAGCTCGGCGATATCGATGCGAGGCTTGTCCATCGACCAGTTGAAGCACAGGTCGAGGAACGGGAGGAAGGTCTCTTCGTCGGTGTCGGCCGGCAGAGGACGGACCCGTCCGCGCAATGAGGCGGCCGTCGCCTCGGCGGGGGTGGTTTCAGATCCATGAGCGTCGTTCGGCCCAGCGTTCATGAGATTCCTTTCTCGACGGCGCGGTCGATCCACGCCCGGTTGCGAACTCGCCAGCCCAGGGTCAGGGCGCGGAAACCGACGAATCCGATGCAGAATGCGGCCCAGAGTCCCGGGGCTCCCGGCCACAGGCCAACGATCGGAACGAGCAGAATCGCGTATCCGATCACAGCGACCAATTGTGCCAGAGCGAGGTATCTCGCGTCCTCGGCTCCCATGAGGACCCCGTCGAGGACGAAGACGTAGCCGGCGATCGGCATGCTCACCGCAAGGATCGGCAGGAGGGTGCCGAGCGCCGCCACCACCTGAGGGTCGGAGGCGAAGGCGTGCGGGATGATGCCCGCACCGGCGAAGAGGACGATGCCGACGACGATCCCGAAGACGATCCCCCACAGGCACAGGCGTCGGTTGATCGCGGCGACGGCATCGATGTTCTTCGCACCCAGTTCGAGACCGATCATCGCCTGCCCCGCAATGGCCAGGGAATCCAAGGCCAGGGCAAGGGCGAAGAAGAGGCTCTGCGCGACCTGGATCGCTGCCAGGTCGGTGGTGCCCATGGAGGTGGCGATGAACACGAGGATGATGAGCGCCGCACGCAGGGAGGCGTTGCGCACGAGCAGCCATCCGGAGGTCTTCGCCGAGGTGAACACGCCCGACCAGTCGGGCCGGACACTGGCGTGGAGGCGTCTGGCCGCTCGCACCGAGATGACGAGGTAGACGGTGCACATGCCGGCCTGGGCGAGGACCGTGCCCATCGCCGAACCCGCTACGCCCATGTCGAGGCCGTAGATGAAGAGTGCGTTGAGGCCGATATTCGCCACGCATCCGACCGCGGCGACGACCAGCGGCGTCTTCGTGTCCTGCAGCCCGCGCAGGAGGCCGGTGGCGGCGATGACGGTGAGCATGAAGGGCAGTCCCCACCATGAGATCGCCAGATAGGAGTGGGCGCCCTCGGTGATCCCCGGGCCCGGGTCGAAGGCCGCGATCACTGTGTCCAGAAGGGGGAGACCGATGATGATCAGCAGCACCGAGGTGCACAGAGCCAGCCAGATTCCGTCGAACCCGGCCGTGATCGCCCCGGCCCGATCGCCGGATCCCATGCGCTTGGCGACCCGCGGGGTCGTGGCATAGGCGAGGAAGATCATCAGCCCGAGGACCGTCTGCAGAATCGTCGACGCGATCGCCAGTGATCCCAGGGCACCCGCGCCGAGGTGGCCGACCATCGCCGTGTCCGAGAGCAGGAAGATGGGTTCGGCGATCAGCGCTCCGAGGGCGGGAAGGGCTAAACGGAGAATGTCCTTGTCGATCGCTGCCACGGATCGATTCTAACGAACCGGGCCGTGGTCCTCGGCGGGGTCGAAGTCCTCGGCCTGTCAGGCGGGAAGCTCGTGCTCTCAGGAGGGCTGGAGCTGTCCCGAGGGAGAATGCGGCTCGACCGCGGAGACGACGATTCAGCGGGACCGGCGTGCCTGGCGAGTTCGCACGATCGTGACCTCCGTCGGTGTCACCGGATTCCGTGTCCGCTTCACTCGAGATCTCGTGTCAGTACCGAACGATAGTGTGGAGACACAAACAGATCAGGGAACGGCAGACAGATCACGGACGAGGTCGCATCGGACCTCACCGATACACGGTTCTATTTGTAATAGAACTGTGACAGTCATTTCGCTCATTCAGTCATATAATTGAGATAACGATCACCTCAACCGGCAGGATCCACAGAGACGTGGAGAGGGGACAGCACCGATGAAGAGCATCGGCAACAGCGACGGTTCGGCGTCGGAGAAGCACTCGGCTTCCCCGGACCCCACCGACTTCGCGTCCGTGAGCCAACGCCGCAGGGCGCACGGACGCCGATTGGAGATCGCGGAGGAGAACGAACTCGTCGGACTGCTGCGTGCCTATTCGGACAGCAGCCTCGCCCAGATCAGATCTCTCGTCGCCACCAGCGCGGTCATCGTCCAGGACGTCGCCTACGTCCGCGGTCTCAAGGGAGACCGCCCCGACTCCACCTATGCGTTCGTCCCGTTCACAGAGACCGTGGTTCGCCACAGCCGCGAAGCCCAGCCCGCGGACAGCGCCGCCGACTCCGGCGACGACTCCCCTGCGTCAGCAGGAGACTGCACGAACGCGCAGATTCTGACCTGGGCCGAGGCTCTGACTCAGGCGGAGGCCGAGATCGGCGTGGACCGTGACCGCGCCAGCGGACGGAAGAAGGACCGTGCGGCGGGCCGTCGCCAGCGCCGGATCCGCAAACGGGCCCAGGAGATCATCGACAACCCACCTCCCCTGCCGGACTTCCCCGGCTTCGACCCCCGGCTGACCTTTTTCACCTGGCTGCGCGGCAACATCGAAGCCAGCGAGGTCGGCGTGTACTCGAGCCTGCTCGGAGCCACGACCAGCACGTCGCTGAAGCACCTGACGTCGTCGATGACCCTGGCGCACGGCCTGCCGAGGTTCCTGCGCCGCTGCGTCGACGGCGATTTCACGATCGAGCATGTCGCCTATGTGACGCGCCGCTGCCGTGACCTCCGCTTCGAGCACTTCCCCGCCATCGATGACTTCCTGGCCGAAAGGCGCGCCGACATCACGATCGAGACGTTCAAACGCTCGCTCGCGCTCAAGATCGCGGCGACTCAGCCGCCCGAGGACACCCAGAAGAACGTCGCCCTCCGCCGCCGTGTCGACATCAGCACCGGCGACGACGGAACTGCCTATCTCACCCTGACCGGGCCCGCTCCCGAGCTCCAGGCGTGCTACAAGCGTCTCGAAGCATTCGTTCGAGCCGTGTACAAGGGCAATACCAGCGCGTTCTCCGACCAGCTGAAGACCGGAGACTGCTTCGACGACGATCGCGCGATCTCGGCGCTGATGTTCGACGTCCTCACCCGCACGCGGCCGCAGCTCAAGCTTCGGGTCATCAGCACCGACAACGGAGAATCGACGAGCACCGACTTCCCGCTCGACGGACTCTTCGCCGGCCCGGACGGCGTGCCCATGCACGAGGGCGAATCGCTGCTGGACTACATCGAGCGCGTCTTCGACGATCTGGACAAGAACCAGTACCTGGCCCAGCCGACATCCGTCTCCCCGACGGGGACAGCGGGAAGCGCGGCAGAGAACTCGGAATCTGCGGCTCGGGACTCGAGGCGCGTGACGCCGGCCGACCGTGTCTTCGAGTCGCAGATCCTCGAAGCCCTTCTCAGCAGCCGCACCTCGACCGGCGCCGGAGCAGACAGTGACATCACCGACGCGCTGTCCTCGCTGATCGGATCCCGTGCCAGCGGAAAGCGACCCGCCGCTGCCGATGCCGATCTCTGTGGCGCCGGAGCCGCCGATGCCTTCGGAGTTCGGACTGAAGGCGGCTGCAGGATCAGCTACGAGCTCATGCTGGACATGCCGACGAACGAGTACTGGCTGTCGAACCAGGCACGCACGTTCATCACCGTTCCGATGCTGACTCTGCTGAGCCAGTACCTGTCGGAGGCCGACGATGAAGGACTGATGTCGGTGGAGACGTGTGAGCAGGACGGCCGCCGCACGCGCACTGGCTCTCCCCCTGTGCCCAGCGCCGGTCGAGCACCCGCCGAACCGCTCACCTCGGAAGAGGTGTGCGATCTGGCCGGAATGCTGCCGGACGGCTCCCCGGTCCCCGCCGATATGGCGCGGAGGGTCGCCGGCTACGCCTCGACCTGGACCCGCCTGCTGACCGACCCCGCGACCGGCACCCCGGTCGATGCGAAGGCGATGACCTACACAATCCCCAACAGCATTCGGAAGACCCTCATAGCACAGTATGTGACCTGCACTTTCCCCGGCTGCACCTTGCCCGCCGACACAGCCGAGGTCGACCATATCGAACCCTTCGACCTTGACGATCCGAGCCGCGGAGGTCTCACCCGGTTCGGCAACCTGCACTGCCTCTGCAAGCAGCATCACACGGCGAAGACCGACGGGAAGTTCGACGTCAGGATGACCGAGCCCGGTCATTTGGAATACGTCTTCCGGCGTGGTGTGACCGTCGAGGTGGTGGCACCCGACAATCCCCTCAACGTCGAGCACGCGCGGCTGTTCCTCGAGCGCTTCGGCAGTGCGCTGC
The DNA here is from genome assembly GCA_019117545.1 of Candidatus Brevibacterium intestinavium. Taxonomy (GTDB): domain Bacteria; phylum Actinomycetota; class Actinomycetes; order Actinomycetales; family Brevibacteriaceae; genus Brevibacterium; species Brevibacterium intestinavium. The sequence continues at coordinate 4,898 of DWZN01000015.1, forward strand.
CGCGACCGAGCAGGCCGTATGAGCCCGCGCCCGAGCCGACCGGAGATGAGGAGTCGCCTGCCCCAGGCGACCGCAGGCGGGCACGGGGATGCCCGGAACCGGCGGCCGCGAACGGGCGGCCGGGATGGAAAGAGGCCACGCCCGGCTTCGTGTTCGGCAACCAGTCGATTGCCTGCGACGATTCGACCGCCGGTGACGACGCTGCCGGAGTCCGTGACTGGTTCTGGGACTCCGGCGAGCCGCCACCGTTCTGAGACGGCCACTTCCCGAGGGCCGCCGAACGGTGGCTCTCGGGACGCTCAGAAGACTTCGAACAGTCCGGCCGCCCCCTGGCCTCCGCCGATGCACATTGTCACGACCACATACTTCACACCACGACGGCGTCCCTCGATGAGCGCGTGCCCGACCAGCCGGGCTCCGGTCATACCGTAGGGGTGGCCGACCGAGATGCCGCCGCCATCGACGTTGTACTTCTCCGGATCGATGCCGAGGCGATCACGGCAGTACAGTGTCTGCACCGCGAATGCTTCGTTGAGCTCCCACAGGCCGATGTCGTCGATCGACAGTCCGTGGGTCTTCAGCAGCTTCGGGATCGCGAAGACCGGACCGATACCCATCTCATCCGGTTCGCATCCGGCCACGGCCATGCCGCGGTAGATGCCCATCGGTTCGAGCCCACGTCGGCTGGCCTCTTCGCTCGACATGACCACCGAGGCCGAAGCACCGTCGGACAGCTGCGAAGCATTGCCGGCAGTCACGCTCGGGACCTTCGAGGCCACACCGGGGTCGAGCACCGGATCGAGACCGGCCAGGCTCTCCAGGGTCGTCGAGGGCCGGTTGCCCTCATCCGCTTCGAGGGTGATGTCCTGGCGCGAGGTCTCCTTCGTCGCCTTGTCGACGACGACCTTCGTGCTCGGCAACGGAACGATCTCATCGTCGAAACGACCGGCCTCCTGCGCAGCAGCAGTCCGCTGCTGCGAGGACAGCGCATACTCGTCCTGCGCCTGGCGACTGACGTCATAGCGTTCGGCGACCACCTCGGCGGTGGCCAGCATCGGATAGTAGATGCCGGGAACGCGCTCCTCGAGCCAGGGGTCCTTTGCCCTGAACGTGTTCATCTTGTCGTTCTGGACCAGCGACACCGACTCGACACCGCCGCCGACGACGATCTCCTGACCGTCGAAGAGGACCTGCTTCGCGGCGGTGGCGATCGCCATCAGCCCCGAGGAGCACTGCCGGTCGATCGACATTCCCGGCACCGTGACCGGCAGACCGGCACGCAGCGCACCCTGCCGGGCCACGTTCGAGCCCTGGCTGCCCTGCTGGAGCGCGGCACCGAGGATCACGTCCTCGACCTGGCCGCCCTCGACACCGGCGCGTTCAACGGCATGCTTGATCACGTGCCCTGCCAGCTCCTGTGCCTGGGTGTCGTTGAACGCCCCGCGGTAGGCCTTGCCGATCGGCGTGCGCGCCGTGGAAACGATGACTGCTTCTCTCATGGGTCGAACCTTTCAGTGATGTCGAAGATGGATTCTTGTTCAGGCCTTCGGTCCACCGGCTACATAGATGACCTGGCCGGAGACGAAGCCGGCGCCCTCGGATGCGAGGAAGGATGCCGTGTGGGCGATGTCCTCGGGTTTGCCGGACCGGGCAACGGGGATCTCCTTGACGGCGGCGGCCACGAAGTCATCGAAGCTCATCCCCACACGTTCGGCGGTCGCCTTCGTCATATCGGTTTCGATGAATCCGGGCGCGATGGCATTGGCGGTGACGCCGAACTTGCCGAGCTCGATCGCCCAGGTCTTCGTCATTCCCTGAATGCCGGACTTCGCGGCCGAATAGTTCGTCTGCCCACGATTGCCCAGCGCCGAGGTCGACGACATCGAGATGATGCGCCCGAACTTCTCCTCGACCATGTACGACTGCACGGCCTTGGCCATGAGGAAGGCCCCGCCGAGGTGGACTGACAGGACCTTGTCGAACTCCTCGTGCGTCATCTTGAACAGGAGGTTGTCACGCAGCACGCCGGCATTGTTGACCAGCACGGTCGGCGCGCCCAAGGTCTCGGCGACCTGTTCGACCGCCTGATTGACCGAATCCTCGTCGGAGACGTCGGCTTCGAGACCGAGCGCCTCTCCCCCGTCGGCCTTGATCGCGGCCACGGTGTCCTCGGTCGGGCCCATGTCGAGAACGGCGACCTTGAGTCCGTCAGCTCCGAGGCGCTTGGCGATGGCGGCACCGATGCCGCGTCCGCCGCCGGTGACGATTGCTGTCCGAGTCATATTCGTGCTCCTCACGATGGGGGTTCTATCGGTCTCACATCACGCACCCGGTCCGTCCGTGGCTGCCCTGCCGCAGATGTGACCGAGATCTCTTACGCAATTGCTCCCACTCTAGACCAATCGGAGCACTGAACGATTGTTTGCTCAAGGAGTGAGCGAGTCGACCGACCGCGTACGAAGACACTTCCGGCCGACCGCGTCCACAACCACTTCCGGCCAGCCGCCGTTGGTACGACGACTGGCCAGAAGCCGGTGGCGATATTGGTGTAGCGGTCGAGGGGTCAGTGGTCAGTTCGACAGTGAGCGGACCACCGTGGTTTTCAGGGCCCGCCGCCTCATTCGTCGAGGAACCGGGCGACATCTCCGGCGCCGACGCGGGCCACCTCGGGGAATCTGCCGGTGAAGTCGATGACCGAGGTCGGCACCACACCGGGCACACCGGAATCGATGACGACGTCGAGGTCGTGGCCGAGCCGGTCCATCACATCCTCGGCCTGGGTGAGCGGATCCTCGTCGCCGGGCAGCAGCAGGGTCGATGACAGGATCGGTTCGCCCATCGCCTCGACCAGCGACAGGGCGGTGGTGTTCTGCGGGATCCGGGCTCCGACGGAGTGCTTCTTCGGGTGCATCATCCGGCGCGGAACCTCCTTCGTCGCCTTCATGATGAACGTATAGGGTCCGGGCGTCATCGATTTGATGGCACGGAAGTCCGAGTTGTCGACGATGACGAACTGCCCCAGTTGAGCGAAGTCACGGCACATGAGCGTGAAATGGTGCTTCGAGTCGAGCTGGCGGATGCGAGTGATCCGCTCGATTCCCGCCTTGTTCTCGAGCGCGCAGCCGAGCGCGTAGCAGGAGTCCGTGGGGTAGGCGATCAGCCCACCGTTTCGCAGGGACTCAGCGGCCTTCTCGATGAGTCGGTTCTGTGGGTTCTCCGGATGGATATTCAGTAGTGTCGCCATACTTCATGCTAACCACTCACACTGCTGAGGGCGAGGGTGACGAGGTGCTTCTGCCGGTGTCAGGATCCGAGGCCAGGAGGATATTCACCCATTTCGACCGCGGATCGGCGTCGACGAGCAGCGCCTTGAGCAGCAGTGTCGCCGGCAGCGCCAGCAGCGCCCCGAGCCAGCCGAGCACCCACACCCAGAACAGCAGGGAGAAGAACGAGATCAGCGGTGTCACTCCGACCGATTCGCCGGTGAACTTCGGCTGGATGATGGCCTGGATGACGAAGTTGAGCACACTGTAGGCGATGATCACCCACAGCGCGGACTGCCACCCGCTGTCGACGAGGGCGAGCAGGGCCGGCGGGATGAGACCGATGACGAATCCGATGTTCGGAATGTAGTTCGTCAGGAACGCCAGCACACCCCACACCCAGATGAGCGGGACGTCGATGATGGCCAAGGCGATGACGTCGAGGAACGCGACGATGAGGCCGAAGATCGTCGCCACCACCCAGTAGCGGCGCACCCCTCCGGCGAAGTCGCTCAGCGACGCCGACAGTGAGGGCTTGACGTCGAGCAGCATCCGCATCCGCTTGTCGATGCCCATCGAGTCCATGGCGATGAAGAAGACGGCCATGACCACCGTGGTCAGCAGGCCGGCGACCGAAGAGGCGTTCGACAGCAGCGGATAGACGGCGTCGAGGACCGAACGCACGTCGAAGCCCTTGAGCTGCTCCTGGATCACCGAGGAGGTCACCCCGATGTCCGACAGCATCGCCAGAGCGCTCTGGTAGGTGTTGACGAGTTCGTTGCTGTAGCTGGGAATGAGGATGACGAGCTCGGCCACGGACCAGGCCGTGAGTCCGAAGAACGCGATGATCATGCACAGCACGAGGACGACGGAGAGGCAGGCCCCGATCGCGCGGGGAACCTTCAACCGGGTCAGGGCTCTCTGGACCGGGTAGACGACGATGTAGAAGTTCAGCGCCAGGAACACCGGAGCCACGATGTCCTGGAGACCGCGGAAGAACATCAGCGCATAGGCCAACCCCGCAAGGGTGACCGCGATCATGAGAGCGCGTGCCGGTGGGCGCGAGTACCACGGTCGAGCCCCGTCGGCCGCGCCGGTGCTCTCCCCCGCCGAGGTGGCCGAACCGGATTCTTCCCCCGCCGAAGCGGCCGAACCGGCATTGCCCTCCGCCGAGGTGCCAGTCACTGACCGTGCCCCCGCCGACGACCCGGCCGTGTTCTCGGTCGGCCCGGTCGCACCCGTGCCGGCCGAGGATCCGGCTTCCGATCGCGAGGACGCAGCAGACTCGGCAGGGTGCGCGCCTTCACCGGCGGTGCCGGCGCCTTCATCGGAACTGCCGGCGGCGTCGTCGGTGGAGCCGGTCCTCTCTGACTGCTCGTCCTCGTTCACTCAGCGGGCCCGCCGCTTCTCTCGAATGCGCATCGACACCTCGATCGGCGTGCCCTTGAATCCGAAGGTCTCACGCAGGCGGCGGGTGATGAACCGCCGGTAGCCGTGGTCGAGGAAACCGGTGGTGAACAGCACGAACTTCGGCGGACGCGACTGCGCCTGCGTGCCGAAGAGGATGCGCGGCTGCTTGCCGCCGCGCACGGGGTGCGGATTGGCGGCGACCAGCTCACCGAGGAAGGCGTTGAGCCGGCCCGTCGGGATGCGTGTGTCCCAGCCCTCGAGAGCGGTCTCCATCGCGGGCACGAGCTTCTCGGCATGACGACCGGTCTTCGCGGAGATATTCACCCGCGGCGCCCACGCCACATGGGACAGGTCGCGTTCGATCTCCCGCTCGAGATAGTAGCGGCGTTCGTCGTCGAGCAGATCCCACTTGTTGAACGCGAGCACCACGGCACGACCGGCTTCGACGGCCGTGGTCACGATGCGCACATCCTGTTCGCTCAACGGTTCCTGCACCTCGAGGAGGACGATGGCCACCTCGGCGCGTTCGAGTGCGGTCTGCGTGCGCAGAGCCGCATAGAAATCGGCGCCGCTGGCCTGATGCGCACGACGCCGGATTCCGGCGGTGTCGACGAAGCGCCACTGCTGTCCGCCGAGCTCGATGAGTTCGTCGACGGGGTCGCGGGTGGTGCCCGCGACATTGTCGACGAGCACGCGATCGGTGCCCATCAGCTGGTTGAGCAGGGAGGACTTGCCGACGTTCGGACGACCCACCAGCGCCACGCGGCGCGGTCCGCCCTCCTCGACCCGCGATTCGACGGCCGAGACCTCGGGCAGGACCGTGAGCACCTCGTCGAGCAGGTCGGCCACTCCCCGACCGTGCAGGGCGGAGACGGTCCAGGGCTGGCCCATGCCCAGGCCCCACAGTTCGGCGGCCATGAGCTCACCGCGCTCGTCATCGACCTTGTTCGCCGCGAGGAGGACGGGCTTGTTCTTCCTCCGCAGCATCCTCACGATCATCTCATCGGTCGAGGTCGGCCCGGTGGTGGCATCGACGACGAGGACGACGGCGTCGGCCATGTCCACGGCGACCTCCGACTGGATCGCGATCCGCGAGGCCATGCCCTTCGAGTCCGAGTCCCAACCGCCGGTGTCGACGAGGGTGAATTCCTTCGTGTTCCACTCCGCCCGGTAGCTCACCCGGTCACGGGTGACGCCGGGAACGTCCTCGACCACGGCTGCGCGTCGGCCGAGGATGCGGTTGACCAGAGTCGATTTGCCCACGTTCGGGCGGCCCACGACGGCGAGCACGGGGGCGGCGCCGAGTGTCTCCTCGTCTTCGACGTCGAAGCCGTGAGCGGCCAGCAGGGCGCGGTCGTCATCTTCGAGCTCATAGCTGTCGAGTCCGGCCTCGAGCGCGGTCGCCCGCTGCTCGGCCTCCTCGTCGCTGATGCTCTCGACCCGGTCGACCAGGTCTTCGTCGGGGGTCTCATGGAATTCGGGTTCGCTCATTGTGAGTCCTTCACCAGCTCCAGCACCGTCTCGACCACATGGTCGAAGTCGATGTCGCTGGTATCGAGTGTGTACACTCCGTCGGCGGCTTCGAGGAAGCTCGTGGTCGCGGAGTCCTTCGCATCACGGCCGGTGACGAGGTCCTCGGTGGCGGCGATCGCCTCGGCGTCGACATTGCCGTGGACTTCCTTCGCCCGCCGGGCCACTCGGACCTCATCGCGGGCGGTCATCAGGATGCGCACCTCGGCCTCGGGGGCCACGACCGTGGTGATGTCACGGCCTTCGACGACGATGCCCGCCGGTGCGGCCGCGATGTAGTCCCGCTGCTTGTCGATGAGCTCCTCCCTGGCGTCGACGACGCCGGAGACCGTCTGCACATTCGACGACACCTCCGGGCTGCGGATCTCTTCGGTGACGTCGATGTCGTCGACGGAGACGAAGAACTCATCGGGGCTCAGCGAGATCTCGAGATCGGCCCCGCGCACCTGTTCGAGGACGTCGACGGGATCGGTGACCCCGCGGTTGAGGCACAGCCACGCCATCGCACGGTACATGGCCCCGGTGTCGAGGTACTGGTAGCCCAGCCGGCGCGCCACCTCCTTGGCGGTGCTCGACTTCCCCACTCCGGATGGTCCGTCAATGGCTACGACGCTCATGCAGTTCCTTCTTTCTCGATGGCGGATTCGGGGATCTGCCATCCCTTCGACAGCAAACCGATCTCCAGCTCCTGTTGGATGGCCGGGACCACGGACACATCGACGATGCCGAGCTTCCGGCCGGAGGCGTGGTCCATGCGGAAGTCCTCGACGTTGATGTCGAGGTCGCCGATGTCCTTGAACAGCTGGGCCAGGATACCGGGCCGGTCCGGGACCAGGATCGTGACAACAGCATAGGTGGTCGGCGGCTGTCCGTGCTTGCCGGGGATCCGGTCGTGTCCCTCGTTGCCCAAGGCGATCGCCTTCGCCAGCAGTCCGGTCGAGCCGGGACCGAGTTCGAGCGCCTCGATGACCTCGTCGAGTTCGGTCCGCAGCGCCTTGAGCACGGACCGGACCTCTTCGGCGTTCCCGGACAGGATCTGCGTCCACAGGCCGGGATCGCTGGCGGCGATGCGGGTGACATCGCGCAGTCCCTGTCCGGCCAGGGCGATCTCCTCCAGCGGGGCGTGCCGCAGCTGCGAGGCCACGAGCGAGGCGACGACCTGGGGCACGTGGGAGACCTTCGCGACCGCGGCATCGTGGATGTGCGGGTCGAGGTGGATGACCGAAGCGCCGGTGTCCTCGGCCATGGCGATGACCTCGCCGAGGCGGTCGGCCGGTGTGCTCTCGTCCGAGCAGATCACCCAGGGCCGGGCCGTGAACAGATCGGACTGTGCCGCGATCGCCCCTGACCTCTCCCGGCCGGCCATCGGATGGCAGCCGATGTAGCGGTCGAGCTGGGGTTCGGTCACCAGCTCCTTGACCGACTCGAGCAGGCGGGTCTTGACGCTGGCGACATCGGTGACCGTGGCGTCCGGGTAGGTTGCCAGGGCCGTGGCGATGACCCGGGCCGCGACATCGGGCGGGGTCGCGACGACGACGATGTCCGGACGGAAGGACTCCTCGGTCGCATCTTCCACCACGGCGTCCCGGGCGGGCTTGACGCGTCCGGCACCGAGGTCGGCGGCGAGCTGCTGGGCGGTCGGCGAGGTGTCCTCAAGGGTCACGTGATGGCGCTTTTCGCTCAGCGCCAGCCCCAGGCTGGCACCGAGCAGGCCGGTGCCGATGATATGGACTCTCACAATCCGACGGCCTCGAAGAGTGCACCGACCTCATCGGAGCGCAGCGGACGGATCTTGCCCTGCTTCTGCTCATCGAGCACGATCGGGCCGAACCTCAGCCGCACGAGCCGCTCCACCGGGTGACCGATCTCGGACAGGAGCCGGCGCACGACCCGGTTGCGGCCCGAGTGCAGGGTGACTTCGACGACGGATCTGCCCGGTGTCGAGTCGACGAGTCGGAAGTCGTCGACCTTGACGAAGCCGTCCTCGAGGTCGATTCCGGCCCGGAGGATGGCCCCGGCGTCCTTGGCCAGCTGACCCTTGACCTTGGCCAGGTAGGTCTTCGGGATCTCGTAGCGCGGATGGGCCAGGCGGTTGCTCAGCTCTCCGTCATTGGTCAGCAGGATGATCCCCTCGGTCTCCGTGTCGAGCCGACCGACGTGGAAGAGACGTTCGTTGTTGTTGCGCACGTAGTCGGCCAGGCAGGGTCGGCCTTCGGGATCGCTCATCGTCGACACCACCCCGGCCGGTTTGTTGAGCACGAGGTAGACCTTCTCGGTCTGTGTCGAAATTCTCACCGTGTCGACGAACACGGACTGCGTCTCGGGGTCGATCCGGGTGCCCAATTCGGTGACGATCTGTCCGTCGACCTCGACGCGTCCGTCGACGATGAGCTGCTCGCAGGCACGACGTGAGCCCAGGCCCGCCTCGGCGAGCACCTTCTGCAGCCGCACACCCCCGCTGACATGGGCATCCGATGTCTGACCGGTGCCCGAAGCGGGCTTCCGGGAGGCCTTGGATTTGGCCGATGCGCGCTGTTTTCGGCTCGGTCGGTTGTGGCGCCCGCCGGGCGCACGAGGATCACGGTAGGGACTCATACATCCATTCTCTCAAATCAATCGTCGACTCGTGACATCTCAGCGCTCTGATCTCCGACTTTGCCGCCGGAGTCGTCACCCGCACCCGCCTCGAGCCCGCCGGGGCCGGCAGCCGGATCATCATCGGAGTCGAGGTCGTCGTCGATCTCGGCCAGGACCTCGGTGTCCTCGGCCCCGAGCTCGGCGACATCGGCGTCCTCGGGCAGATACGGGGCGATATCGGGCAATTCGTCGATCGTGTTCATGCCCATGGTGTCGAGGAACTGCGGCGTGGTGGCATAGAGCAGCGCCGAGGTCGACGCCTCCTTCCCCGCTTCGACGATGAGTCCGCGCAGCAGC
>DWZN01000133.1 GCA_019117545.1 Candidatus Brevibacterium intestinavium
GCCTCGGCGGCGGCGTCGATCCGGTCGGCGTCCGGTGTCGGCAGCGGTCGGGTCACCGACGGGTGGGACCGGCCGGGCCCGGTGGCCCCGATGAGGTCGAGGGGGATCTCGATCGCTGCGGGCCGTGTGCAGCCGGCGCGCATGGCCGACAGCGTCTGCCCCACGGCCAGGGACACCTCGCCCGGGCTGGTGACCCGGTGGACCTCGGTGAGCACGGCGGCCAGTGCGCCGGACTGGTTGCGGACCTCGTGGAGGAGGCCGTTGCCGCGGCCGGGGTGGCTCAGCGGCATGCCGGGGCAGATGAGGAGCACGGGCACGGAATCGGTGAAGGACTGGAGCAGGGCCGTGAGCGCGTTGAGCACGGCCGGTCCGGTGGTGGTGACGACGACGTTGACCTCACCGGTCAGGCGTGCCGCACCGTCGGCCATGTAGCCGGCCCCCTGTTCGTGCCGGGGTGAGACGATGTCGATGCCCTCGGCCGACAGCCGGGCGAAGATCTCGAGGTTGTGGGTCCCGGGTATCCCGAACACCCGTGTGATGCCCTCGGCCTTCAGTGCACGGGCGAGGTGTGCGCCTCCGGTGATGTTCGCCTGTTCCATTTCACTCCTTGGTGGTGTCGGTGACGACGAGTGCGTCGACGGCCAGTGCCCCGGATTCGGCGACACGGACCGGGTTGATCTCGATCTCGGCGATCTCATTGTTCGAGGCGATGAGCCGGGAGACGGCGACGATGGCCTCGGCGAGCCCGTCGAGGTCGGCCGCCGGTCTGCCGCGCCAACCGGTGAGCAGGCGGTAGCAGGTCAGCCGGGAGATCATCTCGAGGGCCTCGGTGTGGGAGACGGGGGCGAGTTCGAGCCACGTGTCGCCGTAGAGTTCGGTCTCGGTTCCGCCGGCGCCGACCATGACGATGGGCCCGAAGTTCTCGTCCCGGCGTCCGCCGACGAGGATCTCGACGACGGCCTCGCGTGAGTCCATCTCCTCGAGCACGTACTCGCCCTCGCCGAGGCGGGCGACCATGTCCGCATGAGCGCCGGCGACGGCGGTCGTGTCGGCCAGTCCCAAGGCGATGCCGCCGACGTCGGTCTTGTGGGCCAGCCACCCGGCCTTGAGCGCGAACGGCGGGGTGAGTCCGGAGTCGGCGATCACCTCGGCGAGGTCGTCGCCGCGGCCGAGGGTCACGGCAGCGGGCACGGGCACTCCGGCGGCGGCGATGGCCTCTCGTGCGGCCGCATACCCGGTCCCCCACGGGGTGATGGGTCCGGAGAGTTCGTGGGCGTCGGTGATCCGGCCGGCGTGGGAGGCGTAGAACCCGGCCCGGGCGAGCACGCGCATCGCGGCCTCGATCGAGGCGTAGGACGGGATACCGCGTTCCCACAGGCCGGCCACGGCTTGGGAGTCGGCGCTCATCGAGTGGACGATGAGCGGTTTGCGGTGGCCGCTGACGATGTGCCCGAGGCGGTCGACCTCGGCGAGTTCTGTCTCGAGCAGTTCGGGGATGTCCTCGCCGTAGCAGCCGAAGTAGCCGCTGAGGACGACGGCGTCGATCGTCTCATCGGCCAACAGCTCGCCGACGAGGCTCGAGTACACGGACAGGTCCTTCTCCCCCGCTCCGTCGAGATCGAGCGGATTGTCGACGCCGGCGGACTCGGGCAGGTGGGCGGCCGCCTTCTCGGCGGTGGCCGGGTCGAGGATCTCGACGGACAGGCCGAAGCCCTCGGCCGTGTCCGCGGCGATGGCGCCCTGACCGCCGGAGTCGGAGACGATGGCGATCCGTCGGGCGGCCGGAAGCCAGGAGGAGGCGAAGAACCCGGCGAGTTCGACGACCTCGCCGGGCGTCGAGAGTCGAATGGCTCCGGCGGCTCGGCAGGCAGCGTCGACGGTGTCGATCGCCGAGGTCAGCGACCCGGTGTGGGACTTCGCCAGCCGAGACCCGGCGGTCGAGGACCCGGTGGTCAGGATCATCGTCGGCTTGCCCGCCGCCCGCAGGGCCTGCATCGCCTGCACGAGCGCGTGGCCGCCGGTGAAGGACTCGAGGTAGATGACGACCTGGGCGGTGTCGGGATCGTCGACGAGGGAGTCGAGGATCTCCGCGGCGCGGACATCGGATTGTCCGCCGATCGAGGCGAACCGGGAGATGCCGAGTCCGCTGCGGGCCGAGAGCGTGGCGATCTCGGTGCCGAGCTGCCCGGACTGGGTGACCACGGCCAGTGAGCCGGGTGTGAAGTGGCCCCAGGCCAGCAGCAGCTCATGGGCCGAATCGACCAGTCCCAGGGAGTTCGGGCCGATGAGGCGGGCACCGGCGGCGATGATCCGGGCTGCGAGGTCCTCGGCGTTCGGCACGCGGGCGGAGATGATGAGGAAGGCGCGCACGCCGGCGGCCAGGGCCTCGTCGACGGCGGCGGGCACGGCGGGTCCGGGAATGGAGATGACGAGCAGTTCGGGGATCTCGGGCAGCTCCGACAGATGCGCGAACGTCGGTTGGCCCTGGATCGAGGCGGCCCGGGAGTTGATGAGGTGGACGCGGCGACGGTGCGCACCGGTCAGCGCACCGGCCGAGAGCCAGAACCCCCATTTGCTCGGATCGTTCGATGCTCCGAGGACGGCGACGCTGCCGGGGTCGAAGAACGCATCCATGACGCTAGCGCCGGTCCGCTGCGGCAGGTGCGGTGCCAGGTGCCGCGGCCCCGGCGGTGCCGGATTCCGTGGCCGCGTCGGTGTCTGGCGCGTCATCGGCGTGGAGGGATGCGAGGTTCGCATCGACCTTGGCCTGTGCGGCCCGGCGCGGGCTGATGCCCTGGGCTGCGGCCGCATCGAGCACCTCGGTGGTGAGTTCGCGCAGAGTCGTCGTCACGAGTTCGCGGCTGTCGGTCCAACTGCCGTCGACATCGCCGAAGGTCACCCACCACCACCAGGCGTTGGTCGCCGAATTCGCGAGGAAGTCGGGCACGACGGTGATCCCGCGTGTGCGCAGCTTCTCCTCGGCCTCGGGCAGCACGGGCATGTTCGCGGCTTCGACGATGAGCCCGGCGCGGATGGCCTCACAGTTGTCCGGGGTGATCGCATAGCTGACGGCGGCGGGGATGAGCACGTCGGCTTCGGCGGCCAGCCAGTCGTCGCGGTCGCCGTCGTGGTCGGCCGTGCGCAGTGCGGACCGGTCGATTCCGCCGAAGGCATCGCGGGTGGCCAGAAGCGTTTCGACGTCGAGACCGTCGGGATTCGAGACGAACCCGTCGGCGTCGGCGATGCCGACGATGCGCACTCCGGCCTCGGCGAGGAATCGTGCGCTGGCCCCGCCCATCGACCCGAATCCCTGGATCACGGCCCGGCAGTCGGCCGGATCCTGTCCTGCGGC
>DWZN01000134.1 GCA_019117545.1 Candidatus Brevibacterium intestinavium
GCCGACCTCGTGCACGTGGGATGCGCACGTATTATGGATCCGACAACCGTAGAAGTGCGGAATCCCGTCCTTCCTCAAGAAAGGCCCGTGGAACGTGAGAAGCGAACTCTTTTCCAAACGCAACGCCGAAATCCAGAACCAGGATCGATGGACGCTCCAATCGAAGAAGATGCTGCGCACGGTGATCGTCCCGAACGCCCCGATGATCGCCACCAAGGGAGCCATGGTCGCCTACCAGGGGGATGTGCACTTCACCCACCAGGGGTCGAAATCCGTCGGACAGTTCATGAAGAAGGCTGCCACCGGCGAGGGCGGCAATGTGATGCGCGTTGAGGGCCATGGCGAGGTGTTCTTCGCTCGCGAAGCCTCGAATATCTTCATGATGTCCTTGGAGGGTCCGCAGGACGCGCTGACGGTCAACACCTCGAATCTTCTGGCCTTCGATGATGCGCTGAGCTGGGAGATCAAACGCATCAAGGGCGGGGTCGGCGCCATGGTCAGCGGTTCGGGCCTCTTCAACCTCGAACTCGCGGGTCAGGGCACTGCGGCCATCTGCTGCAAGGGAGAACCCATGGTTCTCGACTGCTCGCAGCAGCCGACCTTCGTCGACCCGCAGGCTGCCGTATGCTGGTCGTCCGCTCTGGCTCCGCAGATCAAGACCGATGTCAACGTCGGCACGTTCTTCGGCCGCGGATCCGGTGAATCCGTCCAGCTTGCCTTCCACGGGCCCGGATTCGTCGTCGTCCAGCCTGCCGAGAACGCCGTCTACTCAACTGCCTGAGTCAGAGACACGCGGGCCGCGCGCGAACTCCTCGTGACGACGGTGGAGCGCCGAGGCCACTGCGCGTGCACAGTGGCCTCGGCGCTCCACCGTTGTCTCGACCTCCAATCCGCCCAGGGAGCTCAGGGTTCGACGGCGACGGTCTGCTCGGGCCGCCCGCGCTCGACCCGGTAGTTCCGGAAGGCGGGGAAGGCGAGCGAGCATCCGAGGACGAGCACGATCACTGCGAACCCGCCGCCGGCGGCTGCGACGGTGGTTCCTGTCGCCTCGGCGATCGTTCCGTGGAGGATGTCTGCCAGGCGCGGGCCGCCGGCCACGACGACGATGAACACGCCCTGCATCCGACCGCGCATGTCATCGGTCGCGGCTTCTTGGAGCATCGTCGATCGGAAGGCCGAGGAGATGATATCGGCTCCCCCGCCCAGACCGAGCCCGAACAGCGCTGTGATGAGAGCGAGCGTCCAGAGACTGGAGGCGACCTCGAGCGAGAGCCCGAACAGAACCATCGCCGAGCCCCAGACGATGATCGCTGTGATGACGGCAAGCCCCTGCCGCTCGACTCGGGACACCCATCCGGAGAAGATCCCGGCCACGGCGCTGCCGCCGGCCAGAGCGGCGAAGAGCAGAGAGAAGACGATCCCGCCTTCGTCCGGACCGTCGAAGGTTTCAACGGCGATCTGAGGGAACAGCGCGCGCGGCATGCCGAACACCATGGCGATGACATCGACGAGCAGGGAGACCATGACCACCGTGTTGGTCCTCAGGTACCGGAATCCGTCGACGATGCCTTTGAAACCGGAGCGCGTGTCCGGCTGCATCTTCGGCACCAGTGCAGGAAGGCGGATGACAGCGTAGAGCGTGGCGAACAGGCATACAGCATCGACGCTGTACAGCAGCTCATAACCGAACAGCGGAATCAGAGCGCCGCCCATCACGGGGCCGATGACAGCTCCGACGGTCATCACCGTCATATTCAGCGAGTTCGCCGCCGGCAACAGCTCGAGCGGGACGATCGTCGGCAGAAGGGCCCCTCGTGCCGGCTGGTTGAGACCGAAGAAGGCCTGCTGCAACGAGAACACGGACAGCAGCAGCCAGACGTTGTCGACGCCCACCACTGCGATGAGGGCGAGCACGGCGCTGGTGACGATGAGCCCGACGGTGGAGGCGACGAGCAGCTTGCGCCTGTCGATGACATCTGCCAGCGAGCCGCCCCAGAGGCCGAAGACCACGAGTGGAACGAGGCCGAAGGCTCCGGCGAGTCCGACGTATCCCGAGGACCCGGTGATGTGGAAGATCTGGGCCGGGATCGCAACGACCGTCATCTGAGCACCGATGACGGTGACGATGTTGGCCAGCCAGAGACGCCGGAAGGGAGCGTACTTCAGAGGGCGAACATCAGCGAAGAGCCTCATCGGTCACAGGCTCAGGCGGACTTCTTGTTCGTCCTGTTCCGCGACTTGGGCACCAGCGTCGGTGCGACATTGGAGTCGACGACGTCCTTGGTCACAACCACCTCGGCGATGTCCTCACGCGAGGGCACGTCGAACATGACCGGCTGGAGGACCTCCTCCAGGATCGACCGCAGCCCGCGGGCCCCGGTGCCCCGCAGCAGTGCGAGGTCCGCGATCGCTTCGAGGGCTTCGGTCTCGAAGGTCAGCGAGACGTTGTCGAATTCGAACATGCGCTGGTACTGCCTGACCAGAGCGTTCTTCGGTTCGGTGAGGATCGACATCAGCGCCGCGCGATCGAGGTTGGACACCGTCGCCAGCACGGGAAGTCGACCGATGAATTCGGGGATGAGTCCGAACTTGAGCAGGTCCTCGGGCAGGATGTCGGCGTAGAGGTCCTCTTCGTCGTTCTTCGACTGCAGCAGGGCACCGAAGCCGATTCCGTGCTTGCCCTTGCGTGCGGCGACGATCTCCTCCATCCCGGCGAAGGCGCCGGCGACGATGAAGAGCACGTTCGTAGTGTCGATCTGCAGGAAGTCCTGGTGCGGGTGCTTGCGTCCGCCCTGCGGTGGGACCGAGGCCTGAGTGCCCTCGAGGATCTTCAGCAGGGCCTGCTGCACGCCTTCACCGGAGACATCCCGGGTGATCGACGGGTTCTCCGATTTGCGGGCGATCTTGTCGATCTCATCGATGTAGATGATGCCGTGCTCGGCGCGCTGGATGTCGAAGTCCGCGGCTTGGATGAGCTTGAGAAGGATGTTCTCGACGTCTTCGCCCACATAGCCGGCTTCGGTCAGTGCAGTGGCGTCGGCGACGGCGAAGGGCACGTTGAGGCGCTTGGCCAGTGACTGGGCCAGATACGTCTTCCCCGAGCCGGTGGGACCGACCAGCAGGATGTTCGACTTCGCGATCTCGACCTCGGATTCGTCTCCACCGAGGGTCTTCGCCTCCTCCCCCGACTGCAGGGAGCGGATGCGCTTGTAATGGTTGTAGACGGCGACGGACAGTGCCTTCTTCGCAGGTTCCTGACCGACGACGTATTCCTGCAGGAAGTCGAAGATCTCACGCGGCTTCGGTAGTTCGAGTTCGGCCTGCTCCGGACTGGATTCGCTGAGCTCCTCTTCGATGATCTCATTGCACAGTCCGATGCATTCATCGCAGATGTAAACACCAGGTCCGGCGATGAGTTTCCGAACCTGCTTCTGGGACTTCCCACAGAAGTTGCATTTGAGCAGGTCTGCTCCGTCCGCACTGCGAGCCACTGTCACAACCTTTCGCCAGGACGCTTGGCCCCAACTCTACCGCTCGTGTTTCATGTACCTCAATAGCTTCCCATACGTCGCTGACACGAGCCCCCAGCAACGTCATTCGGTGTGTCGGACGAGAGCCGGAACGGGCCCGCGCAATCGCTGCTGCACGGACCCGTTCCCCTGAACTCTCGGTGCCCCCGACCGGGCTCAGTACGCGTTCTTGCGCGAAGTGAGCACCTGATCGACAAGACCGTACTCCTTGGCCTGCTCGGCCGTGAGGAAGAGGTCCCGTTCGATGTCGTTCGAGACCTGCGAGGCCTCCTTGTTCGAGTGCTTGGCCAGAGTCTCCTCCAGCCATTCGCGCATCCGCAGCACCTCGGCGGCCTGGATCTCGAGGTCGGAGGCCTGTCCCTGACCCTGACCCTCCATGGCCGGCTGGTGGATGAGCACGCGCGCATTCGGCAGGGCCAGGCGCTTGCCCGGAGTGCCGGCGGCCAGCAGCACGGCGGCTGCCGAGGCGGCCTGCCCGAGGCAGACGGTCTGGATCTCCGGCTTGATGTACTGCATCGTGTCGTAGATCGCGGTCATCGCCGTGAACGAACCGCCGGGTGAGTTGATGTAGAGCGTGATGTCACGGTCCGGATCCTGCGATTCGAGGACCAGCAGCTGGGCCATGACATCGTCGGCGCTCGTGTCGTCGACCTGGGCGCCGAGGAAGACCACGCGGTCGTCGAAGAGCTTGGTATACGGGTCCTGACGCTTGAAGCCGTAGGGCGTCCGCTCCTCGAACTGCGGCATGACGTAACGCGCCTGGGGCATGAAACCGGCGGTCGAGCCGGCATTGAAGTTCATCGAGTTCATTCCTTGACTCCCACTCACTTGTCGTTGACGTCGGACGCGCGGGTCACCATCTTGTCGATGAAGCCGTAATCGAGGGCCTCCTCGGCGGTGAACCAGTGGTCACGGTCGTTGTCCTTGAGGATCTGCTCGAGCGACTTGCCGGTCTGCTCGGCGGTCAGCTCGGCCATCTGCTTCTTCATGTGCAGAATCAGCTCGGCCTGGATCTTGATGTCCGTGGCCGTACCGCCGATGCCGCCCAGCGGCTGGTGCATGAGGATGCGGGCATGCGGGGTTGCGTAGCGCTTGCCCGGGGTGCCCGAGGACAGCAGGAACTGCCCCATCGAGGCGGCCATGCCCATCGCCACGGTCGAGACGTCGGGCTTGATGTACTGCATGGTGTCGTAGATGGCCATGCCGGCTGTGACCGATCCGCCAGGTGAGTTGATGTAGAGCGAGATATCCGCGTCCGGATCCTCAGCGGCCAGCAGCATCATCTGCGCACAGATCGCGTTCGCGTTGTCATCGCGCACCTCTGAACCGAGCCAGATGATGCGCTCCTTGAGGAGACGATTGAAGATATGGTCGTCCAGGCCCATTCCCCCACCGGCGTCGAGACCGACGGGAGCTGTCATGTCGTGTGCGCTCACGTTTCACTCCTGTGTTCTGTGGATGGCTTGTTATGGACTCTAACCGCTCCCCACCGGGTTTTAGTCCGCGGCGAGGCCGGTGTTCGCCCTCAGCGTGATCGACGTGGACGGAGATGCACAGACGGTGGGCACGGAACATCGTCCGTGCCCACCGTCTGATCCGGAAACCACCTCGAGGAGGTTCTTCCTCAGTTCTCTTCGGCAGCCTCCGCAGCGGCCTCGTCCGAGGTCTCGGCGTCAGCACCCTCGGCTTCAGCGTCCTCGTCCTCAGGAGGTGAGGTGAAGGCCTCCATGTCGACGAGGTTTCCCGCCGTGTCCTTGACCGTGGCACCGGCGAGGACAGCGGCCAGGGCCTTGCGGCGAGAGACCTCTCCGACCAGGGCGTTGACCTGTCCGGAGCTGTCGAGCATCTGGGCGAACTCGTTCGGGTTCATTCCGTACTGCTGCGAGGCCGAGATCAGGTACTCGATGAGCTCGGACTGGCTGACCTCGACGTTTTCGGCTTCGGAGACGGCATCGAGGATGAACTGCGTGCGCAGGTTGCGCTCGGTCTCCTCGGTGACCTCGGTGCGGTGCTCGTCGTCATCGAGCCGGTTCTCGGACTCGAGGTGACGCTCGACCTCGTCGTTGACGATCTTGGCCGGAACGGGAACCTCGAGGGTCTCGACGAGGTGTTCGAGGACCTTGTCGCGTGCCTGCACGCCCTGGTCGGTCTCCTTCTGCTTGGCGGCCTGCTCGCGCAGGTCCTCACGCAGTTCGGCGATCGTGTCGAACTCACTGGCCAGCTGGGCGAAGTCGTCGTCAGCCTCGGGCAGTTCGCGCTCCTTGACCGCAGACAGGGTGATCTTCACGGTTCCCTGCTCACCGGCGTGCTCGCCACCGGCGAAGGTGGTCTCGAAGGTCGTGGTCTCACCGGCGGAGAGGCCGTCGAGGGCCTCGTCCATGCCTTCGAGCATCGTTCCGGCGCCGACCTGGTAGGAGATGTCGGAGGCGGTGTCGATCTCCTCGTCGTCGATGGTGGCGACGAGGTCGAGGGTGACGAAGTCGTCCTCGGCGGCGGGACGATCGACCGAGATCAGGGTTCCGAAGCGGGTGCGCAGCTGCTCGAGCTCGGCATCCACATCGGCATCGGTGACCTCGATGGGGTCGACCTCGACGGTGATCGAATCGTAGGCGGGCAGCTCGATCTCGGGACGGACGTCGACCTCCACGGTGAAGCCCAGGTCGCCGTCTTCGGTGCCGTCGAGTCCGGGCACCTCGGAGATCTCGACCTCGGGCTGGCCCATCGGCTTGAGTTCGTTCTCTTCCACGGCATTGCGGTAGAAGTCATCGAGACCGTTGTTGACGGCTTCCTGGATCACTGCGGGACGACCGATCCGCTGATCGATGATGCGCGCGGGAACCTTGCCCTTGCGGAAACCGGGGACGGTGATCTGGGCACCGATGGTCTTGTATGCCTCGTCGACGCTCGGTTTGAGTTCGGCGTATGGGACTTCCACGCTGATCTTGACCCGCGTGGGGTCGAGTTGCTCGACGGAGCTCTTCACAGTGCGACCTTTCAATTTCGACAGTCATGCAGTTGCGGCCATCTTCCGACCTCACCGGCCCAAGTACATGGCCGGAAGGGCCATCTCACAGCCTGATCGGCCATCTCGTGACCTGAAGGGGAGCGAAAGTCCACGAATAGTTCGCGCACGTCCGCAAGACGCAATCACCCATATTACGCGAAACCCCGGCCGATACGCGAAACCGGGCGGTTTTC
>DWZN01000135.1 GCA_019117545.1 Candidatus Brevibacterium intestinavium
CGTTCCGATCGCGGACGCAAGACTGAGGTAGAACAGTGCGTTCTTCGGGTTGAGCAGGCCGGAGGCGAGGCCGAGACCGAAGTTCCTCATCCAGGTCGTGGCCTGCGCCCTCGGGATGCGATCGACATCGATTCGTGTTCGTGACCTGAGGAACGACAGGCCGATGACGATCAGGAACCCGCCGCCGACGAGCTGGATGGCGTTCTGCAGCGGCGCGTATGAGATCAGGGAGACACCTGAGAACGCTGCGGCGATGAACACTCCGTTCGCGGCGGCGATGCCCAGGCAGGCACCGGAGGCATTGCGCCATCCGCTCGACATCGATGCGCGCGCGATGAGGAAGAAGTCAACGCCGGGAATCAGCAGTGCCAAGAAGTGGGCCGCGGCGACCGCGAGAAACTGTTCCATATCTCCCCTTGATGTATGACAGTCAACCTGTCAAGCATCGAGGGGCGTCGGCTGCCTCGTCTTGTACGTTCTTGCTTCACTCCCTGTAGGAGCCGGGTGAAGCAGCGACATGTGCGCGGAAGACGCGATGGAAGTGGCTCTGGTCGGAAAAGCCAAGCATGTGCGCAGTCTCGGCGATCGGTCGGCCCTGTCGCAGCATATGCCGCGCTCTGACGATGCGGGCGTTCTGTCGCCATGCCAGCGGAGAGAGCCCGGTGGCACGGCGCATCGCACGGATGAGCTGATACTTCGTCATACCGATCGATTCGGCCAACTCGGTCAGGGCCGGGTTGGCCAGGTCCGCGCGCAATCTCTGCAGGACCGGGGCGAGGCGAATGAGAAGGTCCGGATCCGATTCGGTCGCCGCGGCATGCTCAGGGGCGGCGCCTTCGAGTTCGGTGAACAGGAGCGCGAACTGCGAGGTGATCGCCTCAAGGGTCCCATCGGTGAAGATCGCGTCGTTGAGCGCACTGACCCGGGAGTGCAGATCGGGGTGGCGCAGGACTCGGATTCCGTCGAGGAGGGGACTCGAGATTCTGCCCGGCATGAGGCAGGTCGCCCAATCCTGATCCACGTGGATCATCTGGTAGCGCCACTGTCCGTGATCCGGGTTGCAGGCATGAACCTGACCGGCGGGAATGACGATAACATCGCCCGGTTCCAGACGCGTCGTCCCGTCGATGGGGCCGGTCAGCACTGAGGAACCTGCGTCGACGGCACCGATCGAGAATGAGTCGTGTGCATGAGGTCTGTAGCAGGTATTCTCCCGACACGACCGCCGGGCCTCCAGTTCAGGGAGGCCTTCGCGTCGACAGAACTCGGCCACGCGGCCTCCTCTCCGCACCCACCGCACAGTGCGTTCGATGCTCGTCTCGTTTCAGACCTCAGCCTACTCCGCGCGCATCGAGTCGGCGGGATCGTCGTTCGCGGTCGGCAGGAGATCACCGCAAACTGCCTGCGGTAAGCCGCAGCCCAGCCTGATATGGATTGTCCCGCCGCGGCCCCCTCAATACGGTTCCACTATGACTGTCATCCGTGAGATAACGACCGACCAGTTCCTCAGCGGCCTGCAGAAGTTCGACCGCGTCAGCTTCCAGCAGACTCCGTTCTGGGCGGAAGCGCGGAGAGTGGACTGGCCCGAATTCGCATCGGTGGGCTGGTACGCTGACGACCCTGATCCGATCTCAGTCGCGATCATCCGCTACCGGCGGATCCCCGGTACGGCAAAGCGCTTCGCCTTCATCCCCTACGGCCCGCTGATCGACTGGGACAACGCGGACATCGGCGAGCAGCTCTCGGCATTGCGCACCTATCTCGAATCGAAGAATGTCATCGGCGTCCGCATGCTCCCCTATATCAGTCTGCACCGCTGGGACAATGCGACGGTGCGAGCCGGACTCCGCGAGCCCACAGCAAGACACTTCCGTGACCTCGCCCCTGATCGCACCAATCCCACGGCGCTCCGCCTGAAGGCGATCATGCGTGACTCCGGGTGGATCGAGAAGTCCGTTCCCCAGGAGACCCGCATCGACTACGGCCTGTTCAATTTCCAGCTGAACCTCGAAGATCGCACCGAAGACGAGGTTCTGGCCGGAATGCACAAGACCTGGCGGTACAACGCGAAGAAGGCCTCACGTGAGGGCATAGAGATCGATTTGGCAACTATCTCCGACGTCGGCGATTTTCAACGTCTGTTCACTTCGACCGGAGACAGAAACGGATTCCCAACCCTGTCCACCGACTTCTTCAGAACCATGTGGACCCACCTCGGTCGAGGGCTGCCAGGTCGCTTCACCACGCACTTCGCCCGCTTTGAGGGCGAGCTGCTCGGAGCCACGACCACAGTACGAGTGTCCTCGACCGCCGAATGCATCCATACAGCCACCGACACGTCCAAACCGCGAGTGAAGCCGTCGAATGCGCTCTACTTGGCAACTATCCGTCAGCTTCTCTCCGAGGGAGCCAAGACCTACGATCTGGGAGGAGTCAAAGACTGCCTCGACCTCGAGACCAGCGCAAGCGGTTTGGTCCGGTTCAAAACCGAGATGGGTGCCGACGCTCACGAATACACGGGGGCATGGGAGCTTCCGATCGCTCCCCGCGCCTACGCTGCCGCGACCCGAGCAATGCCCGTCTACGCGGCCGCGAAGTCACGCCTTGGGGCTCTCAAGCGCTCGGCGGCCGGCCTGCGATCACGAATCCCTGCCGCAGGCCGGGCACGGATCCCTGCCGCCGCGGGCAGACGCCCCGACTGATACCGACTCGCACAGCCGCTGCTGCCGTTTCCCTCTGCCGAGTGCCTGCCCGCCGTCTGCCCGCAGGGCACCTGGTGCGCCGGGTGCCTACCCGCCGGGTGCCTGCGCAGGTGCCTCCGCACGATTTCGCGGGAACCTATTGTTGGTTTTTCGCGAAAAACCAACAGTCATCTCCCGCGAAATCGTAGCGGGTAAGCCGAAACCAACATTCATCTCCCGCTGAATCGTGTCGGGCCAGTCGAATCGTGCTGGGCCCGCCGAATCGTGCCGGGCCCGCCGAATCGTGCTGGGCCCGCTGAACTGCCCTACTCCCACTGAATGGGACTGCACGCGCTGAATTGCACTGCCCCTGTGCAGAGACCGTGGGGCCTTGACACCAGTGATTGAACACGCGTTTAATATTAAACATGCGTTCAAAGAAGTCTGAGGCACCGTCCACCCGTTCACCGCACTCGTCGCCGGAGACCGCGGAGAGGATCCTCGCTGCGGCCGTCGCCGAGTTCGCCGAGCACGGGTTCACGAAGACGACGGTTCGCAGCATCGCCACCACCGCCGGGGTCTCGCCAGGCAGCGTCATCCACCACTTCGGTTCGAAGGAAGATCTGCGCAGCGCCTGCGACGACTATGTGTTCGAGCGGATCACGGAGTCGAAGGCACAGAACGCCGAGTACAGGACGATGGCGGTGCAGATGATGTTCGACGACCCGGAGCTGAGCACCGCCGTGGACTACCTCGTCAAGTCCCTGCTCGATCCCAGCGAGCACGGTCAGCGCTACTTCGACCACTATGTCGACCTCGTCGAGAGCTACATCACCGCGGGCTTCGCCGGATACACCTTTCGCCAGAGTCAGGACACCCGCGGGCAGGCCGCGACCATCGCGGTCATGGCCCTGGCCCCCTCGATGCTCGACAAACGGCTGCAAGCCAATCTCGGCACCACCGACACCACCGGGACGATGACCAGGCTCGCACCTCATCTGCTCGATCTCTATCAGCACGGTGTGCTCGAAACCGTCCCGCCGGAGGACACCGACGACCCGACCCCAGGAGGAGAGGAACCATGAGCACCCAGTCCCGCACCCGCACAGACAAGCGACGCACAACCGCCTCGGCGGCGATCTCGATGCGCGAGGTCGTGAAGTCCTATGGCCGAGTCCGCGCTCTCGACGGGCTCGATCTCGAGGTCGCCCGCGGCGAGGTCCACGGCTTCCTCGGCCCCAACGGCGCCGGCAAGTCGACGACGATCCGGATCCTGCTGGGCATCCTGGCCCATGATGCGGGAACGGTCCGCCTCCTCGGCGAGGACCCATGGTCGCGTGCGGTGAGTCTGCACCGCCGCCTGGCCTATGTCCCCGGCGACGTGGAACTGTGGCCGGGGCTGACCGGCGGCGAGGCGATCGACCTGTTCGCTCGGCTGCGCGGCGGGGTCGACGAGCGCAGACGCGATGAACTCATCGAGGCCTTCGACCTCGACCCGCGCAAGAAGGGACGGACCTATTCGAAGGGCAACCGCCAGAAGGTCGCGCTCATCTCCGCTCTGGCCTCGGATGTCGAACTGCTGCTCCTCGACGAACCGACCGCCGGGCTCGACCCGCTCATGGAAGCGGTGTT
>DWZN01000016.1 GCA_019117545.1 Candidatus Brevibacterium intestinavium
CTCGTGGGTGAGCGCAAGGACGTCCTGCTCATCGACGTCACCCCGCTCTCGCTCGGACTCGAGACCAAGGGCGGCGTGATGACCAAGCTCATCGAACGCAACACCCCGATCCCGACCAAGCGCTCGGAGACCTTCACCACCGCAGAGGACAATCAGCCCTCCGTGTCGATCCAGGTCTTCCAGGGTGAGCGTGAGTTCACCCGAGACAACAAGAACCTCGGCACCTTCGAGCTGACCGGAATCGCTCCGGCTCCGCGCGGTGTGCCGCAGATCGAGGTCGCCTTCGACATCGACGCCAACGGCATCGTCCACGTTTCGGCCACCGACAAGGGCACCGGCACGGAGCAGTCGATGACGATCACCGGCGGTTCGGCACTGCCGAAGGAAGACATCGAGCGCATGGTCCGTGAGGCCGAGGAGCACGCAGAAGAGGACAAGAGGCGCCGTGAGGCCGCCGATGTCCGCAACAATGCGGAGAACCTCGCCTACCAGACCGAGAAGCTGCTGACCGACAACGACGACAAGCTGCCCGAAGAGGTCAAGACCGAGATGCAGGGCGATGTCGACGCTGTCAAGGAAGCACTCAAGGGCGAAGACGACGATGCGGTGAAGACCGCGTACGACAAGCTCGTCGCCAACCAGCAGAAGATCGGCGAAGCCATCTACAACCAGCAGGGCGCCGAGGGTGCCGCTGCCGGTGACGAGGCAGGCGCCGATTCCAGCGCCGGCGCCGAGGACGATGTCGTCGACGCCGAGGTTGTCGACGAAGAGGACGAGGAGAAGAAGTAATGACTGCCGAGGGCAACGACCAGTCGTCCGAGGAGCCAGGCTTCACTTTCAGCGACAAGCGCCGGGTCGATCCGGACACCGGTGAGGTCCGTCCCGAGGCCGACGCCCAGTCGGCCTCGGACGGGGCCGAAGAAGAGCAGATCGTGGATCCGGGTGCCGGTCAGGCCGGAACCGAGTCCGCCGATGCCAGCGACCTCGGGGTGGACATCCCCGCCGATGCTTCGAGTCTCGAGGACGCCGAGCAGACCGAAGAGCCCGAACCGGGCTCGGAGGCCGCGGCTTACCTCGCGGATCTCAAGCGCATCAATGCCGAATACGCGGCATACCGGATGCGTGCCGACCGCGAACGTGAGCGTGCGGCCCTCGGCGGCACGATCAAGGTCGTTGAAGCCCTGATCCCCGTGCTCGACGAGGTCAAGCTCGCCCGTGAGAACGGCGATGTCACCGGGCCTTTCGAGACCCATGTGAACAAGCTCGTCGACTCGCTGGCGAAGCTCGGCGTCGAACAGTACGGAGAGGTCGGCGACGAGTTCGACCCGAACATCCACGAAGCGCTCATGCAGCAGCCTTCGGACGATGTCGAGAATCCGACGGTCTTCCTGGTCATGCAGCCGGGCTATCGAATCGGGGAGCGCATCATCCGCGCGGCCCGGGTCGGAGTCCAGCAGCCGGAGGACTGATCGGCCACCATCGCCGAGGCGGCCCCGGGCCCGTGCATCAGCGAACTGACGTACGGGACCGGGGGACCGCCTCGGCGGCGGTCCGGATCGTCGGGGCACCTTCCCCGGGGACGCGGATTGTGAGGAGACAAGTGAATACGTTGATGACAGGATTGTTGGGAAGGAAGGAGGTGCCAGGTGAATACCGGTCCTCAGAATGATTGGTTCGAGAAGGATTTCTATAAGACCCTCGGCGTCTCCAAAGATGCTTCCGACGCCGAGATCAAGAAGGCCTATCGCAAACTCGCGCGCAAGTATCACCCGGATGCCAACCCCGGTGATGCGAAGGCCGAGGAGAAGTTCAAGGAGATCGGACAGGCGCATCAGGTGCTGTCCGACAAGGAGTCCCGCGCCCAGTACGATCAGGTTCGCGCCATGGGCGGCGGAGCCCGGTTCAGCGCCGGTTCGGGAGGACCCGGCGGTGCTGCCGGCGGCGGATTCGAGGACGTGTTCTCCGACCTCTTCGGAGGCGGCGGAAGGACGCGGACCCGCACCACCTACGGCGGCGGGGGAGACGTGCCCCCGGACCTCGCCGATCTGCTCGGCGGATTCGGCGGCGGATTCGGCGGCGGGTATTCGCCACCGGTCAAGGGCGGCGACATCAAATCGAGCACGACCCTGTCCTTCACCGAGGCGATCGACGGTGCCTCGGTGAAACTGAATATGCCCGGCGGCAAACCGCTGACCGTGCGCACGCCGATCGGCGTCAAGGACGGACAGAAGATCCGTCTGGCCGGCAAGGGCAAGGCCAGTCCGAACGGCGGCGAGCCCGGCGATGTGATCCTGACCGTGCATGTGAAGCCGCACCCGGTCTTCACCCGGGACGGCGACAATCTGCGCATGGACCTGCCGGTCAGCTTCGATGAGGCGGCCCTCGGCGCCGAGGTCAAGGTCCCGACCCTGGGCGGAATGCCGGTCAAGGTCAAGGTCGCCCCGGGTACGCCCTCGGGCCGGACCCTGCGGGTGCGCGGTAAGGGTGTGAAGACGAAGAAAGGCACCGGCGATCTGCTGGCGACGGTCGAGATCGTGGCGCCGAAGAATCTGTCCAAGGAGGCCAAGGCGGCGGTCGAGGCATTCAAATCCGCGACCGAGGGGGAGGATCCCCGCGATGGTCTGCTGGACAAGGCAAAGGCCAGTTGAGGTGGTGAAGCACAATGCACATTTCATCGAGTGCGGCGGTGTATGTCATCTCGGTGGCTGCGGATCTGGCGGGAATGCACCCGCAGACTCTGCGCCAGTATGACCGCCTGGGGCTAGTCACTCCGGAACGCACTGCGGGACGGGGACGACGGTATTCCGGCAAGGACATCGCCAAGCTTCGGCTGATCCAGCAGCTGTCCCAGGATGAGGGCGTCAACCTCGTCGGGATCAAGAAGATCATCGACCTGCAGAACGAGGTCGATGCGCTCAAGAGCCGCAACGAAGAACTCGAAGCCGAGGTGCGTTCGAGGATGTCGGCGCAGGAACGCGAGGCACGCGTCTTCGCTGCCGGCACCGACGGCGGAGACGTCGTCTCGATCTCCCGCGGGCGTCGCCCTCGGGGCAAGCCCGAGCCCGGTGCGCTGGTCCTCTACAACCGGTTCCGGCGGCGCTGAGCGGGCCGGCCAGCTCAGCGCTGGCAGGTCCGCTCAGAACGGCGGCGGATCGCTGCTGTCGTCACCCGTATGCCAATATGTGTCGGCGCTCGACCGCGGTGGTCGCGCGGCCCAGGGGTCGGTGTGTCGTTGCCGGTTCACCCGGCCCCGTGGTTGTTTCTGTGGTCTTGGTTCATCCGGCGTCCCCGGATCGTCCGGTGGTTGCGGCCCGTCCGGTGGGCCATGCACATCGGACGGACTCCTGCCCTGGGGCGGGGGCGGATAGCGGTCGAACAGGGTTGCGTGCTCAACGTTGACCGGCTGATCCGGCGGTGCGGACTCGGTGACGACTCCATGGCGGAAGACGTACTCCACCGATCCGTCCGTGGTCATTCGAACAGAGTACTTCCTGTCGGTCTTGCCCTGGTGGTGCGGTCGGCACAGGGG
>DWZN01000017.1 GCA_019117545.1 Candidatus Brevibacterium intestinavium
GCGAACGGAGTCGATGCCCAGATCATCGACGACCTGACAGACGATGTCGTCGCCCCGACCGGCGGCGAAGAGCAGCGGGATGCCGAGTTCGGACAGTTCAGCATCGAGGACCCGCAGGGACTCGTGCGCCCACCACCGGGCGGCCGTGCCCAGCGGACGCGGCCCCAGGCCGGAGGCGTCGCGAGACTCCCGGAGCCAGATCCCGACCACGCGACCGTCCGCGCGGGCCGCAGTCAGGGCCTCGTGGTCATCGACGCGCAGGTCGTCACGGAACCAGACTAGGGTCAGGGATTCGCGGCCGACGGTCACGCCCGGGAACGCTGCGCATCGTGGCCTCGGCTGCGGTGGTTCATCCTGGTCTCGGCACTCGTTCCGCGTGACTGAGAGCTTCGCCGCGGCCGGGCCGGACGTGCCGCCTGATCGCCTCCGGTGCTCCTGGCACGGCCCCGGCGACGGCCCTCGGAGCTGCGGTTCTGCTGAGCCTGGCCGCCGCTGGAGTTCGCCTGATTATTCTGAGTGCTCTCGGCAGAGCGATTGCCGCGGGGCCCAGCCGACTGACCGCCCCGGCCGCCGCGCCTGCGGCGGGGCCGGCGCTTGCGTCCCTGACCTGAGGCGCTCGCCTGTTCGGAGGATCGGCCGGACTGCTCGGGTCGGCGGGCCGGTTCCTTCGGCTGCGGGGCGACGTAGTCGGCGACCTCACCGACGAGCTCGGCCACCTCGGGGGAGTCGGCCGTGACCTTCTGCGGGGTGGCCTTGATCGCGGCCTTGCGCAGCAGGGTAAGGGTGTCCTTGCGCTGATCGGGGGTCATGACCGTGACCACATCCCCGGCGCTGCCGGCACGGGCGGTGCGGCCCGAACGGTGCAGGTAGGCCTTGTGCTCGGTCGGGGGATCGACGTGGACGACGAGTTCGACGGAATCGACGTGGACTCCGCGGGCGGCGATGTCCGTGGCCACGAGCACCTTCGCATCTCCGCCGGTGAACGCGGCGAGGTTGCGGTCGCGGGCGCCCTGGGACAGGTTGCCGTGCAGGTCGACGGCCGGGATGCCGGCGGCGGTGAGCTGTCGGGCGAAGCGCTTGGCCCGATGCTTCGTGCGGGTGAAGAGGATCCGACGGCCCGTGCCCGAGGCGAGCTTGTGGACGAGTGCGTTCTTGTCATCGACGTCCACTTCGTACACGTGGTGGGTCATGGCCGAGACGTGCGAGGTCGGTTCGTCGACGGAGTGGAGGACTTCGTTGTGCAGGAAGCGCCGGACGAGTTTGTCGACGTCGTTGTCCAGCGTGGCCAAGAAGAACATCCGCTGCCCGTTCGTCGGGGTCTGTTTGAGGATGCGGGTGACTCCGGGCAGGAAGCCGAGGTCGGCCATGTGATCGGCCTCGTCGAGGATGGTGACCTCGATGTGATCGAGGCTCAGCAGCTCCTGCTGCAGCAGGTCCTCGAGGCGGCCGGGGCAGGCCACGACGATGTCGACGCCGGCGTTCAGGGCGTTCTCCTGCCGCTTCTGCTTGACGCCGCCGAAGATCGTCGTCGTCTTCAGCCCGGCGGCATGAGCCAGCGGGTCGATGACAGCGGTGATCTGGGTGGCGAGCTCACGGGTGGGAGCGAGGACGAGCCCGCGGGGCCGGCGGACCCCTGCCTGGCCGGTCGGCGAGGCGGCCAGCCGGGCGACCAGCGGAATGGAGAAGGCCAGGGTCTTGCCCGAACCGGTCTTGCCGCGGCCGAGCACATCCCGGCCGGCCAGAGTGTCGGGCAGAGTGTCCTGCTGGATCGGGAAGGCCGCGGTCTTGCCCTCGCGGCTGAGCGTCTCGGTCAGCTTCTTCGGAACGCCGAGTTCGGCGAAGGTGACTTTCGAGGTGGTCTTCCCGGCGGTAGTAGGGGGATTGGTGCGTGTCTGTGCGTTGGTGATGGGGTGGCCCTTCGACGTGCCGGAGGGCGTGCCCGTGCCGTGGATGGTGGCAGGCCGCCGATTCCGGTCATGGAATGAGCGCTGTCGGCGCTCTCGATCGCCGAGAGAAAACGGCTTCGCAAAACATGCGCGGGTGATCGTCACCCAGCTGCAGAGACGAGGCGTCCTGACGACGCAGGGAACCCGAGGACGGGTTCACAAGTGTCTTCAGCATACATCCTTCTGCTCCGACGACCGGGACGCGGGTGGGTGTGAGGTCTGTCCCCACTTCGCGATCGAGCACCGCCGAGACGACAGGGGGTTGTCGGGTCTCGGCAGCCGGGCCACACTGACCAGTGAGGCCATATCGGATCGCTCGCCCGTGTCTCGGGCGGGAAGGAGAGCAGCTGTGAACAATGGCGTCGAAGTTGTCCCGACCGAACCAAGGGCCGTCGCCGAGGCGGCCGTGGAGGTGATCTGCCGATGAAGGCAGTCGTCTACAGAGGGCCACGCGAAGTCGCCGTCGAGGAGGTCGACGATCCGAGGATCGTCGATCCCACGGATGTGATCGTCCGCATCACCTCGACGGCGATCTGCGGTTCGGACCTGCACATGTACGAAGGTCGCACGGACGCCGAACCCGGCATCACGTTCGGCCACGAGAACATGGGAATCGTCGAGGAGGTGGGAGAAGGCGTAGCCACGGTCAGGGCCGGTGACCGCGTCGTGCTTCCGTTCAATGTCGCCTGCGGCTTCTGCGACAACTGTCGGGCCGGAAAATCGGCCTTCTGCCTCACCGTCAATGAGCCCGGAACCGCCGGCGGCGCCTACGGCTATGTCGGAATGGGCCCGTACGGAGGAGGGCAGGCCGAATACCTGCGCGTGCCCTTCGCCGACTACAACTGCGTGCCGTTGCCGGCGGGCGAGGAGCACGAAACGGACTTCGCCATGCTCGCCGACATCTTTCCCACCGGATATCACGCCACGGAGCTGGCCGGAGTGAAGCCGGGTGAGACGGTCGCCGTCTACGGGGCCGGGCCCGTCGGGATCATGGCCGCCTACTCGGCGAGTCTCAAAGGCGCCAGTCGCATCTTCGTCGTCGACCATGTGCCCAGCCGGCTGGAGCTCGCCGGAGAACTGGGCGCCGAACCGATCAACTTCGACGACGGCGACCCCGTCGACCAGATCTCCGATGCCCTGGGCGACTACGGCACCGACCGCGGCATCGACGCCGTCGGGTACCAGGCCACAGTCGCCAGCGGAGAGGAACAGCCTGCCACGGTGCTCAACCAGCTGGTCGGCACGGTGCGACACACCGGCGGCATCGGAGTCGTCGGCCTCTATCTGCCCTCCGATCCGGGAGCCCCGGACGAACACTCGGCCAAGGGCGAACTCCTGGTCAGGATCGGCCGGCTCTTCGAGAAGGGACAGACGCTGGGCACCGGCCAGGCCGATGCCAAGCGCTACGCCCACAGACTGCGCGACCTCATCATCGCCGGACGCGCCGAACCGGGATTCGTCGTCTCCCAGGAGCTGCCGCTGACCGACGCCCCGGACGCCTATGCTCGATTCGACCGACGCGAAGAAGGCTACTCGAAGGTGGTGCTGCACCCCGGCAGCGACTGAACCATCGCAGCCTCTGCGCGCTGCCCTAGGCGGTTCTGCGCACCGGAGGCTGCGGCGGTGAGGGCTCGGCATCGGCGCTGAGCTCGGTGGCGTCGACGAGGGTGCGCTTCTCGGCCTCGAGCGAACTCATGTCCGCCTCGGAGACCTCGGTCAACTCGGCGGTCACGGCCGCTTCGGCGGTTGCGGCCGCCTCGGCGCCCGAGGCGATGACCGGTTCGGTCGGCTGCAGGTTCCGTCTCCTCCGATGACCGGTGGCCCAACCGGCCACCGTCACCGAGGCCCAGCCGATGCCCATCCCGGCGATGTCGTCGAGGATGTAATGCCAGCCGAAGTAGAGCGTGGCCAGAATGGTCACGCCGAAGAAGACCCAGGTGATCGTGCGGAGGAGTCGACTCTGCTTCGTGCGCATCATGAACAGGGCGGCGGCGAAGGTCACGGAGACGTGGAGTGAGGCGAACGCAGCCACACCCTGGATGGACTCGCTGCCGGCCGGGTTGCTGAGGAACTCGAGCCGGGTGGCGATGAGCACATCCTGCAGTTGGCTGACCCCGGTGTCGGGCAGGCTGCTGTAGAGCTCGGGACGGGCGAACGCCGGGCCGAGCGAGGGCAGCATGTAGTAGCTGATCGTGCCGAGCACCCAATTCAGGCACAGTGTCGTCGCATACCAGGCCCCGACGGCGTGATTGCGGCTGAGGACGAGGAAGGCGCCGAGACTGATCGGGATGAGCGGAAGATAGGCGAGGTAGGCGATCGAGAGCAGATTCGCCATGATCTCGGTGCCGAAGAGATCGTGCAGGAGCACCGCCGGGTTGTTGCCCCCGCTGAGCCAGTGGTCGAGCTGCAGCAGCTGGTGGTCGTAGAGGGTGCCTTCGCGGTAGACGGGCAGATCGCTCTTGAGATTGCGGTAGGCGACGTAGCAGATGTAGAAGGACAGCAGTCCGGCACCGATGCACAGCACCCGGTGCCTGTTCCACTCCGTCTTTGCGACCTCGACGACGGCGGCCGGGAGATTTCGCCACCCGCTTCTTCGCACCGCCTCGACGATGAGTCCGCCGCCGACGAATCCGAGGGCCAGGAGCGGCAGACGGATGTATGAGGGTCCGAGGAAGCCGTCGGGATCCTTCAACGGCAGATCGAGATAGAGCGAAGAAGCCACGGCGACCGCTCCGACGAGGAGCGAGAGCGCCATGGCGAAGGTGTAGGGCCAACGTCGCAATCGAGTCATCGAGGACACACTAATGGCTCAGTCTAAGCACTTCGTCGGATTTCTCTCGATGTCGCCTGACAGGAGCGGGATCAGAGCCGTTCGGAGCCGGGACATGGGCAGAAGCCCTCAGCCCGATGTGTGTCTGCTGGCAGTAGCCTTGAGGCCATGACAGATCGTTCGCTCAACGCGGCTCCGAGGCGGTGGCGCATCATCAAGCACGTCCTGCAGCGCCTGCTCGAGGACGAGTGCCTCGACCGCGCCGCCGGGCTGGGCTTCTACGCTCTGCTGTCCGCGGCCCCGGCGATCCTGGCGATGGTCTCCCTGCTCGGCGTGGTCGGCGAAGCCGAAGCGACCACCGAGGCGGTGCTGTCCCTGGCTCACGATGTCTCGGCCGAGGCCGCCTCGGCGATTCGCCCCTTCATCGTCGAACTCACCGAGTCCTCCTCGGCCGGCGCCACACTCATCGGCAGCCTGGCCCTGGCGATCTGGTCGTCGTCGAAGTACATCGGCGCATTCGGTCGTGCCCTCAACACCGTCTACCGGGTGGAGGAGAGCCGACCCTATTGGAAGTTCAAGCCGCTGATGCTGCTGATCACCGTGGTCACGCTCATCGTCATGGCCGCCCTGGGGCTGCTGCTCGTCCTGTCGGGGCCGATCGCGGAATCGCTCGGTGAGCTCATCGGCATGGGGCCGACGGCCCTGCTGATCTGGAACGTGGTGAAATGGCCGGTCTTCGTCTTCTTCGTCATGCTGCTCATCGCCGTGCTCTACTATGTGACTCCGAATGTGAAGCAGCCGAAGTTCCGGTGGGTCAGCCTCGGCGCGCTCATCGCTCTGCTGGCCCTTGTGGTCGTGTCATCCTGCTTCGTGCTCTACATCAACAACTTCAGCAGCTACAACGTCACCTACGGGTCGATCGGGGGAGTGATCGTCGGGCTCGCCTGGGTGTGGATGGTCAACCTCGCCCTGCTGCTGGGCGCCGAATTCGACGCCGAGATCGGACGCGACCGGCAGCAGAGGGCCGGGGCCGCTGCGTACTGAGTGCGCACGCCCCCTACCGTGTTGAGCGAAACGATGTCAGCATAGTGGCGTAGTCGAGAAAGGACGGTTTCCATGTCAGACGCAGGCGAGAAGGACGAGAAGGCTCCGACCGGGGTGCCGGAGGAGGCCAGGGAGGATCTGGCGGAGAAGCCCGGCACCGATTCGGTCGACAAAGAACACGAGGACGAGCTGGTCGATGAGTGGGAGGACGAGTCGTTTCCGGCAAGTGACCCACCAGCGCACTACTGACGTCCGCGAACGGATGGCCCGGCCCCTGGATTCAGGGAGACCGGGCCATTGCTGTCTCAGAACCTCAGCGCGGGTCGGCAGCGACGGCCGATGAGGACTGTCTGTCTCATTCGTCGATGATGACTCTGGAGACGACGTCGGAGCTGTTGAGGATCCGCACCTCTCGAGGGTCGTCGACGAGGACTTTGAGGAAGCCCGAGGGAGTCTCGATGACATAGCCGTCGAGCGTCTCTTGGTCTGTCTCGATCTGCTCGTGGAGCATCCAGGGCGTATCGATGAGCGTCGACATGGCCAGGGCGGCGATGATGGCGAGCACCCCTGTGGCTCTCAGCAGTCCGACGATGCTCTGTCGCCTGTAACCGTGCTTCCAGAAGATGCGCATCAGCGTGAGGACCGCGCCGAGTGCGGTTGCGCCGATGAGCAGCCACCACATATGGAAGGTGAGGATCAGTGCTGTTGTGGCCGTGCCGAGGAACACGACGAAGAGCACACGCCCGATGATCCGAGGATTCTTGTCGAGCAGGCACCACACGAACTCGACCACCGACAACGGCAGGATGAACATGATCACGATCGCTGTGACCGTGGGCCTGGCGAACAGCGTGCCCAGCACCGCGCCGACCGCATCACTGAAGTTGATCGAATCCGCCACATCGCTGGCCACCGGCCAATCCCAATGCGCGATCGCCATGATGCGCACGAGCAGGAAGAGCACGACCGCACCGCCGGCGATTCCGGCGTCCCGGACGAACGGGATGCTCGGCCGCGGGGAACTGTCAGTGCCCGGCTCGTTCTCAGTCGGTTCTGCCATGCGCCTGTCCGCTCCTCCCTCTATCGACGCCCGAACAGCATCCTATTGCCTGCGGGATCGTCAGCCCTGAGTGGGATCGACCGACCACGGAGGCCGCCGTCCCTGACTGGCGCCGTCGGCCGCCGGTTCAGAGGTGAGCGGCCGCGAAGCCGGCGCTGCGGGTGAGAACGTCTCCGGCATCGTCGAGCATCCGACCGAAGTGGAGGAAGGAGTGGAGCACTGCCGGGTACAGGTGGTAGTCGACCGGTGTCCCGGCCTCCTCGAGCCGCACATGCAGGGCCTCACTGTCATCGCGGAGAGGATCGAGCCCGGCCGCGGCGATGAAGACCGGGGGAAGGCCGGCCAGATCGGCCTCGAGGTGATCGACATAGGGTGAGGAGGCATCGGCGGAGGAGGAGAAGTGCTCCGTGGTGATCGAGTCGAGATCCTCGCGGCTCATGCCGTCCCAGCCGCCGCCGTAGAGGCGCCTGCTCGCGGAATCGACGAGGCCGTGCCCGCCGTAGAAGAGCAGCAGGGCGCGGAGACAGGAGAAGGTCCGCGGATCGAGGCCGATGCCTGCCGGGTCGTCGCGCAGCAGCAGAGCCGCACCGAGGGTGAGCATGGCTCCGGCGGAGTCGCCGCCGATCGCCAGCGTTGAACCGTCGATCCCGAAAGCCTCCCCGCTGCGGGCGAGACGGTCGATCACGCCGGCCACCTCGTGCAGGGCCTGCGGGAACTTCGACTCCGGGGACAGCGAGTAGTCGACGCCGATGACTGCGGCTCCGCTCTCGGCGGCGATGACCCGCATGATCCGATCATGGGTGTCGAGGTCGCCGACGGTGAAGCCGCCTCCGTGGAGGAAGACGATCCCGGGCAGGATCGCCTCGGCGGTGGGGCGATGGATGCGGATGGGCACCTGGGCACCGGCGGTGTCGATGACCTCGTCGACGGTGTGAGCCATCAGCGGTCCGCCCTCGTTCCAGAAGGAGCGTTCGGCCCGGTATTCGGCTCGCATCGCCGCCAGCCGCGCGGTGTCAGCGTCCATATCGGCACTGATCGCGCGTCGTCCCGCCTGTGCGCATTCCTCGGCTCGTGTCGCCTGCAGGTCGAGCACGGCCCGCATCTGGTCGGTCATCGCTGAGAGGATGAATGCGGGGATCTCGGCGCTGTCGGTTGCGGGCTCAGCGGCTTCGGTCATGTTCGCCTCCGTGTGTCGGTCTGGTGGAACGGCCCCGCAGGCGGCTGAGGCGTCTCTCATGAGGCTGACAGTTCGACCCCACTCTAACTGGACTGTCGTTCAGCATGTGAGATCCGCGGTGAGCCGATCGTCGCGGCGCGCTCGCCGGCGGGGCGCTCACTGTCCGGCGGGCATGGAATAACTCATCGGCGGCGACGTTATGAGATTGGGTGTGCGGCTGCGCACTTGAGAGGTTCGAGTAGGAGCGAGCATTTGACCGAGCACATGCGCAGGCACGAATCCGATCATGAGATCCCGTGGTCTCTGCCGATCGTCGTTCGCCGGTCGAAGACGAACATGGCCCGCCACATCGACGTCCTCGAAGCCACCGCCAGGGCCGTGGTGACGTTCCTCGACGACCCGCGATCCCAGCCCGGCGGGGACTGGCACGAGGCCGTCGACTATTGGCGCGACGGCGCCATCCGCAAGGTGGTGCGCCGCGGGGACGGGAAGAAGCTCGAGGATGCTCGCGCACTCGGATGCGTGAGCGTGAGCTTCGGCGGTGATGCGGACTTCGCTCCCGCCGAAGCGTTCGTCTTCCCGCCCGGACCCGTCGAACCCCTGCCGAAGGAGCTGAAGAAGCTGCAGGTGGGCGGGACCGAGTTCCCCGATGAGGGGGAGAGCCTGGTCCCCGTCGCCGAGGCGGTCGTATCCATCGAACTCTCACCCGAGCTGACGCTGACGACGGGCAAGGCCGCCGCCCAATGCGGTCACGCCGCGCAGCTGGCGTTCGAACAGATGCCGGCCGCGATGCGCGACCGCTGGCGCGATTCGGGATTCAGCCTGCGCGTGAGCACGGCGACGCAGGCCGCATGGGACGCGAACGAGCAGCAGATCAGCGTCACCGACGCCGGCTTCACCGAGGTCAACGGTCCGACGGAGACCGTGAGAGCTTCGTGGTGAGGGGCACCGGGCGCGTGGCGATCACCACGCGCCCGGTCGTGAGGGCCTGTGTCGCTCACTCCTCGTCGAGTTCTTCGAGTTCCTCTTCGGTCAGTGGGCGCGTCTTCGTTCCGTTGCCGAATTCGTCGAGGTAGATCATGTGCTTGACCAGCTCGCCGGTCTCTTCGTCCTCGACTTCGATGATGTCGCCGGGGCGGGTGGCTGGCTGGTAGAAATCTTCATTGACACCGGTCATCGTGACCACCTCCTACAGGTGCTTTGACCATACGTCACTGTGATCTGAGTCTCAAGGAATTGTGCTGGTCGAACCCGGGAATCGGTAGTCTGGTCAGATGGAGCGTCAGAGATTTCACACCACAGGTGGTCGCGAGCGCAATGTCGCCGAGGTGGCCCGCCCCGGAGAGGACGCATTCCGCGTCGATATCGAACGGATCCGGTTCTCCCCGTTCTTCTCCAGGCTGGCCTCGGTCACCCAGGTGATTCCGCAGGCCGGTTCCGGAACGGTCATCCACAATCGCTTGACGCATTCGCTCAAGGTCTCGGCCGTGGCCCGGTCGATCGCGATCACCTT
Source organism: Candidatus Brevibacterium intestinavium (assembly GCA_019117545.1). GTDB lineage: Bacteria > Actinomycetota > Actinomycetes > Actinomycetales > Brevibacteriaceae > Brevibacterium > Brevibacterium intestinavium. The sequence continues at coordinate 9,511 of DWZN01000017.1, forward strand.
GAACAACGCCGATGAGGCGACCCGTGGGCTCGTCAGCGACCTCGGTGGGTGCGATCCGGTGGTGGTGCAGGCGGCAGCGGCCGCTCACGACCTCGGGCATCCGCCGTTCGGCCACCTCGGCGAGAAGGAGCTCGACCGGGTGGCACGGTCGCTGCTGCACCTCGATGACGGTTTCGAGGGCAATGCGCAGACGTTTCGGATCCTCACCGCACTCGACAGCTGCGATGCCACCCCACGCGGGCTCAACCTCACCCGAGCGGTGCGCGCCGGGGTGTTGAAGTATCCGTGGGAACGCGGGGAGTGGACCGGTGACCGGGGACTGACTGCTTCGCGGATGCCACGCGGTGTCGGCAACGATGCGAGCGTGGGGGCCATGAAGTTCTCCGCCTATGTCACCGAGGTCGATGAGATGGTCGATGCGCTCTCGACGTTCCCGGCAATCGGGCGCTATCAGCAGACGCTCGAGTGTGCGGTCATGGACGTCGCCGATGACATCGCCTACGCTGTCCATGATCTCGATGACTTCTACCGGTCGAACGTGTTGCAGTACACGAGTGTGTCCGCTGAGCTCGGGCGGTGGCTGCGCGACTGTCGCCAGTTGGAGGCTCTGCATGATTCGGAGCTCGACCGGCGGCGGCCGGGACATGCGCTCGAGGCGATCCGGCGCCACACCCGGGACAAGGACCCGTGGATCGCCGATGAGGAAGCGTTCAGGGCCTCGGTCGAACGGATCAACAGCGACCTCGTCGAAGGCCTGCTCGCGGTTCCCTACGACGGAGGGCTGGAGGCCGATCGGGCGGTCACGGCGTTCACCCGCAGGTGGATCGACCGGTTGCAGGCCTCGATCGTCGTCGACCCGGATCCGCATGTGCGCAGCGGCCATGTGCGGTTGAGCCAGGATGCTTGGCACGATGTCATGGTGCTCAAGTTCGTGCACTCGAAGTTCGTGCTCGAACGCTCCGACCTCGCGGTGTATCAGCGCGGGCAGACGCGGATCATCGCCTCACTCGTCGAGGGTTTCCACGAATGGCTCCTCGACCCCGATGAGGTGACCCGGATCCCGCGGCGGCTGATCGATTCCGTCGAGGCGGCCACGCAGGAATATCAGGACCTGTACTCGCGCAATCCCGAGGCACTGGGGGAGGAGGGCGCCGCCGCGATCGTGAGGCGGGGCCGGGCACGCGCGGTGGTCGACTACATCGCCTCGTTCACCGATGCGCAGGCGATGTCGGTCAACGCACTCATCACCGGCGCCTCCGAGGAGCCGTGGGAGGCCGGCCGCGGACTGTAGGCGGCAGCCGAACTGTGGGGCAGCCGCCGTGCGCGTCGCCGGGCCTCGGTCG
>DWZN01000136.1 GCA_019117545.1 Candidatus Brevibacterium intestinavium
GCCACATCGACGGTCTTGTCCGGTCCGACCTGGACGTTGAGCGCGGCATAGGCGGTGTTGATCGAGGACTGGGTCGCCTTGAGCAGGCTGACCGGGCCGTAGCTCGTATTGCCGAAGTTGTTGACCGTCCACGGGGTCCCTTCGTTGTTCAGAGTCGTCGGGCTCGAACCGGGGTACGAATCGGTCAGGCGCACACCGTTCTCGAGACCGGCGACGAGTGCGAAGGGCTTGAACGTCGAACCCGACTGCACATGGCTCTGCGTGGAGGCGTTGAAGGCCTGGTCGAGGTAGTTCTTGCCACCGTAGAAGGCTTCGATCCCGCCGTTGTCGGGGTCGATCGAGACGAGCCCGGCCTGCATGCCCTCGGGCTGGTTCGGCGGCAGGGACTTGATGGCCTTCTCCGCGGCCTTCATCCGGTCCTTGTCGAAGGTCGTGACGATGTTGTAGCCGCCGCGGTCGAGCTGCGCCTCGTCGATGTCGAGCTCCCTCAGCGCCTCACGCCTGACGAAGTCCCACATGTAGCCCTTCTGGCCCGACAGCGAGGACTCCTTGTTCGCTTTCCGCACGTCGGGCATGTCGACCTTGTCGGCCTGCTCCTGGCTGATGAAGCCCTCGTCGACCATCGACTTGATCACATAGTCGAAACGGTCCCGGTAGGCCTCCGGATTGTCAGATGGATCGGCCGCCCCCGGGCGCTGGATCATCGCGGCCAGGAGCGCCGACTCGCTGACGTCGAGGTCCTTGGCCGGCTTGTCGAAGTAGTTCTGTGCGGCCACCTCGACGCCGTAGGAGCGCCTGCCCAGGTAGATCGTGTTGAGGTAGTTCGCGAGGATCTGGTCCTTGGACTGCTGCTGGTCGATCTTCAGTGAGATGAACATCTCCTTGATCTTGCGATCCAAGGAATGCTCATTCGTCAGGTAGAAGTTCTTCACGTACTGCTGGGTGATCGTCGAACCGCCACCCGCGTACTTGTTCGTCGCCACGCCGACGACGGCGCGGGAGAGGCCTTTGATCGAGATGCCGCGGTTCTCGTAGAACGAGGTGTCCTCGGCAGCGATCGCAGCCTTCTGCATCGGCTCGGAGATCTCATCGATGTCCACGGACTTGCGGTCCTCGACCTTGTACTGGCCGATGGGGGTCTTGCCGTCGCTGTAGTAGATCGTCGAGGTCTGACCGGTCGCCTCGAGGTTCGGCTCGGGAATGTCGGTCGTGGCGTATCCGATGGCGAAGAGCACGCACAGCGCGATGACGAGGCTGAGGCCGCCGACGACGAGTACGCGAATGCTCGGCAGGTAACGAGTCCACCCGCTGACGCCGGCCCGCGGGTAATTGAGAAGGTTCTTCGTGTTTCTGCCGATATTCTTCGCTGTGTGTTGTCCCTTAGCCACCCAAGGTCCTCCAGGTCAGTCAGCCTGCCGCATTGCGTGGCGACGAGGTCCGAAAAAGGTCAAAGACGCCAATCAGTGTCGCACGCATTCTTTAGTAGAGAGTGAAAAAGTGCTGAGCCTCGCGCCGAATCACGGGGTGAGGTTACCGAATGGTTCATCGAGTAACCCCGTTTATGGCATCTCACCAGGCATTTTAATTCAGGCCATGAGAATCAACCATGACATGTGCGTGTTTGCTCACATTCACAGTCTCCCCCTCGGAGTCCCCTCGAGCCCCTCGTTCAACGCTGCGCCCGGTATTCGATTGTTCCTCGAGTCGAAAACTGGGCGCAGCGTTGAACGAGCGCTTTCGGCCCCGCGGGCGCCGACGAAGCGCCCCCGCGCGCGGCTGACTCAGCCCTTGAGGTCGAAGTCCGTGTCCGCGTACTCGTTGCCCTCGACGACCGGTTCGCCGGAGAAGGGATGCAGCTGGTCCTCGCGCGCCCGCAGCTCGACCCGACGGATCTTGCCCGAGATCGTCTTCGGCAGCTCGGCGAACTCGAGGCGGCGGATGCGCTTGTACGGTGCGAGGTTCTCGCGGCAGTAGGCGAGGATCGACCGTGCCGTCTCGGCATCGGCGGCGAACTTCTCGGACACGACGACATAGGCCTTCGGCACCGCCAGACGCAGGGGGTCCGGGGAGGGGACCACGGCCGCCTCGGCGACGGCTTCGTGCTCGATGAGCACGCTCTCGAGTTCGAACGGGGACAGACGGTAGTCACTGGCCTTGAACACATCATCGGCGCGACCGACATAGGTGATGAACCCGTTCTCATCGCGTTCGGCGACATCACCGGTGTGGTAGACGCCGTCGGCGAAGGCCTCGGCCGTCTTCTCCTCATTCGACCAGTACCCGCTGGTCAGACCGATGGGACGGGGATCGAGTCGGAGGCAGATCTCACCCTCATCGCCCTCCTCACCGGTGGCCGGATCGATGAGGACGACGTCGAAGCCGGGCAGCGCCTTGCCCATCGACCCGTACTTGAGCTCCTGGTCCGGCGGATTGCCGATCTGCAGAGTCGACTCGGTCTGACCGAAGCCGTCGCGGATGAGCACGCCCCAGTCGCTCTTGACACGGTCGATGACCTCGGGATTGAGCGGCTCTCCCGCGCCCAGGGCCTTCGTCGGCGGGGTCTTGAGGTGACCGAGATCGGCCTGGATGAGCATGCGCCACACCGTCGGCGGGGCGCAGAAGCTCGTCACTCCGACCCGGTCCATGGTCTCCATCAGAGCGTTCGCATCGAAGCGCGAGTAGTTGTAGAGGAAGACGCAGGCCTCGGCGATCCACGGGGTGAAGATGTTCGACCAGGCGTGCTTGGCCCAGCCGGGAGAGGCGACGTTGAGGTGGATGTCGCCGGGCGTCAGTCCCATCCAGTACATCGTCGACAGATGGCCGACGGGGTAGGACACGTGCGAGTGGGCGACCATCTTCGCCTTCGAGGTCGTGCCCGAAGTGAAGTAGAGCAGCAGCAGGTCATCGGCCCGCGACTTGCCCTGCGGGTCGAACTCGGTGGACTCCTCGGCGGACTCCGAGTACGTGTAGTCCTGCTGGCGGGTGGCCTGACCGCCGACGACGATGCGCACGACCTCGGACTCGACCTCGTCGAACTTCGCGGCATCGTCCGGACCGGCGACGACGAATTCGGCCCGACCGCGCTCGACCCGGTCGCTGAGGTCGATCGGACCCAGCTGTGTGGTCGCAGGCATGAGCACGGCCCCGAGCTTGATGCCGGCGAGCATCGTCTCCCACAGCTCGACCTGGTTGTTCAGCATGACCATGACGTGATCGCCGCGCTTGACCCCGGCCCGGCGGAAGTAGTTCGCGACCTGGTTCGACCGGGCCGAGAGCTCGGCGAAGGACCACTTTCCCTCGGAACCGTCCTGTTCGACGATCCACAGGGCGGGACTGTCATTGTTCTCCGCGACCTTGTCGAACCAGTCGAGGGCGAAGTTGAAGTGGGTGAAGCGCGGCCATTCGAACGTCGAACGGGCGGTGTCGTAGTCGCTGCGGAGTTCGATCAGCTGATCTCGGGCTGCCCGGAACTCATCGGTCACTGTCATTGCTGTCTCCTCACATCGTCGCCCACATCACAGCGTGTGACGCCTGGCACAAATCTACGCGATACCGAAGCTATCAGCACCACGTTCGGGACAGCTCAGCCGGGGGCTGTTACGAACCGTTCGTCTCCCACCAGGACCGCAGCTCCGCCTCGGCGCGCTCAGGCCCCAGGGGCCCGTGTTCCATGCGCAGCTCGAGCAGGTGTTTGTACGCCTTGCCCACCAGGGGTGATGGTTCGATGTCGAGGATCGCCATGATCTGTCGGCCGTCGAGATCCGGGCGGATCGAATCGAGCTCCTCCTGCTTGGCCAGGGCCTCGATGCGCTCTTCGAGATCGTCGTAGGCGAACGCCAGGCGGTCGGCCTTCTTCTTGTTCCGCGTGGTCACATCGGCGCGGGTGAGGATGTGCAGCCGGGTCAGCAGGGAACCGGCATCGGTGACGTAGCGGCGCACCGCCGAGTCCGTCCATCCCGCGTCGCCGTAGCCGTAGAAGCGCAGGTGGAGCTCGACGAGGCGGCCGACCGCCCTCGTCGTGTCCTTGTCGAAGCGCAGCGCCTTCATCCGCTTCGCCGTGAGCTTCGCGCCCACGGCGTCGTGATGGTAGAACGTCACCGCCCCACCGGGCTGGAAGCGACGGGTCGCGGGTTTGCCGACATCGTGCATGAGCGCGGCGAAGCGGACGATGAAGTCCGGGACGATCAGACGCTGCGGATCGTCATCGTCCATGCCGGCCTCGCGCTGCGCGGCGGCGTAGCGGTCTTCGAGGTCGATGGCCTGACGCAGCACGGTCAGCGAATGCTGGTAGACGTCCTTGTGGCGGTGGTGCTCGTCGGTCTCGAGGCGCAGTCCGGACACCTCGGGCAGGACATGGTCGGCGATGCCCGTGCGCACGAGCAGGTCGATGCCGGCCGCCGGGTCGATGCCGGTCATGAGCTTGACGAGTTCGACCTGGACGCGTTCGGCGGAGATGATCTCGATCCTCTCGGCCATCGCGCTCATCGCCTCCTCGACCTCGGCGACGGGGTCGAGTCCGAGCTGAGAGGTGAAGCGGGCCGCCCGCATCATCCGCAGCGGATCGTCGGAGAACGAATCCGATGCCGCGCCGGGGGTGCGGATGCGACCGGCGATGAGGTCCTCGAAACCGCCGTACGGGTCGACGAAGGTCTTGCCCGGCAGACGGATCGCCATCGCCCCGATGGTGAAGTCGCGACGGACGAGGTCGGCGTCGAGGTCCGTGCCGAAGCGCACGACCGGTTTGCGCGAATCCGCCTCATAGGCCTCGGCCCGATAGGTCGTGACCTCGATCTGCACACCGGATTTCACGGCCCCGATGGTCCCGAACTCGCGCCCGATGTCCCAGTGCGTGTCGACCCAGTCCGAGATCAGATCGAGGATGTCATCGGGCCGGGCATCCGTTGTGAAGTCGAGATCGGGCATGGGCCGGCCGAGCAGCGCGTCACGGACGGAACCGCCGACGAGGGCGAGCTCGAAGCCTGCGTCCGAGAACCTCTGACCCAGGGGGCCGAGAATGTGCTCGAGCTCATCGAGCTTGTCGTGCAGTCGGGTGTGCGCGGTCTGCGGATCCACCGAGCTCCTTCTTCCAGATTTCTGCTCTTGACGCTCCGCCCGGGTGCAGGCGGAAGTTCTGGCCTCCATAAGCCTACCGGGAGCCGATGACACGGAACTTCCAAGCTTCGCCTACTAAGGTGGGAGAATGACCACACCGATGCCCAAGCCGGGACCCCGCACGTCCCGCCGAACCACGGTGGAGGAGATCTCCGCCGGTGGCATCGTCGTCGATTTTTCGGATCCTGGTCTGACCGTGGCGGTCATCGCCCGCATCAATCGGGCCGGCCGGATCGAATGGTGCCTGCCCAAAGGCCACCTCGAGGGCACGGAGACCCCCGCCGAGGCGGCTCGCCGTGAGATCGAGGAGGAGACCGGCATCCGCGGTCACATCATCTGCCCGCTCGGCACCGTCGACTACTGGTTCACAGTGGCCGGGATCCGGATCCACAAACTCGTCCACCATTTCCTCCTGCGTGCACAGTCGGGGGCCCTGACGGTGGATAATGATCCTGACCAAGAAGCGATCGATGCGGCGTGGGTGCCCTTTTCCGACCTGCGTTCGCGACTGTCGTTCGCCAATGAACGTCGCATCGTCGCCGCCGCATCTCCGATGGTGTCCCGACTGGAGCCGTGAAAGCCATTCCCATCCGCCGCCTGCGATTGATCACCGCCCTGCTGAGCACACTCCTCCTGCTGGCAGGGCCGGTTTTCGCACTCTCGGCCGCCCCCACAGCCTCGGCCGCCCCGGCAGCGGCGGCCACGACGGACTCGGCCTCCGCCGACGACGCGCAGGACGCCGACGACGGGCAGGACGACGTGTCGATCACCCTCGACGAGGTGACCCCCTGGATCGATGAGAAGGGGACGCTGACGGTCCGCGGGCTGATCTCGAACCCGACCGAGAAGCCGATCGAGAAACCGAGTCTGGATCTGGAGCTGTCGACGCGCACACTCGACTCGGGCTCCCGCCTGAGCTCCTGGAAGAAGGGACAGGCACAGCACCGGACGATCGCCGACCTCGACGACCACGGTCCTGAGGCGCGCAAGAAGGCGAAGGAGGACGGCGACGACGAGGAGTCGACCGGCACCGCCGTGGACGCGACCTTCGACGACAGGATCGACGCCGGCTCCTCCTATGAGTTCACCTTCACCGTTCCGGCCGACGACCTCGGTCTGAGCAAGTCCTCACCCGTGGACTCCTGGGGTCCGCGGGGCCTCGCGGTCCAACTCGGCGACGAGTCCGGTCTGCGCGCCTCCGAGATCGGCTTCACGACCTGGTATCCGGACCCGGAATTCGACCAGACGAAGATCAGCATGCTCGCACCCGTCACCCTGCCCGGCCACTCCACCGGCGGGATCATCGACCCCGATCGGCTCGACGAGGCCATCGGCGAAGGCGGTGAGCTGTCGCGGATCCGCAAGCTGCTCGAGAACAAGGAACTCGGACTGGCCGTCGACCCCCGAGTCATCGCCTCCTTCGAAGCCGCGGTCGCCGAACCGCCCGCCGATGGCCAGGAACCCGAGGACACCGAGGGACCCGGCGATGAGGGGACCGAGACGCCGCAGGCGGCGGTCGCAGACAGCGACGACGATGCCAGCGCAGCCGAGATCGAAGCCGAAGAGGACCAGCGCAAACGCCTGAAGTCCTGGTACGAGGACTTCGTCTCCGCGGCCCAGAAGCACACGATCATCGCTCTGCCCTTCGGGGATCCGGACCTCAGCGCCCTGCGCGGGACCGAGATCGACCGGCTGGCCGAATTCGCACAGAAGCAGCGCGGAATCGTCAAGGACGTGTTCCCCGAGGCACGCACCGACATCGCCTGGCCCGTGGCCGGCAGTGCCACGAAGAGCGGGCTGCGGGCGCTGACGAAGACCGGCAACACCACCGCGATCATCAGCGATGAGCAGCAGCCGTCGACGAGCGGCATCCACGATGACGCGCACTCGAATACGACGACGACCGATGACGGTCAGTCGACGATCGACACCCTCGTCAGCGATACCACTCTGACGGACCTGAGCGCCGAGGCGATCGCCTCGGATCACCCCGCCTCGGTGCTGTCCGAGCTCGTCGCCGAATCGGCCGCGATCCAATCCGAAGCTCCCTACCGCTCGCGCCACCTGTTCGTCCCTCTGCCGCGCGCGGCCGCCTCGGAGGGATGGGAGCAGACGGTCGAAGCGCTCAACTCCGCACCCTGGATCGACCCGACCGGGGTCGATGAGCTCCTCGACTCGTCCGTCGAATCCCGCGGACTGCTGCACACGCCCTCCGATGCGCCGCACATCCGGACGAAGGCGGTGAAGTCCCTGGCCGAGACCCGTGCCGACCAGGAGGACTTCAACAGCGTCTTCACCGATCAGGAAGCCGCCGACATCCGCCTGGATCGGGAGCTGCTCAGCTGCACTTCGGCGGCGTGGACCCTGGGCAGGAACGCGAACATCTGCGCGGACGCCGCACGCGAGCAGAGTCGGGATCTCATGGACAGCCTGCACCTGCGCAAGGGGTCATCGATCCTCCTCGTCACCGGGGAGGAGACGACGATCCCGGTCACGATCGTCAATGATTCCCCCGCCGAGGCGACCCTGCACATCCGGATGAAACCGGCCACTCCGCAGCTGCGAGCGCACACCACGGAGACCGTGCAGGTGCCGGCCGAGGAGACGACGCGCGTCGACGTTCCCGTCGAGGGCCTGGCCAATGCCGATGTGCCGACCACGATCGAAATGGTCACGGCCGACGATGTCGTCCTGCCCAAGCAGGAGTCGCTCATGGTCAGGGTCCGCGCCGATTGGGAGAACATCGGCACCGCCGTGATCGGATTGGCTCTGGCCGCCGTGTTCGTGATCGGGTTGGTCAAGACCATCTCGCGCGGACGACCGAAGATCCCCGAACAGCAGTTGGCCGACGCCATGGCTCGTGCCCAGACAGACGACCCCGAAAAGAGGTAGCGCTTGTCCAGTTTCTCTTCCTTGGCCAAGTCCTCGGCGATCATGACCGCAGGCACTCTGACCTCGCGAGTGCTCGGACTCGTCAAGGCCTCGCTGCTGGCCACCGCGATCGGTGTGACCGCCGTCCAGGCCGATGCCTTCGACATCGCGAACAAGGTGCCGAACACCCTGTACATGCTGCTCGCCGGCGGTGTGGTCAATGCCGTGCTCGTCCCGCAGATCGTGCGGGCTTCGAAACGGGAGGACGGCGGTGAGGACTTCACGAACCGCCTGCTCACCCTGTCGTTCATGATCCTGGCCGCCGTGAGCGTCCTCGCAACCCTCGCAGCACCGCTGCTCGTATGGCTCTACTCCTCGGGGTGGAGCCCCGAACAGATGGCCTTGGCCACGGCGTTCGCCTACTGGTGCCTGCCGCAGCTGTTCTTCTACGGCCTCTACACGCTGCTCGGCCAGGTGCTCAATGCGAAGTCATCCTTCGGCCCGTACATGTGGGCACCGGTGCTCAACAACATCGTCGCGATCGGCGGCCTCGCGGTCTTCATCCTCATCTTCGGCACGAACAACGCCTCACCCCACGAACTGTCCACCTGGACCCCGGATAAGATCGCACTCATCGCCGGCACCGCCACCCTCGGCGTGGCCGCCCAGGCCCTCATCCTCATCTGGCCGCTCAAGCGGATCGGCTTCAAGTACAAACCGACCTTCGGCTTCCGCGGCGTCGGTCTCGCTTCGGCCGGCAAGGTCGCGTTCTGGACCTTTGCAGCCATGCTCATCGGCCAACTCGGGTTCCTCGTCATCTCCAGGGTCGCGTCAGGCGCCTCGGTTCCCGGGGACGGAAACGCCTCGAATGCCGCGTACACGAACGCCTACCTCGTGTTCATGCTCCCCCACTCGCTCATTGCCGTGTCCTTGGCCACGGCGCTGTTCACCTCCCTGGCCAAAGACGCTGCCGAAAAGGACACCGCGGCGGTCATCGGTGACTTCTCCATGGGTGTGCGGATGGTCGGCCTCATCAATGCCTTCGCCACCGCCGCCCTCATCGTGCTGGCCTCACCGGTGGCCATGGTCATCGCCGGCACCGGGCGGGAACAGGCCATGGCGATCGGGCTGGTCATCATCACCATGGTCTTCGGACTCGTCCCCTTCAGCGCGAACTATCTGGCCCAACGAGTCTTCTACGCCTATGAGGATGCGAAGACCCCTTTCTTCATCCAGCTGCCGCAGATCATCTTCCAGTCACTGGCCGTGCTCTCGGCATCGATCTTCCCGAAATCGGTGACGGTGGCGATCATCGGCCTGGTGATGAGTCTGGGTTACCTGTTCGCGATGATCCTGTCGTTCTCGATCCTCAAGAAGCGCCTCGGCGAGATCGATCTGAAGGAGATCCTCACCGCGCACCTGAAGTTCCTCCTCGCCGCGATCGTCGCCGGCGGGGCCGGCTGCGGTCTGCTCTACTTCTTCCCGGACTTCGCTCTGGCCGGACGCTGGCAGGCGTTCGCGACGACGGCCCTCGTCGGAAGCGTGATGCTCGTATTCTTCATCGGAGCTTGTTATTTGCTCAGAGTCAGAGAGTTGCATTCGATTATTGACGTGGTTGCTGGAAAACTGAGAAGAGCAGCCTGAGCCCTTGAATCCCCACCGGAGGTGGTCGCCCTGATCGATATCGAACCCGGCATGGTGGTGGCCGGCCGCTACGTCGTATCGTCCGTCGACCGCCGGTGGCTGCCCGAGAAGCCCGAGGTGGGTGCCGTCTGCACGGGTCTGGATGCGATCCTCGACGAACCCGTGCTCATCCTCGTCGCCGATGCCGGTGGGTCCAATGACGTGCTCGAGGCCGCCCGCCGCGTCTCGATCCTCGGTGACGCGCGCATCGCTCCGACCCTCGACGTCGGTCATTCGAACGGTCTCGACTACATCGTCATCAAGCGCATCGCAGTCACGCCGTTCAATCAGATCCTGCCCCGTTCGCCGCTGCCCGTCGACGCCGCCTGCGCGCTCGTCGGCGAGGTCGGATCCGCACTGGTGACCTCGGCCAGGCGGGGACTGTTCCACATGTTCCTGCGCCCCAACGTCGTGGGGCTGACCTCGAAGGGTGCGGTAGTCATCGCCGGCATCGGCATCGATGCCGCATTGGCGCTGGACACCGGACTGGTCGATCCGAAGGAATACACACCGACGAAGGCCTCGCGTCAGGACGCACTCGATCTCATCCGGCTCTTCTATTCGGCTCTGACCGGTTACTGGCCGGCGGAGGAGGCCTGCGACGGCATTCCCGCTGCCGAGAAGGAGAATGCGCGGATCGCCCGGGTCAAGACGCTCAACCCCGAGGTCACCGACGAACTCGATGACTTCGTCAGCGGAATCATCACGGGCACGGATCCCGGTCCCGGTTCGGTGGCCGAGATCCTCGGCTACATCGACTCCTGGGACCCGGAGCTGCTGCGCTACGTCAATCGCGCGCCCGTGGCCGAGAACGAGACTCTGTTCAAGCAGTCACCACGCAGCTTCGAGGAAGCGACCCGGCTGCCGACCCCGCGGTCGAATACCATCGGGCGCGGGCCCGGGGAGACCGAGAGCGCGAGCCAGGACCAGGTGCAGGCGGCTCTGGTGCGCATCGGCATCACCCGCCCCGGCACCCGCGGTCTGGCTGCCGGAGTGGTCGGACACACGACGGGACGCTACGCGGATCGGATGCAGATGCGGGAAGCCTCGAGCTTTCCCATCGCCAAGGAGGAGCTCGACAACGCCGCTCAGGAGTGGGACGAGTGGGAGCCCGAGCAGACCTACTCCGAGTACTCGGAGTACGCCGCGCACGAATACGACATGAACTCCACGACCCCGATCATGAGCCGGCAGGACGATTCCGATCCCGATACCCAGGCACTCGAGATCGTGCCCGAGGACGAGGACGATGAGAACGACACGCGCGTGATCATGGACAACGACGAGGATGACGACGACGGGTCCTGGTTCCTCGGGGGCATGTTCGAAACGACTGAGCAACAGCGAGAACATCAGCGGCGAGAGTACGAACGCGAGCGCCGCATCGCGAAGGCCAAGGAAGAAGAGGCGCGCAGGCGTCTGGCCGCCTTCGAGGCGAGTTCGGCTGCCAGACAGCAGGAAGCCAATGAGGCCGTCCCGCCGAAGGAGATGCGTCGGCTCTCTCCCGACACAGTCGACGACCAGAGCGCTCAGACCACCGAGGAGGCCGCCGGCTCGGAGCCGATCCGGCCGACCGAGCGCAAGGCCGCTGGCACCCCGCGTCAGCAGCACAGCGAAGCCCGTACGACGACCTCGCCGAAGCGATCGGGCCCTGCGACCGGAGCAGCGGCCGGCCAGGCCGCGGCTGCAGGCGCAGCCGGCGCTGCGGCAGCGTCGAACGGTTCCGACACTGCCGCAGCGGCCGGTTCCGGAGGCGAAGGCGGTTCTGCTGCCGGTGGGAGCGGTTCATCCGATGGTGCGGGTACGGACGATCGCGATCCCGCGGCCACGCGCAAGCCCTTCCTGTGGCTGGTGCTCGGTCTCGTGATCGTCGCCGCCATCGTCGTGGGCATCGTGGTCAGCAACCTCAACTCCGGCGAGGATGAGTCCGCCCCGGTGACAGAGACCTCCACGCCGAGCCAGGAGCCGACGGAGACGGAGACGAAGAAGACGCCGAAGCCCGAGCCGCCGAAGATCGCATCCGTCGAATCGCTCGACCCACAGGGTGATGGTGAGGAGCACGACAGCGAGACCGAGAACGTGATTCCGAAGACCGAGGGTTCGTGGAACACCGATCGCTACAACTCGGCGGAGTTCGGCAACCTCAAATCCGGTGTCGGTCTGCTCATCGAGTTCGAGGACGAGTCGACCGTCAGCAAGGTCAAGGTCAAGTCCGGCAACTCCGGAGGCAAGTTCGAGATCCGCGATGGGGACGACCCTGAGGATGCCGAGGTCATCGGTGAGGGAGTCTTCGACGCCGATGAAGGTGCCACCATCGAATTCGATGAGGACGTCACCACCGACAAACTGATCCTCTGGGTCACCGAACTGCCTCAGAGCGAGGGCGGGTACAAGGCCACGATCAGTTCCGTCATCTTCGGATAGCCCGTCCCGAGCCTGGCACGATGGGCCGACGACCGTGTTCGATCATCCACGATCACAGGCACGACCCGGTTCACGAAGGGTGCGGAATAGTCTCCGGCACCGTACGGTTATAGGTACGAAGTCATTCCGCGCGACACGCCGTGACGCGTCGGCCACAGCAAGCAGAAACAGGAATCCTTTCACATGACTGATACTCAACTGGTGATCATCGGGTCGGGTCCGGCCGGTTACACCGCAGCTGTCTACGCAGCGCGTGCGAACCTCTCACCGGTCGTCATCGCCGGTTCCGTGACCGCAGGCGGCGAACTCATGAACACCACCGATGTGGAGAACTACCCCGGTTTCCCCACGGGGGTGCAGGGACCTGAGCTGATGGAGAGCATGCGCGAGCAGGCTGAGAAGTTCGGTGCCGAGGTCGTCTACGACGACGTCTCCAACCTCAAGCTCAACCCCGGAGCCCATGAGATCGAAACTGCCCTGGGTGCCCGTTACACGGCCAAGGCAGTGATCCTGGCGACCGGTTCGGCCTATCGCGAGCTCGGTCTGCCCAATGAGAAGCAGCTGTCCGGTCACGGTGTGAGCTGGTGCGCCACCTGTGATGGATTCTTCTTCCGCGACCAGCACATCGCCGTCATCGGCGGTGGCGACTCGGCACTCGAGGAAGCCACGTTCCTCACCCGTTTCGCTTCGAAGGTCACGCTCGTCCACCGCCGCCAGGAGCTGCGAGCCTCCCAGGCCATGCAGGACCGCGCCCGCGCGGACGAGAAGCTCGAGTTCCTCCTCGACAGTGAGGTGGCCGAGATTCACGGCGAGGATTCGCTGACCGGGCTGACGATCCGCAACACCGTCACTTCGGAGACCTCGGAACTGCCCGTGACCGGAATGTTCGTGGCCATCGGCTCCGACCCCAGGACCGATCTGTTCGCCGATCAGCTCGAACTTCGCCCCGATGGCTACCTCACCGTGGAGGGACGCTCGTCGAAGACCTCCGTCGAGGGAGTCTTCGCCGCCGGCGATGTCATCGACCCGGTTTACCGCCAGGCCATCACCGCAGCCGGTTCCGGCTGTTCTGCGGCCATCGACGCCGAGCACTACATCGCCGACCTCGAATCCGCTGCGAAACCGGCAGCGGCCGAAGTGGCAGCCGCCGCGTCCTGAAGCACCATCCGCCCACTTGCGGGAGGGGAATGAAACTCCCTGTCCCACTGTTCCTGCCAGAGAAATCCGCTCCGAAAGAAGGTTACCCATGTCGACCGAAGTCACCGATGCCACATTCGAAGAGACCGTGTTGAAGTCCGACAAGCCGGTGCTCGTCGACTTCTGGGCGCCCTGGTGCGGACCCTGCCGCATGGTCAGCCCGATCGTCGACCAGATCGGGGAGGAGCACGCGGAGAAGCTGAATGTCGTCAAGGTCAACACTGACGAGAATCTCGAGACCGCGAGCACCTACGGCATCACGTCGATCCCGGCTCTGTACGTCTTCAAGGACGGCGAGGTGGCCAAGACCATCATCGGTGCCCGTCCGAAGCCTGCCCTCGAGGACGAGCTCTCAGAGTTCATCTGATCAAGTTCTAAGGCGCCTGTTGTAGGATCAACAGGCGCTTTAGACGTATCTGAACCTATGTACCCGACCCTCGACTCGCTTCACCGAAGATTGGCACCGCATTGACGAACACCACCCAACCGCGCTACACGCGTGGCGACATTTCTGAGATGCTGCCCAACATCAAATCGCAGATGGCACGACTGGGGCTCGCAGTCGGAGACACCGAATCAGCGGACTTCGACCGCCCGTTCGAACTCGGAGTCCGTCAGTTCCAGCAGGACCGTGGCATTCTCTGTGACGGTGTCCTCGGCGCTGAGACGCTTTCAGAACTCGAACAGGCGCGGTACCAGCTGGGCGACCGTGTGCTCCGGTTCGATCCCGTCCGAGTACTCACGGGCGACGATGTCATGCGTCTGCAGACCAAGCTCGCCGGCCTCGGGTTCTATCCCGGCCGAATCGACTCCGAATACGCATCACGCACCGAGGCGGCCGTCAAGGAACTCCAGATGAGCCTGGGAACCAAGGTGGACGGGATCACCGGCCCGCAGACATTGCGTGGGCTCAAGGCCATCGACCGCAACCAGGACACCGGAAACCTGTTCGCGCTCCAGGAGCGCGCTCGAGTCGCGGCCTCAGGGACGTCACTCGTCGGCCGGACGTTCATCATCGAAGCAGCCACTACAGTTGTAGATTTCGAGACGTTGCCGATGACTGAGGAGCAGGCGGCTCTCGAACGCCAGCTCACACTCGATATTGCAAGCCGCCTTGTCGGTCGCCTGGAAGCGATCGGCGCCGGTGCCGTCATGCTCGAAGGCGACGCAGTGGAGGTCAATCGTGCCGACTCTCTAGGTGCCTCCGCTGTGATCACTGTGACTGCGGATATCAGCAAGTCCAAAGACGCCAATGGAGTCGCGACGTTCTATTTCGGACATGAGAATAACTCCGATATGAACTCGCCGACCGGTCAGAAGCTCGCCGAACTCATTCAGGGCGAGGTGGTTGCGCGCACCGGTATGCTCGACTGCCGGTCGCATGCTCGTACTTGGTCGTCGTTGAAGCGGCTGAAGACCCCGAAGGTCCACGTCGTGACCGGATACCTGACGAATCCCAGCGATCTTGAGAGCCTACAGGACCCCTACGTTCGCGATGCTATCGCGGATGGAATCGCGGCGGGCTTGCAGCGCCTCTACATCCGAGAAGACAAGGACCCGCAGACCGGCACACTCAGCCTGGAGGCCATCAAAGCTCTCGGATGAGGGCTCACAAGCCTCCATGAACAATATCCGAACTCCCTCGGGGATCGTGTATTGCCCAGGTTGGTATGCTGACCGGTTCTGACCGTCACGACAGGAATATCGCACCGACCTCAGCGACGTTGGCGGGCAGAACCACGATCCGAAAGTAGGGGCCTACCTGATGACGAAATGGAGTCCGGATGCATGCCTCAGTGAGTGACTTTGGGATTGTACCGGGATTTCTCGCTTTTCGACGATCACTGAAGCCGCCGATATTCACTTCACCTCCGTGCCGCCGTTCCACGTGAAACGAATCGGCCGTGACAAAGCTCAGGCGTGACAGTGGACCGCTCCTTGATCGTCACTCGCGGGCAAGCTGCAAACGAAGCTGAACGGCCCCCACATTTCAGCACGTCGACAGTTGGCAACCCTGCCTACATCACGGCCTCGGTCTCCGACAGGCCGTTTACTTCTATCGGTCCGGGTGCTGACAAAGTGATGACTCAGTTCCCAGCCGATGACAGCAACGTAGCGGTTTACCGAGTCTCAACATCGAACGGGGATGATCGTGAACGCATGGCGGATAGCAACACAAAAGGGGACCAATAGTAAGAACACACTCGAAATGAGTGAGCCTTAGGAAGCAGACTCCGGCAGGGTATTACGGGCAATCTCGCGCTTCTCTTCCCCCGTTTCATGTGAAACGCCTACTAGGCCGGACAGACAGTGCGAACGCATCTACCAACAACACAGCGGGCGGATCCTCATCCGCGTCCTCCAATGAAGGGTTCGTCCCCTGGTGGAGGGTTGGTCTCCTCTGGTGGAGGGTTGGTCTCCTCTGGTGGAGGGTTGGCAGCGCTCCGTGATTGCGGAAAGGCCTGCGGCCCTAAAGCCAGGTACAGCCCAAGAGCACTCACGGCCTCAGGCAATGCGTTTCACATGAAGCGGCCTCGGAATAATTCATCCGCTATACGAAGCATATGGACGCCCACAACCGGACACCACGGAACCGGTACCAAGTTGTCGAGTTTGATTTGCGGCAGTCCCAGCCCAGTGGGAGTCTCCCTCAAGCATCCGCAGAAATCCATTCCGGCGAAATGCGTTTGTCCGAATGAATTGACGTGCCCACGCCCCACCAGAGATTTAACCACCACTGACACTTGTGCAGCCGTGTGACCGGCCCGGCTGTTCCACGTCGAATTGAAAGCGTTTCACGTGGAACACGACATATAGTGGGCCATCAATCACGCGTCCACACTTCGCAATCTAGCCACTGACCGCTGGCCCGGACCGGCCTCTCCAACCAACGATGCTTTGACTCATGCTCTGAACAGGCGACGATGTCGACACGGAATCCGATTGTGAGTAGGCCTGCGGGCTCTCATTCTTGAGGATCCCTCGTGGTGAGCCCATAATCGAACTATCGGGGCTGACCTGAATTGAAATATCGTTGAGGCAATGACAAACCCCTTGGTGGACGAATATATACTCGACATCGATCAAGCC
>DWZN01000018.1 GCA_019117545.1 Candidatus Brevibacterium intestinavium
TGGTTGCCTCCCCCATCGTTCAGAGGTGGACCCGAGGCTCCCTTGCCCTGATTGCCGCTGCTTCGGCCGTGGCCTCCACCGCCGAGGCGTCCGACGTCGCCGATGTCGATGCGTGCCTGAATGCCGAGGACGTCGTTGATCGCGCCGGCCAGCTTGGCCGCGTGATCGCGCTGTTGGAATCCTTGCACGGATCCGGGATTGTTGAATCCGAGGTAGACCACACCGTCGGAGAACGACTGAGGAATCGCGTTGGCGGCGATGATCGCACGTGTGAGGCGGCTGCGCTTCTCCACGGCGGACAGAATGCTCGGCCAGGCACGACGGATCGCTTCGATCTCTCCGCCGATGTCTCCGGACCCCGCCACCGAGGTGGCCTCGGGGGCGGCCCTCGACTCGGATTGCGAGGGCGGCTGGGACGCCGCCGTCGGCTGGGGCGCCGCCGTCGGCTCCGGCGCGTCCTGACCGCGCCCGGTTTCGGGCGCACTCGTCTCGGATGCGGGGGCATCCGCGGGACGGCCATTCCGTTCAGCAGCGGCAGTCTCGGGCCCCGAAGGCTCGGGCGCGTTGGGCTGCGGTTCGTTCGGGCGCGAGGCCGCCGACTGCTGATCACCGTGCCCCGGCGCAGAGGCAGGCCCGGACTGCTCGGGCGCAGGGGCGGCTTCGGGCTCCTGCGCAGTCGGGGACGATTCCTCGGGTCCGGTGGATCGGGTCGGTTGGGCCGGCTCATTGAGCATCGACTCAGCGGCGACGGCCATGGCCGCGATGTCGTCGAAGTCATCTTTGCCGGCCGAGGACTGGTTCGTGTCCGCAGCCGCACCGCTTCCTCGTCCGGCGGCGGCAGGGGCTGAAGCTTCCGGTGCCCCACTGCCGGGCGAGGCCGCGCCGGGCGCCGGCGACTGCGCCGGCCCGGGAGCCTGTGCGGGCGGCAGGTTCGAAGCCGCACCCGTGGCCGACATTCCGATGCGACGTTCCATCCGCTCGACCCGGCTGAGCACGGCGTCCCGGCTCCGTCCCGATCCCGGCAGCAGGATGCGGGCGCAGATGAGCTCGAGCTGCAGCCTCGGCGAGGTCGCTCCCGACATCTCCGTCAGGCCGGCGTTGAGCAGATCGGCCGCGCGGGAGAGCTCTCCCTGACCGAAGCCGTTGGCTTGGAGAGTCAGACGCTCCAAACGGTCCGGCGGGACTTCTGGCAGAAAGGCATGAGCGGCCTCGGGGGCGGCGTTGATGACGATGAGATCGCGGAAGCGTTCGAGCAGATCCTCGACGAAGCGCCTGGGATCCTGACCGGATTCGATCACTCGCTCCACGGCGCGATAGACGCCTGCTCCGTCACCGGCGGAGAACGCGTCGACGATATCGGACAGCAGCGAATCCGGAGTGTAGCCCAAAAGCGCGATGGCCCGACCGTAGTCGACGCCGTTGGGTCCGGAACCGGCGATGAGCTGGTCGAGCACGGACAGGGTGTCTCGCACGGATCCGCCCCCGGCACGCACGACCAACGGCAGCACTCCCTTGTCCACCTGCACACTCTCACGGCTGCACAGGTCGTCGAGATAGTTGCCCAGTGCCTCAGGCGGCACCAGCCGGAAGGGATAGTGATGCGTCCGAGAGCGGATCGTGCCGATGACCTTCTCCGGCTCGGTCGTGGCGAAGACGAACTTGATGTGCGGCGGCGGCTCCTCGACGATCTTGAGCAGAGCGTTGAAGCCCTGTGAGGTGACCATGTGCGCCTCATCGAGGATGAACACCTTGTACCGATCGCGGGCCGGCGCATAGATGGCGCGCTCACGCAGGTCGCGAGCATCATCGACGCCGTTGTGGCTGGCCGCGTCGATCTCGACGACGTCGAGCGAGCCCGGTCCCCCGCTGGCCAGATCGCGGCAGCTGGGACAGTCGCCGCAGGGCACCGGGGTCGGGCCCTGCTCGCAGTTGAGGCAGCGGGCCAGGATCCGCGCCGAGGTGGTCTTTCCGCACCCGCGCGGACCGGAGAAGAGGTAGGCATGGTTGATGCGACCGCGCTCGATGGCGGCCTTCAGCGGATCGGTCACATGCTCTTGACCGATGACCTCGTCGAAGGTTTCTGGGCGGTATCTTCTGTACAGTGCGGTGGACACGTCCCCTAGCCTAATGCCAACGGCTGACACGAGACACGGTGCCGTTGTCGCCCATCAGCTGATCGGGCACGATAGTGATCATGAGCCATTCCAGCCCCGGTCCCGACGACAAGGACCCCGCGAAGACCTTCCGCATCGGTCACAAGGAGCGTGACGATGCCATCGAAGTTCTGCGCGAGGCCGCCGGCGACGGTCGGATCACAGTTGCCGAACTCGACGAACGGATGGACAGGGTCCAGGCCGCGAAGTTCCCCGTCGATCTCGACGAGGTGCTGTCCGATCTCATCACCGAGCTGCCCTCTGACCGGTTCCGCCCCGCCTCGGCGATCTCGGCCGTCGATGGGCGCGCACGCCCGGTCGCCGGCTGGGACCGCTTCGACCCGCTCGTCATCAGGGCCGGCTGGGAGTCGGAGGTCCGGCGGGCGAAGTGGGCGGTGCCGCCGTTCGTCCGCGTGGAGCCTGCGATGTCGAACATCGAGCTCAACTTCCTCGAGGTCGACACGGATCTCGAGGTCATCGAGGTCGATATCGTCGCGGGCATGGGTGCCGTTATCGTCGTCATTCCCGAGGACTGGGCCGTCAACGTCGACCAGCTCTCGAAGACCTGGGGCAGCGTGAGATCCGCGGTCAATGCCGTTCCCGCCGCTCACAGACCGCTCGTGCGCGTGGGAGGATCGATCGGCATGGGCTCCTTCAGGGCCCGGTTCGCGAACTACTTCGACCGACGACGGATGGCGAAATGATGGATACCGGGCTCGGCGCTGTCATCTTCCTCACCTTCTGCATCATCGTCGTGTTCGGTCTCGGCGCCTTCCTCGTCCATCGGGTGATGACCAGACCCGGCACCCACATCGGGTCCCGCCTGCCCAAACACGACCCCCACGCCGAAGCGGACCCCACCGATCCGGACCGCCCCGATCCCGACGACGGACCGGAGACGGGCCCCGGCACGGGCCCGCGATCGCCGTGAGCGCCCGGGGCACCGCAGGCTTGAAAACCCGGGGGCGGCGTGGTCGACTCATACTATGTCCGAGATCCGGATCACACGCGTCGATCCCACAGACGAGACCGCTCTTCTGGAGTGGAACGACCTCATGCGCCTCGGATACACCGAATCGCGCACCGGTGTCTGGTGGCGCAGCGCCGAGACGACGCTGGCCCAGTTCGCACGGCCGCGCGCCGACAGGCGCGATATCCCGCTCATCGCGTGCCTCGGTGAGACCGTCATCGGCGGTGCCGAGATCAATCTGAGCACCGAGGCCGCGAACAACATCGAACTCACCGTCCTGCCCGCCCACCGCCGTCGCCGGTTCGGCACCTCATTGGCCGAGGCCGTCGAAGACCTCATCCGCGCCGAGGCGACCTCGCCCCTCGTCCAGACCGAAACCTACACCCGGGCCGGAACGGCCTTCGCCGAGTCCCGTGGAATGACCGTCGGCATCGAAGAGCACAGGCTCCTGCTCGACCTGCCCTCCTATCTGCAGGCCGATGCCGATCGCTACAAGGATTCGGGAGCGTCGACGACGGTGCCGGTGATCAGGGACGACCCGGACTTCTCCATCACCTCATGGATCGGTCCCTGCGACGAGGAGAACCTCGATTCCTGGGCTCGGCTGCGAGCGCAGATGGACGAGGACGTGCCCGCCGGTGACCTCACACGGGTCGCGAAGCACGCCGATGCGAAGGCCATCCGCTGCCATGAGCAGCGGATGGCCGAACAGGGATGGGTGCTCGTGAGTTCGATGGCCCATGTCGAGGATCTGGCCATCGGCTACACGGAGATCATGGTCTGCGCACATGACCCGGAGATCGTCATCCAGGAGGACACCCTGGTCGACCGGGCTCATCGGGGGCGGGGAATCGGACGCGCGCTCAAGGTCGCGAACTTGCGGCAGCTGCCCGCCGTGCCGGCGACCGCCTCGGCGAAATGGGTGCAGACGCACACGGCCACGGACAATGAGCCGATGCTCGCGCTCAACCATGACCTCGGTTTCGTCGTCGCCGATACGATGACCGCGCTGGAGAGCAGGCTCGGCTGCTGAATCGCCGCCGTGCCCCCGGACCCGTCTGATCAGGCGCCCAGCAGCGAGACCATGCCGCCGACGATGCCGGCAGAGATTCCGAGCATCCAGCCGAATGCGAGCAGGGCGAGGAAGACGATGCCGAGGATGAGTCCCCATCTGCCCATCTCATTGTCCGCGCGGCCGTCGGCTTTCGATCGGCTGCGGGCCATGTGCCCGGTGATGATGCCGATGACGGGGCCGACGACGTTGAAGCCGATGAAGGTCGACAGGCTCGCCACGAGCGAGACGATGCCGAGCACCTTGCCCGGGTCCTCCTCGGCGCGTCGGTCGGAGGGCGCGGGGTGGGAGGTCGGGTGGGTTCGCGGGACATCGGGCGGGAAGGCCTGACCTGGCTGGGGATGCGTACGGTCCGGATCGAATCCGGCGCCGGGGTTCGGGGTGGGGGCTGCGCTCATGGTGCCTGGTCTCCTCTGTGCTGGGTGTTGTCACCAGCCTAGGAACTCGGCGGTCATCCGTGATATGGGCCAATCCCCCGGGCCGGCGGGGGTTTTCCCGAACCTCGGCCCGGCCGCTCCTCAGCGGACGTTGACCAGGGCGTGGTCCTCACGCCCCATGAGATAGAGGA
The DNA here is from genome assembly GCA_019117545.1 of Candidatus Brevibacterium intestinavium. Lineage (GTDB taxonomy): Bacteria > Actinomycetota > Actinomycetes > Actinomycetales > Brevibacteriaceae > Brevibacterium > Brevibacterium intestinavium. The sequence continues at coordinate 4,764 of DWZN01000018.1, forward strand.
GGAGTTCGAGCGGTTCGCCGGTGATCGTGGTCGTCGAGCCCGTGTTGCGTCTGCTTCCTGCCGTGCGGGTGCCGAATCCGGGCGCCGAGAGCCTCACGGGCCCGTCGGCTTTGGCGGCGAAGGGC
>DWZN01000137.1 GCA_019117545.1 Candidatus Brevibacterium intestinavium
TGGCGAACATCAGCAGCATCAGGGTGCCGTGCATGGTGAACAGCTGGTTGTACTGTTCCTTGGTCTCGACGATCTGCATGCCGGGCTCGAACAGCTCGAGGCGGATGATCAGCGCCATCACGCCGCCGACGCAGAAGAAGATGAACGAGCCGATGAGGTACATGTACCCGATCGTCTTGTGGTCCGTCGACGTGATCCAGTCGACGATGATCTTGCCCTTGCTCCGTGGAACCACTGGAGCGTCAAGGGCCGCCTGATCCATCGTGGCGGTCATTGTTCAGCACCTTCTTTCGGGTACCAGTTGCGATCGTACTCCGGTCCCAGCTGGCCTGTGTTGCCCTGATCGGCAAGCGACTGCGTGTAGTCGGCGAATTCTTCCTTCGACACGACCTTGACGTTGAAAAGCATCTCAGAGTGGTATTCGCCGCACAGTTCGGCGCACTTGCCGACGTACTCGCCTTCCTTCTCGGCACGCAGATGCAGGCTCTGATCGTGTCCGGGGATCATGTCGCGCTTCTCGAGGAAGGCGGGAACCCAGAAGGAGTGGATGACGTCGCGCGAGTGCAGACGGATCTCCAGGTCCGTGTCGACCGGCAGGTAGAGGACCGGAGCGGTCTCCTCGGGTTCCTCAGTGCCGTCGAGCTCGACCTGTTTGCCGGCGTAGTAGACGTTCTCGGTCTCATAGTTGAAGTCCCACGCCCACTGTTTGGCTGCGACCTCGATGACCTGCTCACCGGGGGTCTCGTCATCGGTCGTCTGCTCCATGACCTGGACGTTCTGGAAGAAGAATCCGAGGACGAGGACGACCGGGGTGACGGTGAACAGGATCTCGATCGGCATGCTGTAGCGCATCTGCACCGGCAGGCCGCGATCGTTCTTGCGACGACGATAGGCGACCATCGCCCAGAGGATGAGGCCCCACACGATCAGACCCACGATCAGCAGGGCGATCCAAGCACCGTTCCACAATGACGTATAGGCATCTGTGTGGCTCGTCGCACCTCGGGATTCGACGGGATAGAAGCCTGAAGCGATCTGCTCTTTCGTGCAACCCGATAGCAACGCCGGTATCAATACGGCGCTCAGAATGCCGAGCCGCTTCGCCCAGGACCGCTGAGGCCCTGACTGATTCGGAGAATCCACGTGCAGCCTTTCACAACGTTCTTCGTCTCTGGTCAGGCCGAGAGACGTGTACTTACTCTGTCTTGTCCAAGACTACCGCTACACGCGGTAGAAATTCACCTGCAGATGTTCATTTGTTGAGAATACCCTGACAGAGATCGCCGCGGAGCGCGGAATCTAGCCGTGCGGAGTACTCCAGACCGCTGATCTCCGACACGCCGAGGCTGCGCAGATGTGATGTCTGCCACTGTGTATCGATGAGCCACTCCCCTGTCGCTGAGTCAGCGGTGTCGGTGTCCTCATCGTCGCCTGTCCCCGCGGCTCCGTCGAACAGCCCGACCAGATGGGCCAGCGCGGCCTTCGACGCGTCGCGTCGGGTGTGGAACATCGACTCGCCGGCGAAGAACGAGCCGATGGCCACGCCGTAGAGTCCGCCGACGAGCTCGTCGGCGGCCCAGACCTCGACCGAATGCGCCCACCCCTCGGAGTGCAGTCCGAGGTAGAGGGCGATGATCTCCTCAGTGATCCAGGCCCCTGAGCGGTTCGGATCGGCGCAGGCGCGGATGACCTGCTCGAAGGCTCGATCGGAGCTGAAGGTGAAGTGCTTCATCGACTTGCGCAGGCTCTTCGTCACGCGCAGGTCCCCGGGCAGCAGGACACCGCGTCGCCGCGGGGCCCACCATCCCATCCGTCCGGTGCCGCCGACGCCCACACCCATGGGGAACAGACCGGCCCGATACGAAAGAAGGACCTGGGTCTGCGTGGCCGTGTATGACACGGCACGCAGATCCTCCAGGTCCATCAGAAGTGGCTCCTTCGGTCGGCCGAAGCCGATCAGTGGAACGAGTCGCCGCAGGCGCAGGAACCGCCGGCGTTCGGGTTGTCGATGGTGAAGCCCTGCTTCTCGATCGTGTCGGAGAAGTCGATGGTCGAACCGCTGAGGTAGGGAACGCTCATCCGGTCGACGATGACCTCGACGCCGTCGAACTCGCGGACGGCATCACCGTCGAGGTAGCGCTCGTCGAAGTAGAGCTGGTAGATCAGGCCGGAGCAGCCGCCGGGCTGGACGGCCACGCGCAGGCGCAGATCGTCGCGACCTTCCTGTTCGAGCAGGCTCCGGACCTTGTCGGCAGCGGTCGAGGAGAGCTCCACCTCGTGAGTGGCCTCCGCATTTTCAGTCACAGTCATGGTTACTCCTTCTCGCGTTCCTGTCCCCAGGCTACACCGGGATGAACGTCCCCGTCGCCCAAGCTATTCCGCGTTTGCGTCATTGTGTCGATCCGAGGCGTTGGAGCAGGAGGGCCTCGGCGACGATCGCGGCCTTGAAATCGGGCAGATACAGCGATTCGTTCGCGCTGTGAGCCCGAGCATCGGGGTCTTCGACTCCGGTGACGAGGATCGACGCGTCGGGGAAGACCTCGAGCAGATCGGCGATGAACGGAATCGAGCCGCCGATGCCCATCGTCACGGACTCGGTGCCCCATGCATCGGTCAATGCCTGTCTGGCGGTCCGGACCACGGGATCGGCCTCGTCGGCCCGCCACGGACTGCCGCCCTCGGTCTCAACGATTCTCAGCTGCGCGCCGAAGGGCAGGTTCGCCCGCAGGTGGTCTTCGACGGCCCTGACCGCCGAGGCGGGGGTGTCACCGGGTGCGAGTCGAATCGACAGCTTGGCCTTCAGGGAGGACTGCAGGGTGTTCGAGGACACGGCCACATCGGGGATGTCGAGTCCGATGACGGTGATCGCCGGCTGCGTCCACAGCCGTGAGGCCAGCGTGCCGGAGCCGATGAGCTCGGTGGACTCGAGCACTCCCGAATCCCCGCGCAGGGTCGCCTCGTCGTAGTCGATGTCGGTTTCGAGCTCGCGGTGGAGTCCGGGCACCGCGACCGAACCGTGCTCGTCGTGGAGGCTGGCCAGGACCTTCGTCATCGCCAGCATCGCATCCGGAGCGAGGCCGCCGTACATTCCGGAATGGACCGCATGGTCGAGTGTGGCGATCTCGAACTCGACTGCGCACATCCCGCGCAGGCTCGTCGTCAGCGCCGGGGTCCCCGCCGCCCAGTTGCCGGAGTCGGCGACGACGATGACATCGGAGCGCAGGCGCTGCCGATACGTTTCGAGGAAGTTCCGGAAGCTCGGGCTGCCGGCCTCTTCCTCGCCTTCGAAGAAGAGAGTCACACCCACGCCGAGGCGGTCGGACAGCAGCCGCAGAGCCGTGAGGTGGACCATGATGCCGGCCTTGTCGTCAGCGGCTCCGCGGCCGAAGAGCCGATCGCCCTTGCGGGTCGCGACGAAGGGGTCTGTCTCCCAGTCCTCCTCACGTCCGGGCGGCTGGACATCGTGATGGGCGTAGAGAAGAACGGTCGGGGCTCCTTCGGGAGCGGGGATCGAGGCGACTACGGCCGGGTAGCCGTTCGTGCCGTCAGGCTGTTCGGCGGTGAGGATCTCGACTTCGAGGCCGAGCCCCTCCGCCAGGGCCGCAACAGCCTCGGCGCTGGCGGTGACCCGGGAGGCGTCGAAGCTCGGCCAGGCAACGGAGGGAATGGCCACGAGGTCCGTGAGATCGTTGAGGACCTCATCGAAGATGGTGTCCAATTCTGCATGCAATTGTGCACTGTCAAGTGCTGAAGTCGATTCGCTCATTCTCCAAAGGTAGTATTGATCAGGTGTTCGGAAGCAAGAGATCTCGCGCGGAGGACGAATCCTCCGCCTCGCAGGCAGACAAAGACGATACCTCCGCGGACGCCGTGAGGCGGCGCGACGCGGAGCAGAAGAAGGGACGGCCGACGCCCAAGCGCAGCCAGCAGGAGTCACTGCGCCGCCAGCCCCTGGTCAACAAGGATCGCAAGGCAGCGAACAGAAAGGCCAAGGAGCAGCAGCGTCAGGAGCGCGACCGTGCGCGCATCGGAATGATGAACGGTGAGGAGAAGTACCTCACCCGGCGCGACAAGGGCCCCCAGCGCCGTTACATCCGCAACTACATCGATGCCCGGTTCTCGGTCGGCGAGATCTTCATCCCGGCTGCGATCCTCATCCTCGTCATCGCCTTCACCATGCCGGTGCAGATCCAGCAGTACTTCACCTACGCGGTCTGGGGTCTCATCGTGCTGATCATCCTCGACGGCTTCGTGCTCAACTACATCCTCAAGAACCGTCTGCGAGCCAAGTTCGGTGAGGTCGAACGCGGCATCACCTTCTACGCCGTCATGCGCAGCATCCAGCTGCGTCCCCTGCGCATGCCCAAACCGCAGGTCAAGCGCCGCCAGTACCCCGAGTGAGCAATCGGTTCGGCTCGAGGCCGCGGATGACGCGGCCGGGGAAGAACGGTCCGGAGTAGATCATCTCCGAATAGACCTGCACCAGATCGGCGCCCGCGGCCAACCGTGCCCGGGCATCATTCGCATCCGCGACCCCACCGACCGAGATGACCGTGAGGTCCTGACCCACATGCGCCCTGACCAATCGCAGAACCTCCAGCGAGCGATCGGCGAGCGGCCGTCCGGAGATCCCTCCAGCTTGACCGGCGGCGAAGTCCGCTTCCGAACCGGCCAGCACTGACCGATCGATCGTCGTATTCGTCGCGATCAGACCGTCGACTCCCATTCGCAGGGCGAGGTCGCAGATGTCGAGGACATCGTCGTCGGCGAGATCCGGGGCGATCTTGACGAGCAGGGGCACGTGGCCCAGCGTCGATCGCGGGGCGGGGACCACCTCGGCGGCGGTCGAGCGCACAGCCTCGATGATCGGCTCCAGGCTGCTCACGGACTGCAGATCCCGCAGGCCCGGGGTGTTCGGTGAGCTGACGTTGATGACGAGGTAATCGGCCAAGGGGGCCAGCGCTCGCGTCGAGGCGGCGTAGTCGGCCACGGCGTCGGCGGCGTCGACGACCTTCGTCTTGCCGATGTTGATGCCGACCACCGGACGCTGACGCTGCGGCAGCGAGGCGATGCGCTTCCTCTCGGTCGCGATGTTGAACGAGGCCTGGCGGCAGCCGTCGTTGTTGAAGCCCATCCGGTTGAGAATCGCGACATTGTCCCGCAGACGGAACAGTCGCGGCCTGTCATTGCCCGGTTGGGCGTGTGCCGTGATCGTTCCGACCTCGATGTGGCCGAATCCGAGGTTCGACAGGGCACGGACGCCGACTCCGTTCTTGTCGAAGCCGGCGGCCAATCCGACCCGGTTGGGAAACGGCAGCCCGAGCGCCTCGACCGGGCGAACGGTCCCGGTGCCGCAGATGAGGCGCAGCAGTCGTCCCAGCAGCGGAACCGAGTCGAGCCATCGCAGGGCGGTCAGCGAGAGGTGGTGGGCGCGCTCGGCATCCATCGGCACGAAGAGAATTCTGAAGATCAATGAGTACACGCACCCAGAATATGCCAGAGTCGGCTCCCGCCTCCGCATCCCGTCCGGTTCCTCATCCGCTCTGGTTTGGCATTAGGATCGAAACAACGTTCAAAGACGACTGAAAGGGAACTCATGGCTGGTGCATCCACCCCAAGCAGCTACTCCACGACCTCACCGGTGAAGGCCACCGCCTCCGTTCTGGTGCTGGGAGCAGCGGATTCGACCGTGCTCGGGCTCGAGGGGGCGAAGACGGCCAAAACCGCGCTCAACGACGCGGCAGAGGCCATCGGGTTCACCGGTTCGGCCGGAGCCACCGCTCGCGTCCCCGCTCCGAAGTGCGTCGCCGCCGAGTCGGTCATGCTTGTGGGGCTCGGAGACTTCGATGCCGCCTCCGAGGACGTCGCCGCCACCCATGAGGCCCTGCGCCGTGCGGCCG
>DWZN01000138.1 GCA_019117545.1 Candidatus Brevibacterium intestinavium
CGCGTCGGCCGCCATGACGGCATCGCCGCGGTGATCGAGAAGCTCAAGGGCCACGATCTCTTCGCCCATGTGACCCTCACGCGCTCGGAGCGTTCGGAGATCGCGGCACTGGTCACCGACGTGCTCGAGGAATTCGACCCCTTCCGGGCCTGAGCCGCCTCGAGACGCGGCGGGAAGCGACGAGAGGAGACGTTGAGAGCAGGCGCGAGGCGACGAGACGAGGCGTCTGATCGTAAGCCGTCGTTGCGCCGGGGCGCTTGTGGTCGCTGCGCCGGCCCGTTTGTGGTCACCGCGCCGAGGTGATTCGCCCGAATCGGCCATTCCGCCTCGGTGCGGTGACCACAAACCTGGCGCGACCGGGCCCTATGCGACACAAACCTGGCGCGACCGGGCTGTGTGCGACACAAACGTGGCGCGACCGGGCCCTGAGCGCCCAGAGACGCGACGCCACCGCGACGAAGCATGAGGGGCGGCCCACCGACAACCGGTGGGCCGCCCCTTTCAGCGAACTCGAGCGTGAGGCTTACTTGTAGTTGCCGATCATCGTGGTCACGTCGAGCGCCTTGTCGAGGTCGGCCTCGGTGATCGATCCGTCTTCGACGAAGCCGAGTGCGACCGTGGCCTCCTTGACCGTCATCTTGTTGGCCACGGCGTGCTTGGCGATCTTCGCCGCAGCCTCGTAGCCGATGACCTTGTTCAGCGGGGTGACGATGGACGGGCTCGCCTCGGCCAGGAAGCGGGCGCGCTCCTCATTGGCTGCGAGACCGTCGATCATCTTCTCAGCCATCACGGTCGAGGAGTTCGCGAGCAGCCGGATCGACTCGAGCAGGTTCGAGGCCATGACGGGGATGCCGACATTGAGTTCGAACGCACCGTTGGTCGACGACAGCGAAACGGTGGTGTCGTTGCCGATCACCTGGGCGGCGACCTGGATGGTGGCTTCACAGATGACCGGGTTGACCTTGCCGGGCATGATCGAGGAACCGGGCTGCAGATCGGGGATCGCGAGTTCGCCGAGACCCGTGTTCGGGCCCGACCCCATCCAGCGCAGGTCGTTGCAGATCTTCATGTAGCCGTAGGCGATGGTCCGCAGCTGACCGGAGGCCTCGATCAGCCCGTCGCGGTTGGCCTGGGCCTCGAAGTGGTTGCGGGCCTCGGTGATCGGCAGACCGGTCTCCTCGGCGAGGATCTCGATCACGCGGGAGGAGAAGCCGTCGGGGGTGTTGATGCCGGTGCCCACGGCGGTCCCTCCCTGTGGCACCTCGGCGATGCGGGGCAGTGAGGCCTCGATGCGCTCGATGCCGTAGCGGACCTGCGCAGCGTATCCGCCGAACTCCTGGCCCAGCGTCACCGGGGTGGCGTCCATGAGGTGGGTGCGGCCGGATTTGACGATGGAGGAGAACTCCTCGGCCTTCTTCTCCAGCGAGGTCGCCAGGGTCTCCATGGCCGGGATGAGCGTGTTCACAAGGGCCTTCGTCACGGCCAGGTGCACGGAGGTGGGGAAGACGTCGTTCGAGGACTGGGAGGCGTTGACGTGATCGTTCGGGTGAACGTTGATTCCGTCGGCCTCGAGCGCCTTGGTCGCCAGCGAGGCCAGAACCTCATTGGTGTTCATATTCGACGAGGTCCCCGAACCGGTCTGGAACACGTCGATGGGGAAGTGTCCATCGTGCTCACCGGCGATGACCGCGTCGGCGGCGTTCTGGATGGCCGTGGAGCGGGCCTCGTCGAGGACGCCGAGTTCGAGATTGGCCTTCGCAGCGGCCTTCTTCACCTGTGCCAGAGCGGCGATATGAGCCGATTCGAGGGTCTTTCCGGAGATCGGGAAGTTCTCGACCGCGCGCTGGGTCTGGGCGCTGTAGAGGGCGTCCTTGGGGACCTTGACCTCACCCATGGTGTCGTGTTCAATGCGAAACTCTTCGCTCATTGCTGTCCTTTCCGTTGTGCTGTCGGGGAGTTGTCGGTGAAGTCGACCACCGAGGCGGTCGAGGCTCAGGAAGTGTAGTTCGACACGGCCGCCTCGTCGCCCCCGTACTGGGCGACGACCGTGGTGTGTCCGTCATGGAGCTGGTAGGTCAGACCGACGATGATGAGTCGGCCCTCGTCGACGGCGGTCTTGATGATCGTCGACAGCTGCATGATCTTATCGACCGTGTCCATGGTGTTCTGGGCGACGGTTTCGTTGATCGTCGTCCGGTTGTTCTTCCTGGCCCTGGCCACGGTGGGCAGGAGTCGAGCGACGACATCGGAGATGAAACCGGAGGGAGTCTCACCGGAATCGTAGGAGTCATAGGCGGCCGTCACGGCCCCGCAGCTGTCGTGGCCGAGGACGACGAGCAGGGGAGTGTCGAGCATTTCGACGCCGTACTCGAGCGAGCCGAGGGTGACCGGGTCGATGACCTGACCGGCGTTGCGGACGACGAACATATCGCCGAGGCCGACGTCGAAGATCATCTCAGCGGCGACGCGGGAATCCGAGCAGCCGAAGAGGGTGACGAAGGGCTTCTGATCGTTCGACAGCGCTTCGCGTCGTGCGGTGTCCTGGTTGGGGTGCTGCGGAACGTCGTCGACGAACCGCCGATTTCCCTCCAAGAGTCGATTCCACGCTAGATTGGGCATCGCTTTCGAACCTGCTTCCGATTTCGAGATGGTGACGCCGGCCCCGGGGCCGGGCCCGGTCAGGGAGGTCAGATGAGACCGCGTCGCGCGGCCTCCTCGGCTGCCTCCATGTATGAGTGGGTCTTCGCGGTCTGGTGCTCGGCGAAGACCTGTCGGACGGTGCCCGACTTCGACCGCATGACCAGCGAATGAGTGGTGACATGACCGCCCTGGAACTTCACTCCGTTGAGCAGGTCGCCGTTCGTGATGCCGGTGGCTACGAAGTAGCTGTTGTCGCCGGTGACCAGGTCGTCGGTGTTGAGGACCTGATTGACGTCGAGGCCGGCCGCGGCGGCGGCTTCGCGTTCCGAGTCGTCCTGGGGCCACAGACGACCCTGGATGACTCCGCCGAGGGCCTTGATGGCGCAGGCAGTGATGATGCCCTCGGGGGTGCCGCCGATGCCCATGAGCATGTCGACTCCCGTGCCGGGGCGGCAGGCGGCGATGGCTCCGGCGACATCACCGTCGGTGATGAGCTGGATGCGGGCCCCGGCGGCGCGGATCTCATCGATCATCTGCTGATGGCGGGGACGGTCGAGGATCATCACGGTCACCGAGGCGGGGTCTTTCGTGCCCTTTGCCTTGGCCACGCGCCGGATGTTCTCGGCGATCGGCAGGCGCAGGTCGACGGCATCTGCGGCAGCCGGTCCGGTGACGAGCTTCTCCATATAGAACACGGCCGAGGGATCGTACATGGCACCATCCTCGGTGACGGCCATGACCGAGATCGCGTTGGGCATGCCGAGAGCGGTCAGCCGGGTTCCGTCGATCGGATCGACGGCCACATCGCAGTGGGGGCCGGTGCCGTCGCCGACCTGCTCGCCGTTGAACAGCATCGGAGCTTCGTCCTTCTCGCCCTCACCGATGACGACGTTGCCGGCCATCCGGACGGTGGAGATGACATTGCGCATCGCGGCCACGGCGGCACCGTCGGCGGCGTTCTTGTCGCCACGGCCGACCCAGGGGGCGGCGGCGATCGCGGCCGCCTCGGTGACTCGGACCAGTTCGAGGGCGAGGTTGCGATCGGGCGCATCTCCGCTGACCTGTGCTTGCTGTGACCAGCTGTCGGTCACAGCGACGGGGGGAGCCTCCTCATCGACTCGTCCTCGGTCATGGTGAGATTTCGCGTCAACAGGTTCTTTGGAGTCACTCATGCGTCCAATTGTGCCACCCCTGTGATGAGGGTCGCGACAGCGGCATCCGGTTGTGTCCTCGACCACCGGCGGCACGGTGATTGGCTCTTCGCGCGCGAGACGAGGACAATGGCGATGTGAATGTCCGAAATGCCGCCTACGAGACGGGGACGCGAGCGGTCGATGATGCGACGCCGACCCCCAAGGGAGAGTCCATGGCTGACGAGTCCGGAGTGATGCTGCCGGGGTCGCGGGAAGAGATGCGCTTCCTGCGGAGGAACTCGAACTGGGTGAATATGATCATCGCCATCCTCGCCTGCCTGGCGGTTGTCGTGGGGATCCTGTTCATCGCGCCTCAGCCCGAGGTCGACTCCGAACGCGTCGTCGACTATCAGGGCATCGCCGAACAGTCCGAAGGCAATGCCGACTTCGACCTCATCGTCCCGCAGATCCCCCGCGGCTGGTCGGCGAACGAAGCGAGCCTCGACCGCTTCAATGACTCCGAATACGTGTCGTGGTACATGTCGTTCATCGGACCCGAGGACCAGTGGGTGAGCATCGAACAGGCCAAGGCGAGCCAGAACTGGGCGAAGAAGAAGACCGAAGGTGCTGCGGCCGCCGAGACGCTGACCGTCGGCGGATTCGATTTCCAGGTCTATCGCACCGACGATGCGAAGGAATACTGGGTCACGCACAGTGACGACGTGTACGTCGTCATCACTGCGACGGCGTCACCGGACACGATCAACTCCTTCGCCGATCAGGTGGCCGCTCAGCTGAAGTGACTGCGCTGCCCCGACAGCGGCTGCGCAGCTGAAACGACCGGCCGAACCGACCGCACAGCTGCGGTGACTGCGTTCACTCGCTGTCGTCGGCGGTTTCCTCGCGGGCCCTATCGAGGCGCTCTCTGGCTCCGTCGAGCCAAGACTGGCAGCGATCGGCCAGTGCCTCGCCGCGCTCCCACAGGCGCAGCGATTCCTCGAGCGGCAGATTTCCGGTCTCGAGACGTTTGACGGTCATGACGAGCTCTTCGCGCGCCTGCTCGTAGCTGAGCGTGCTGATGTCGGGCTGATCCTGCTGCGTGGCCGGTTCGGTCATCGGTGTCTCCTTCGTAGCGACGGTGGAACTGTGGTGGATCCGCTCCGGTGCGCGGATCCAAGGCTGCCGGGATTCGGAGCTGTGAGCGCTGCGACTCGGGCGTCAGCTCCCGGCCCCGGGACCGTCGGTCCCAGTGCGGTCGGC
>DWZN01000139.1 GCA_019117545.1 Candidatus Brevibacterium intestinavium
CGTCATCCCGATCATCATGGTGACGCTGATCGACGCGGTCAACAGCACGCGACCCGGAAACCTCGTCAGAGTCGCATTCAAGACCTTCGCCTTCTACATCCTCACGACGATAGCCGCCGTCGTCATCAGCCTGGCCCTGGCTCTGCTGATCAACCCGGGGACGGGGCTCCACCGGCCCGAGAAGAGCGCAGAGACACCCGATGCGCCTTCGTTCGTCGATCAGCTCGTCAGCATATTCCCCGACAACTTCTTCAAGGCGCTGGCCGACGGCAACATCCTCGCCCTGATCTTCGTGTCCATGGTCATGGGCCTCACGCTGGCAGGCATGCGCCGCTCGTCCGACGAGACCATCTCCGGCTTCGGGAAGCTCGTGTACGCCCTCGTGCTCGCGGCCAAGGAGATGACGTTCCGCATCCTCTCAGGGATACTCCAATACGCGCCGTTCGGTGTCTTGGCCCTCGTGGCCAGCGATATCGGCAGCCAAGGACTCGACGCTCTGGCGGCTCTGGGCAAACTCACCGGCGTCGTCTATGCCGGCCTGGCCGCACAGATCCTGCTCATCTACATTCCGCTGCTGCTGATCAATCGGATCCCGGTCGGCGGTTTCTTCCGCGTTGCCGGTGCACCGATGGCCACGGCCTTCACCACGCAGAGCAGTTCCGGGACGATCCCGGTGTCGCTGGAGGCGACGAGGAAAGCGGGCATTCTCCAAGAGGTCGCAGGGTTCGTCATCCCCCTGGGCGCGACCATCAACATGGACGGGGCAGTCATCCGTCTGGGAGCGTCGGTCGTGCTGGCGGCCAACATCGTCGGCCACGACATGACCGTGCTCGAACTCGGCGCGGTCGTCCTCACCGCCACATTCGTCTCGATCGGCACCGCCGGAGTTCCCGGTGCCGGGCTCATCGGTCTGACGATCCTGCTGCAGCAGGCCGGCCTGCCGCTCGAAACCGTCGCCTTGGTCGCCGGAGTCGACGTCATCCTCGGAATGGGCGCGACGATGATCAACATCACCGGCGACCTCGTCGGGGTCCATCTCATCGACAAGAGCGAGAAACGGATTGTAGCGCCTTCTGCGGAATCACGGGAGGGGTAGTCACGACCGGTTCCGTCTGGGATCGTGAGTGCACAGTCCGGATTCGTGCTCACCCGACGATATGGCGAGGAGGAGCTGACCATGGACTACACCCGACTCGGATCAGGTCTGTATGTCTCACGACTGGCCCTGGGCACCATCCCATTCGGATCCGGTGGCGGGTTCGAACGGATCGCAGGGGTTGGGCCGGACGACGCTCGACGCCAATTCCGAGAAGCGCTCGACCGTGGAGTGAACTTCATCGACACGGCCAACCTCTACTCCGCCGGCGATGCGGAGAAGGTCCTCGGCGAGATCATGGGCAGCAGACGCGATGACATCGTCCTGACGTCCAAGGCTCGGATGCCCGTGGGGGAGGGGCCCAATGATTCGGGAGCGAGCAGGCAGCACTTGAGGCGAGCCGTCGAAGACAGCCTCCGACGCCTGCGCACCGATCACCTCGATCTGCTCTACATCCACCAGTGGGACGGGCAGACACCGATCACCGAGACCATCTCCACCGTCAACGAGATGATCAGGGCCGGGACGATCCGATATTGGGGAGTCTCGAACTTCAGCGCCTGGCAGCTGACGAAGACGGTCTACGAAGCGCAGCTGGCGGGTCTCGAAGGCCCGATCGCCCAGCAGGTGTACTACACGCCCGAGGCGCGCGAGATCGAATACGAGATGATCCCGGCCGCCCGCGATCTGGGAGTGGCGACCTTCGGGTGGAGCCCGCTGGGCGAGGGACTCCTCAACGGGAAGGTCAGACGCGGCCGGCAGACACCGGGAGACACACGACAGGGCACCGGTTGGCCCGAACCCCACGTCACGGATTGGAAGCGGGCCTATGACCTCATCGAACTGTTCGCTCAGATCGCGGATGAGCTGGGATGGTCGATTCCGCAGGTCGTGATCTCCTGGATCCTCGACCGCCCGGGTGTGGACGGCACGGTGATCGCGGCTCGGAAGCTCGACCATCTCACCGAGGATCTTGACGCTGTGGAGCTCACCCTTCCACCGGAGGCCCGGGACCGGATCACAGCGGCTTCGCAGCTGCCCGCCTACTACCCGCACTGGCACAGGATGATGACGGCTATGGACCGTCCCGAACCCGCCGAGGCCGAGTTCCTCGCCGAACAGCGCCGACATGTCTTCGGCGATGACGCATAGCCCCACGCACAGCTCGACGCGTCAACCAGGACACGAATCAACGAAGGAAGAGGAACACCGATGACCACACGTGACGAACTCCGTGCAGAGAAAGCTCTGCAGGGACTGGAATTTCCCGCATCGAAGTCCGAGCTCATCGATTACGCGACCGAACGCTCGGCCACTGCGAAGACGCTTCAAGCTCTGGAAGCGCTGCCTGACCGGCGTTTCGAGAGCAAGGACGATGTCGTCGAGGCAGTGCCTCAGGAACCCGAAGGCGACGCCCCCGGAGGCGTGCACCGGTGAGGCCGCCCGAGGCACTGACGAACGAGCAGAACACTGATTCGAAGCGGAAGAAGGAGCCTGAGCATGCGCAGCGATGAGTTTCTCAAGAACGTCACCGAAGTCGGCGGTCCCAGCGATGCTGAGAGCGCTGCCGTCGTGACCCGAACAGTGCTGGACAATCTCGGCAAGCAGCTCAAGGGTGGGGAAGCGGCGGACCTTGCCGCGCAGCTGCCCGCCGAATTGCAGGAACCGCTCCAACGGCACGGTTCGGAAGCGCCGCTGACCGACGATGTCGATGACTTCCTGCGTCGTCTGGCTGAACAGCTGGGTGAGGGGATCGACCCCGACGCCGCGCGAGCCTATGCGGGCGCAGTGCTGTCGACAGTGGACGCCGCGGTGTCCGAAGGCGAGATCGGCGATCTCCGCTCACAGCTGCCCGCCGGTTTCGCCCCACTGTTCGAGGACTGAGTTCTGAACCGCCCCTCGTCCCAGTGACGGGGCGGCGGCGTCGCAGAGGATTCCTGCGAAGAAGCTCTCGAGTCGGCCGAAGGCATCCAGTGGGAGCACTTCGGCGACGTACTGGTCGGGACGGACGACGACGATCGCTCCGTCCCTGCGATTGACATGGCGCTGTTCGAAGATGTCCGGCATCGTCCCGCGGCCCGTGCAGAAGACCTTCTCATAGTCGATCAGGCCGTACCGGCCCTTGCGAGGTCTCAGGAGCGGAGGCATCTGCGTGATGTCGATATCGCGAGGGTCGGCCTGGAACACTGCTCGCACGTCGATGATCGAATCCGGGTCTGCCTCGTCCGGGGTGGCACGGACGACCGGCGAGTCCGACGATTCGGCCAGGAACTCACAGAGGCGAGAAGCGGCCGAGTCAGTGCCGCGTGGGTCGGAGGCGTCAGCGAAGAGATAGATCCTCCATCGCCCGTCGGCTTGCGCCTGATGCCCGAGTTCCACGGGCTTGGAATCGGCGAGCCTGATCACCGACGCCGAGTGGAACCGTTCGCCGACGGGGAATCCCCGAGCGAGATCCTCATGGTCACCAGAGCCGGTGATCGATGTGGGTGGGTAGACGGTGGCGAACCCGGAGGTGAATCTCGCGCTCTCGCTGTAGAGTCGCTGTCGTTCGTTCGAGCTCATCCCGGGCGCGGCGGAATCGGCGGAATCCTCCTTGTCGGCCGGTCGGGACGCCATAGCCGCCGACCACTTCAGATCGAAGTCGATGAGGGACTGCGCGACCTCCCGCCGCTCGTGATCGTAGGTCGTCAGCAGATGGGCCGGGCTGCGGCCCTGGAGCACTGCGGCGAGTTTCCAGCCGAGGTTGAATCCGTCCTGGATGGACACGTTCATCCCCTGTCCGGCCTTCGCACTGTGGGTGTGAGATGCATCGCCGGCGATGAATACCCGCGGAATGCGGGGCTCCCGTTACCCGGCGGACACATCGTCGAATCGCTCTGCGATCCTCTGGCCGACCTCGTAGACGGACCACCATGCGATCTCTTTGACGTCCAGCCGGTACGGATGGAATATCCTCTGCGCTGTTTCGACGATGGCATCGATGGTGAAACGGCTCCGTGCCCGTGGGGCGGACGGATCGAGTTCGCCGAGATCGACATAGAGTCGGATCAGGTAACCGCCTTCTCGGGGAATGAGCAGAGCGCTTCCGTCGGACGCGGATTGGATGACCGACTTGCGTCGGACGTCGGGGAAGTCGGTGACGGTGAGAACGTCCATCACGCCCCACGCGTGGTTCATCTCGTCACCGGTCATTCCGATGCCGAGTGCTCTTCGCACCGTGGTTCGCGCGCCGTCGCATCCGACGACGTATTTCGCCCGCACCGACACCGGCTCCGAGGCGTCGTCACCGGTGCGGCGCACCGTGACGGTGACGGGATGGTTGCCGGAATCGGCGACAGTGACGTCCGTGGCCTCGATCCCGTACTCCGGTGCCGATCGAGACGGAGAGTTCGCCATATGCTCAAGGAGGTAGTCCTGCACGCGAGCCTGATTGAGCACGACGTGGGGGAACTCGGTCATCCCCTCGGGAACGTCATCCACCCGGCCGGTGCGTACGATCCGAGCTGGATCGCCGTCGTCTGGACCCCAGAAGGCAGTTTCACTGATCCGATAGGCCTCGCGAACGAGCCTGTCGGCGAGGCCGAAAGCCTCCAACGTCTCGACAGTCCGACACATGATGCCGTCGGCGTGCCCCAGCTCCAGCGGCCCCTCGCGCCGTTCGACGATCCGCACGGAGATGTCGGGAAACGCCGCCAGCTGTGCAGCGAGGACGAGACCAGCAGGACCGGTGCCCACGATGAGAACGTCGGTTTCGGCGGACGATTCTCCCGAGCGAGAGTCGA
>DWZN01000140.1 GCA_019117545.1 Candidatus Brevibacterium intestinavium
CTCGATGCGCAGGTCACCGGAGTCGACGTAGTCCATCATCGCCGGCAGGGTGTCCTCGTTCCAGGTCGCGCAGTAGGGGCACTGGTAGTCCGAGTACATGACGAGGGCGACGGGCGCGTCGACGTCGCCGATGGCGTTGTGCTCGTCGGCGTCGCGGTGTTCGACGAAGGTCAGGTCCGTATCCTCCTGGGCGCTCTCACCCTGGGAACTCGAGCTCTGGCTCTGGGCATCGGCATCGGAACCGTCCTGGTTGACGATGACGATGCCGATGAGCACGGTGGCGAGGATGATGACGGCGATCGGGATGAGCCAGAACATGGGGCCGCGTTCGGTGCGGAGCACACAGACCTCCTGGAGGTGGAGTGATCGGGGAGACGGGCAGGTCGATGATGGTGATGTTCGTTGTTTACTATCGACCATAGTATACTAATCTTCATAGTAGGCTCGAATGCGCCATCATCTGCGTGAAGGGACTCCATGATCGTCGACGCTGTCAGAGACGCCTGCCGGGGGCTGCTGCTCTGGGACCGCAGGCGCATCGCCGTGGCGGTCGCTGCCGCCGCCGGATCGGCCGTGGTCATCGGTGTGGCAACGGTGCTCATTCCCAATTCCCTCTTCGCCCGGGACATTCCGCCGGTGTGGTGGGACTACCCGGTCTGGATCCTGACGGCGGTGCTCATCGGGATGCTCATCGCCAGCTATGTGCGCGGCCCCGACGTCGAGGCCGAGAGGCGATCGGGCGTCCTCGGCGGGGCGGGCGGAATCCTCGGGTGGTTCGCCGTCGGCTGCCCGGTGTGCAACAAGATCGCGCTGCTCGCCCTCGGATACACTGGGGCTCTGACCTATTTCGCCCCGCTGCAGCCCATTCTGGCCGCGCTGTCGATCGTTCTGCTGGTGGTGGCCGTGATCATCCGGCTCAAGGGCCAGTACGCGTGCCCGGTCCCCTCGTCCGAAAGGAGCGTCCGCTCATGACTCCCGCCCCAGGCCGGAGTGCGAACTCCTCGCCGGTCCGCCTCGGCGCTCTCGAGCAGCAGGTGATGGGCCTGCTGTGGGATCACGAGCCGCTCACGGTCCGGCAGATCATCGAGCTCTCGGAGACCGATCCGGCCTACACGACCATCGCCACCGTGCTGACCAACCTCGAGCGCAAGGGGCTCGTCCGGCGTGAGCGCCGCGGTCGGTCGGTCCTCCACGCCCCGGTCGTCAGCCGGGAGCAGCACACCGCGGCGACGATGCAGGCGGCTCTGGTCAACGGCGGTGACCGGGCGGCCTCGATCCTCCACTTCGTCGAAGGCATCGACGCCGACGACCTCCGACTGCTGCGCGACTACCTCGACGAGAAGGACGTCTCCGGATGAGCCTGCTGATCGGCGGCGCGTGCATCGCCGCCCTTGCCGTCATCCTCGCCTGGGCCGGCCCCGCCCTCATCCGCGCGGCCGCGCCGGTGCTCATGCGGGTGCCGCGCCTGGCCGTGGTCGCCCTCCTGTCCCTGCCCCTGCTGACCGGGGCCGTGGTCTCCGCCCTCAGCCTCATGGCGGCATGGCTGCTCAAGGGGCCCGATGTGCTGCCGATGCCCATCGGCGATGTCTGCCAGCGCTGCCTCATCGCGGCCAGCCCCTTCGGCGGTGCGCAGATCGAAACGCTCATCCCCGTCGTCCTCTTCCTGCTCCTGCCCCTGCTCGTCTCGTTCGGGTTCCTCCTGCGCGGCGGACTGCACAGCCGGCGCCGTCGCCGTGAGAACGCGGAGACGGCTCGCCTCCTCAGCCAGGAGGCCACCGACGCCGAGGTGGCCGGACGAACCGTCAAGACCGTGGCCGGCCAGCGCCTGCTCGCGTTCTCCCTGCCCCGCCGGTATGGGGGAGTGGTGCTGTCCCAGGACCTGTGCGCCGAGCTCGAGCCCGATGAGCTCACAGCCGTCCTCGAGCACGAAAGAGCCCATGTCGTCCAGGGCCATCACGCCGTCATGGCCGTCGTCGAGACCGTCGTGTCGCCGCTGCGGTTCGTCCCGCTCTTCGCCGAGATCGCGGACTCGATTCCCCTCTACCTCGAGATCGCCGCGGATGATCGAGCACGGAAGGTCGCCGGAACCCCCGCGCTCGCCGGGGCCCTGCTGAAGATCGGCGCCGAGGCGGGTGCCCGCGACCACCTCGGCGGGAAGTACGCGTTGAACATCGCCGGGCCGGACAGGATCCGACAGCTCGTGGCACCGGTGAAGATGTCGCCGGGACTTCTGCCGGCAGCGGCTCTGAGCAGCGTGCTCACCGCCTTCGCCGTCCTCTTCTCCTCGGTCATCGCCACCTACCTCGGCGTCCTGCTCACTGGCTGCACCCTGCCGTGAGGAGGTCGCCCTGCCCGCTCACCGGCTGAGATCTTTGAAGTAGCGGGCAACGGGCCATCGTTCGAAGCCGGTGGACTCGTATGCTGAACGAGCGGCGGCGTGACCGCTGTCGTCGCCGGTCTCGACCATCACCATCGTCATGCCGGCCTCACGGGCCCGTGCGAGCGAACGCTCCATGAGGGCGGTGCCGATGCCTCGCCTGTGACAGTCGGGATCGACGACGAGGACGTAGATCTCGCTCATGCGGTCCTCGGGGTGGAACCGCGTGCAGACCCATCCGGCAGGGCGGCCGTCGTCGACCGCGACGTCGATGCCCTCCGACTCCGAGTCGAGCACCTCGCCGAGGTCGCTGAGCTGCCGTTCCCGCCAGCCGTTCGGATAGAACGCCGTGTACACGAACGCCGGCACCTCGCTCTTCAGGGCTGGGAAGACCGGCTCCCAGGCGCGGAGGGCGAGATCGAGCAATGCCGCCCGGTGCCGTGGGTCGTAGGCGATGATCTCAGTCATCTCGACCCGCCGCCCCGCGCTGATGCCGGTGGCCGACTCGTGGCAGGGGCCGCCTCGCCTGTCATCGCAGGAACCGCCTCGCCTGCTTGCGGGCCATGATCGCCATGATGATGAGGAAGGCGCCGAAGACGATCGTGTAGATGCCGATGATCCACACCAGCGCCATGAGGGCGGCGCCGGGGGAGCTGAAGAGGACGACGGCCATGACGATCGCGAAGATGATGTCGATGACGCCGAGGACCTTCGACCAGCCCTTGAATGATGC
>DWZN01000141.1 GCA_019117545.1 Candidatus Brevibacterium intestinavium
CTAAGCCGAGAACATCAACGATGATGAACGGACACAGAGAACATGGCTCTCATCCCCGACCGCAGGCACAACGAGCAGGACGTTTCCAGACCTGCCCCAACTCCCACCCCCGCTTCCTCCGAGAAGCAGAACAGCGCCGAGCCCACCTATCGAGAACTGCTCGAGCGAGCAGGACTCGATCTGACGGGGCACCCCCTGGCCGATCGGTTCGACGGCGTCGTCGCCGGACCGATTGACGATGATTCGGAAGAGGAGAGCTCTGCCAACCCCTCAGCACTTCAGGGCAGCGATGTCCGAGACGGGGAAGGGCTGTGGTCGCGCGGGCTGACTGCGCCGCAGACCCCAGCAGAAGTCCAGGCCTGCATCGAAGTGGTCGAAGCGCGGCAGAAGGCCTGGATGCAGAAGAAGAGCGAAGAGCGCGAGGCGCAGCGTGCCATCGAACACGAGGAATTCCTGAGGAGGAATCCGCAGCGCCGCGCGGAAATCGAACGCGCCAACGCCGAGTGGGATGAGAGGGAAGCGCGGTACGAGGAAGCGAAGAGGCAGGAACAGGAAGCCGAACGCGCAGCAGAACTCGACCGTGCCGAGCGCCGCCGGGCCGTGGACGAAAGCTGCTCCGCAGCCGCCGACACCCATCCGCTGCTCGACGAATATCGCTGGTCGGATCTCCAGCACATCGCTCCTGAGGTCGCCGGGAGCATCGAAAGGCTCCAGGTCCTGCTCGGGGATCTCCACGATTTCACCCGCCCCATGGGGCCCGACGATGCCGTGACGGTCATCGACGGACTCGAGACCTTGGACCGACTCACGGAATCTCTGTCGGTCGTCACGCTCTCCGTCTTC
Source organism: Candidatus Brevibacterium intestinavium (assembly GCA_019117545.1). Taxonomy (GTDB): domain Bacteria; phylum Actinomycetota; class Actinomycetes; order Actinomycetales; family Brevibacteriaceae; genus Brevibacterium; species Brevibacterium intestinavium. The sequence goes on from DWZN01000141.1 coordinate 844, forward strand.
GAACGAGTCGGAACGCCCCGCGACTATGGGGCCAAGACGACGAAGGCCCTGGTGCAGAACCGGCTGAACATCTCCGCTCAGGAGGCCCACCGCCGGACGCAGCTGGCCGAGCACCTGGGCAAGCGGACCAGCATGAGCGGAGACTCGATCGAGGCGAAATACCCCGTCCTCGCGGCCGCCCTGCGTGAAGGCACCCTGTCGTCGAATCAGGCGACGACGATCATCCGGTGTCTGAAGGGCCTGCCGCCGACGGCCACCGAGGACGAAAAGCTCGATGCCGAGAGGCTTCTCGTCGAAAAGGCACCACAGGTGCGCGTCCGCGATATCCATGTGCTGTTCGACGAAATCCTCGGCTGGATCGACCCCGATGGGAAGCGACCGAAAGAAGAGGCGGACCGGGAGAGCTTCAATGTCAACCTGCGCCAGATGAAGGACGGGACCTGGGCCCTCAAAGGGCGGCTCGACGAAGAGACCGGTGGAGTCCTCAACGGGCTGCTCACTTCCCGGATCAAGACCGACGGCAAGTCGGACGCGGGCAGTGCCGAGGCCGCGGCAGGCAGTGACGCCGCAGCCGGTCGGGACGCTGCCGCCAGCGCCGACACCGCGGTCGACACCGCAGCCGATAACGCGGCCGACGACGGTCAGGCGTCCGACGACGATCCGGCGGCCGGCGACGGTCAGGCGGTCGGCCGGGGCGGAACGGAAGCCGCCGAAGAATCCGATCAGGCCGTCGTAGACGCCTATTCCGAAGTCCTCCGTGGGGACCGCGCCGACTGTCTCGACCCCTCGCTCGACTTCTCGCAGCCGCAGGTCGGCGACAACGGAGAGATCCCACAGGGAGCGGGGGTGCGAGAGGACGGCTCGCTTGTCGCCATGGCGGCCGAGCAGCCGAGCGTTCGCAGGCGCATCTACGAACGCTTCTCCAGCCTCGTCGGCAGCATCGAGATGAACCGGATCAAAGCCGGAGCGGCGTACGCCCTGGTCGTGACCGCCAAGGCCGAGGACCTCGCCGAGCAGACGGGAAAGGCGACCACCGGGGCCGAAGCGCCCTTCCCGGTCACCACTGCCGCACTCGAAGGGCTGAACGGCTCGGTCTTCTTCCACCTGATGAGTGAGAAGACGAAGACGATGGCCCTGGCGACCGAACGTCGACTGGCGACCGAGAAGCAGCTGGCGATTCTGGCCAGCCGGGATCAAGGCTGCACCTTCCCCGGATGCGATACACCTCCCGGATGGTGCGAGGCGCACCACATCGTCCCCTGGGCAGACGGAGGCAGAACAGACGTCAACAACCTCACGTTGGCCTGCTCTGCACACCACCACTTGATCGACAGATCCGACTGGTACTGCCGAATGCTCGCGGACGGTCGACCGGCCTGGGTGCCTCCGGCATCGATCGACCCAGCCAGGGAACCGGTGCTGCACGCCCGATTCATCGCTCGCGAGATCGGAGAGACGCTCTTCGGCTGAGCTGCGACCCGCTTCGGCTGGGGCCTGGCGCGCTGCGGATGAGACACGGTACACTTCGGCTGGAGCCTGACCCGCTTCGGCTGGGGCCTGCTCGGGCGTGTCAGGAATGAACCTGTCACGCCGGCTGTTGCCTCGATATGAAGCTTTCCATCCTTGACCTCGTGCCGGTTCGCACGGGACAGACGACCGCAGACTCCTTTGCCGCCTCGAAGCAGATCATCGACAAAGCGGACAAGCTCGGTTTCACTCGTTACTGGGTCGCGGAGCACCACAACATGCCCTCGATCGCCTCGACGATGCCGGGTCCCGAACTCATGCACCTCGGCCAGGGGACCGAACGCATCCGACTCGGTTCCGGTGGGGTCATGCTTCCCAATCATGCGCCTCTGGCGGTCGCCGAGCTCTTCGCCCTGCTCGCCGCGGTCTACGGTGATCGCATCGATCTGGGAATCGGACGCGCGCCCGGAACGGACCCGATCACCTCGGCGGCGATGCGCGGGCACCTCGGCGAAGGTCGGATGGTCGATCGGGACGGTCGAGCGATCGACCCTGTGGAACAGTTCCCACAGCATGTGATCGACACTCTCAGCCTGATGACTCCGGAAGGGCTGCGCATTCCCCTGCACGGCGGACGCGAGCATGTGCTGAAAGCGACGCCGGCCGCGGTGCCGGGAACCCAGCCCCTGCCCTGGCTCCTCGGGTCCTCCGGCTACTCGGCACGACTGGCCGCCGAACTCGGCATGCCCTATGTCTTCGCCAATCACTTCGCCTCCGGAGCGACCACGGGCATGAAGATCTATCGTGACAACTTCACCCCGGGTGCCTATGGCGACCAGCCGCAGACCTTCGTCACGGCCAACGTCGTCGTCGCACCGACCGCCGAAGAGGCTCAGCTGCGATCGGAGCCCTTCCTGCTGCAGATGTCGCGTCTGCGCACCGGCGGACCGATGGAGAAGCTCCATCTTGCCGGCGATGACGTGCGCTCGGTGATGAACGACAATGAGCGCATGGTCGGTGAGGAGTTGTCGAAGAACTGGATCATCGGCGATCCGAAGTCCGCTGCCGCGCAGCTCGAGGAGCTCGCAGCTCGGTTCGACGTCGACGAGATCATGATCCAACCGATCGCCGGGGCGATGGACGGTGAGGACCCGCGTGAGGATCCCGGCCGTGTGCAGACGATCGACCTCCTCGCCGAGGAACTTCTCGGGGCGGATGCGGCGGCCGAATCAGTGGGCGCCGACGCGTAGACCGGGCTGACCGGGTCCGACACTGGAGACGGATCGGCCGGGCCCGACCCCAGGGCCGGGTCGGCCGGACCCGATGCGTAGACCGCGACGACCGGCGCGCCCGTACCGACGCGGAATCCGGCGCTCAGCCACGGCTCTGCGCCCCGTCTGAGGTCTCAGCTCAGCATCGATTGGAGCAAGTGGACTTCAAACCAGCGGCAGAGCACGTTATTCTGTCACAGTGTCATGATTGGTGACGGCCCCAGGGTCGTCAGTAGGATTGGCACCGTGCATTGACTCGGCATCGGCGAGAACGACCCGCAAGGGGCGCTCGTCACAGTGGCGAATCAAGCACGCCGAACGCGCACGCGCACCTTCGGAGACTTCCCCCACGCGGGCCCGCCGCCCGCAGACCGAAAGAGAAATAATGCGTACCAAAATTGCTGTTTCGGCAGCACTTGGGGTCGGACTGGTATTCGGCGCCGGTGCTCCCGCACTGTCGAGCAATCTGTCCTCGACCGACGCTGCGAAGTCAGCGGACATCACGGCTGATGTCGTTCCGGGTCAGGAACTCGAACGGATCAGTGACGGAAAGATCGAAAAGGGTGAGACCGCCTACGTCGATGTCACGGTGGCAACTCTCTGGGCCGACCGCGACGCTCCCCGCAAGGTGGACAAGCCCGCCCTCGGCCATCCTGTCGACCTCGACAAATGGAACAAGAACCTCAAGAGCACCGATGTGCGACGGGGCTTGACCGGCAAGACCGAGACGCAGGCGGTCTACGGTTCGGAAGTCACCGTCCTCGACATCAAGGGCGACTGGGCCGAAGTCAGCGTCAAGGACCAGAAGACGCCGAAGAACGAGAAGGGCTACCCGGGCTGGCTGCCGACGAAGCAGCTGGTCGAGAACGATCGGTTCACCAAGCTTCGCGAGGAGCAGCCGCGTGCCGTCGTGACGACACCGAAGAGCGACCTCGAGGGCATCGAGTTCACCAAGGACGCCGGTGCCGACGTCAGCTTCAACGTCGACCTGCCGCTCATCGCCCAGGACGTCGACGATGTCCGCGTCGCCCTCCCCGGTGGTGGAGCGGCCTGGATCGACGCCGATGACGTTGATGTCTACGACGTCGGAGAGAAGCCCGAGAAGCCCAGCGGCAAGGACCTCGTGAAGACCGCGAAGCAGTTCGACGGCCTGCGCTACCTGTGGGCCGGCGTCTCCGCCTACGGATTCGACTGCTCCGGGTTCACCTACAGCATCTACCGCGCCCATGGCATCGACCTTCCACGCGACTCGGGGGACCAGGCGAAGGCCGGCAAGGCCGTGTCCTCGTCGGACCTCAAGGCCGGTGACCTGCTCTTCTTCTCCACTTCGTCGGGGACCGTCCATCACGTCGGCATGTACGTCGGCGACGGCAAGATGATCCACTCGCCGAATGCCTCGAAGGACGTCTACGTCACCGACTGGAAGAAGTGGGACACGGGCAACGAGTTCTCCGGAGCCCGCCGGATCCTCTGACCCGTCGGCAGGCGAATCGACTGGTCAGCCAACAGGTCTATTGGCTGATCAGTCGCAAAGTGCGTTGGCAGACCTGTCGGCGGCGGATGTAGCGCAAATCAGAAGGCCGGTGCCCCGTCAGCGGGCACCGGCCTTCTGCTTGTCAGTTCAGGGGCGGGGCAACGTCCTCGGACCAGTGGGGGAGAGGAGTGCCCTCCGCGCTCGGGTGCAGGCACTCACCGTCGACTCAGTGACGCGAGCTCTGCGTTGATTTGAGGAAGATGGCGCGGGCCAGGTCGTCGCGTCGTTCGATGATCAGACGGCGCAGAGCCGCAGGCGCATCGTCGTGGGCGGCCAACCAGGCATCGGTCTTCTCGACCACGGCCTCCTCGTCGACCGACCAGCGCGGATAGAGTCCGAGCACCAGCCGGCGGGCGATCTCGATCGAATTGTCGGTCCAGAAGCCGAGCAGGCCAGCGAAGTATTCGTCGACGTAGTCCTCGATGAGAGGCAGCGCGCTCGAGGCGATGAACCCCGAGATGACGGCCGAGAGGACATCGTTGCTCAGCGAACCCGCCTCGCGGATGACCTCCCACGCGCGGATCTTGACGATGGGCAGGGGCAGAGCGGCACTGGCCGTCTCGGCGCGGAGCCGCCCCGAGGAGCTGGGGTCCGACTGAGTCTCTCTGGCGATGTCCGTCTGATCCGCCCAACCAAGACACACGAGCGCTGTGAGCGCATTCCACCTCAGCGTGTGGTCGTTGATGAGACCGCGGAAGGGCAGCGCCCCGGCCGAATGCTCGGCCCCGCCTCCGTCGTCCGCAGCCTCGGCGGGGGCTCCGGGGTACATGCGGTCGATCTCCTCACCGACGGGCACGGCCAGCACCTGACTGGCGAAGCTGCGTCCCAGAGCCACCGCCGAGCCGCCGGCCGAACAGCGCGCCGTCCGCGAGGTCAGCGCGAGCACGAGATTGGCCAGATGCAGCTGAGCGTCCGAACCGGACTTCGCCGCGGCCAGGGCATCGAGAGCGGCCCCGAGCAGTCCGCCGATCGCGGTATCGAAATTGCGGTCGGCGACCCACTGATCGATGCAGGTCAGGGCCGTCTGACTGAGACCAGCCATGATTCCCGCATGGCTTTCCTTGCCGAGGCTGCGCGCATAGGCCGTGAGGTACTTCTGCACGGGCAGGAGTCCGTCCCGAACGGCATTGTCCAGGGCCGACCACACGAGCGCCCGCGACAGAGGATCGATGATCCGCGACACCGAGGTGATCGCCGTCTCCGTCGATGCCGGGTCGAGACGCACCCGAGCGTAGTCCAAGTCGTTGTAGTTGAGCAGGGTGATCACACCGGCGCTGCGCCCGATGAGCTGTTCGACCTCGGCGGATGCGGTGGAGAACTCGCAGCGGAACGTGTCCAGCGGAACGATCGCACGACCCGAGCGGCCGAGAGTGGCGATCTCGATCGTGTGGGGCCGCAGCAGAGCCGCACCTCTCGCCGAATCGGCCTGGGTGATGGTCGCGGCCGTGATCTTCTCCGCTCCGGTCCGTCGGCGCGGAGCCCGAGCCTCGGCTCCGCCCCCGGTGCCGGCCCCGCCCGCGGCGTCGGCCCCGCTGGCCATGCCGACGGCGGCAACCCCCTGCCCGTCACCGGCATCGGCGGTCGCTCGCAGCCTGGCTCCCGTGCTCGAGGCGATGCGGACCCCGCTTCCCGCGCCCTGGGCCGGGTCGGTGGCCGAGGCATCGGAGGTGGTCAGTTCCAGCGACAGCTCGGACACCCCGGATGTGCCCAGCCAGGCACCGGCCCAGTGCGCGATATCCCGGTCAGGAGCCGCCTCGGCGAGGCAGTCGAGGAAGTCGGCGAGCTCGGTATTGCGGTACTCGAAGCGTTTGAAGTACAGCCGGGACCCGGCGAAGAAGGCCTCTCTGCCGACGAAGGACACGAGCTGTTTGAGCACGGACGCACCCTTGGCATAGGTGATGCCGTCGAAGTTGAGCTTCGCGGCCTCGACATCGGGGATGTCAGCCACGATCGGGTGCGTCGTCGGATACAGATCCTGGGTGTACGCCCAGGCCTTCCGCCGCAGCGCGAAGGTCACCCAGCCGTTCGTGAACCGGGTCGCCTCGGCCAGGGCCAGCCCGCCCATGTAGTCGGCGAAGGACTCCTTGAGCCACAGATCGTCCCACCACTTCATCGTCACCAGGTCTCCGAACCACATGTGCGCCATCTCGTGGAGGATGACGTTCGCGCGTGACTCGTAGTTCGCATCCGTGACCTTGTCGCGGAAGATCAGGGAGTCCGTGAAGGTCACCAGCCCCGGGTTCTCCATCGCGCCGAGGTTGTACTCTGGAACGAAGATCTGATCGTACTTGCCCCAGGGGTAGGGGTAGTCGAATTCGGCGGTGAAGAATTCGAGGCCGGCCTTCGTGATGGAGAAGATGTCGGAGGCATCGAGGTGGTCGACCAGGCTGGCTCGCGTCCATGCGCCCAACTGCACGGTCTGCCCGGTGTTCGGGTCCGTCCACTCATCCCTCGCCCCCTCATAGGGTCCGGCGGTGATGCACGTGATGTAGCTCGACTGCCTGAGCGTGGGCAGGAACCGGTGGGTGACGACGTCGCCGACCGCATCCGTATCCGCCTCGGCCCGATGCGGTTCGGCCGGCCCGGAGTCCGCCTCCGGCCGGTTCGACAGCACCTGGAAATGCGCCGGAGCAGTGACGGAGAAGCTGAACTCGGCTTTGAGGTCGGGCTGGTCGAAGTTCGCGAACACGCGTCGGGCATCGGTGGGTTCGTACTGCGTATAGAGGTAGACCTTGCCGTCCGCGGGGTCGGTGAAGCGGTGCAGTCCCTCACCCGAGGTGGAATAGCGGGCCTGCGCTTCGATCGTCAGCGCATTCCGGCCGGCGCGAACCGGAAAGGTGACACGAGCACCATCGAACACCTCGGCGGGGGAGAGGGTCTGACCATTGATCTCGACGAAGGAAACGGAGGCGGCGATCAGGTCGATGAACGTCGAACCGGTCGAACCGGCAGTGAATTCGACGACTGTGCGGGAGAGATAGGTCTCGTCATCGGTCTCGGCGTTGCTGATGTCGATATGGACTGAGTAGGACTCGACCTCGAGCAGCTGAGAGCGACTCTGCGCTTCGTTTCGGGTGAGATTCGTCGTCATTCAATAGCCTCCTCAGCGCACAGACTTTAGCATGCCACATTTCCGGTATTCTGAGTACAGCACCGGCGAGAGGCAGAGGGGACTGATGGCGAAGACTCGGGTCAGCCAGCTGCCTCGGCGGGCGGTCAATGTCGCCTCCCACCGCCTGCGTCTGGGACTCAAGCGCGTATGGGTGAACTCCGGCCAGCTGATCCAGATCCCGATCGCCGCCACCGCCGCCTATGCCTTCTGCGTCTATGTGCTCGGCCACCCCTATCCGTTCCTCGCCGCGGTCGCCTCGGCGGTCGGGATCGGCCCGGTCGCCGACCGTCGCCTGCGAAGAGCACTCGAGATCGGCTTCGGAGCCACCTTCGGGGTGCTCGTGGGCGAGGCCCTCGTCAACTTGTACGGCACCGGCATCTGGCAGCTCGCCCTGACCCTGATCATCGGCCTGTGCATCGGCACCATCATCAACTCCGGCGGCATCTTCATCACCCAGATCGCCGTCCAATCCGTCTACGTCGTCGTGGTCCCGGCCACCTCCACAACCATGCCGTTCCCACGCACGCTCGACGCCCTGACCGGATCGATGTGCGCGATCCTGTTGGCCTTCCTCATCCCGCGCGATGCCCGGAAGGTGCCCAGACGCCTGGCCGCGGACATGCTCGAAGAGATCAACGACGTGTTCAAGATGATGAAGCGGGCGCTCAGCGATGCGGACTCGACGATGGCGAACCGCGCCCTCGAACGCGCCCGCGAGACCCAGGACATCATCGATTCGTGGGGTTCGTCGCTGCGGATCTCCCGCGAGGCGGCGAAGATCAATGCTCGGGCCCGCCGCCACGCCGCCGAGGTGACCCGACTCTCCCGGGCCCACACCTTCTCAGACCGGGCGATGCGGACCATGCGGGTGATCGCCCGCAGGGTCGTGGGCATGACCGAACTCGGTGTCGAGAAGCCGGTCATCGCCGATTACGTCGGATCGCTGGCCGACGGTGCCAAGAAGCTCGAGATCGCCCTGCGTCGCGGAACCGACCGATCCCTCGCCGAGGCGGCCCTGTCCGAAGCCGCGGGAACTCTCGATCCGCGGGCGAAGCCCGACTGGGACATCCACGACGAATCCCTCGTCCTGCTCCTGCGGACCGTCGCCGTCGACCTGCTCCAGGCCGCGGGACTGACGCGGGACGAAGCCCAATCGCGACTGCCGCCCCTGGCCGCCGACGCCGAGGACGCCGACGAAGGCCCGATCGCCGAATAGGCGCCGCCGGTCTGACGGGGTCGGCCGCCGGGCCGGCAGCCCGTTTGCCCGGTCCGGCCGCCCGCCTGCCCAGGCCGGCAGCCCGTCTGCCCGGTCCGGCTGCCCGATCAGCTGCTCTCGACGACGAACACGGCGTTCGTGCCGGGTGCGAGGGCCGTGAAATGGTGCGGCTGATCGCCCGGGTGCGTGAGGTAGTCGCCGACGCCGAGCTCATAGGACTGTCCGAGCACCTCGATGCGTGCGGCTCCGCGACCGAGGATGACGTGCTCGATGGTGCCCTGCGGATGCGGCTGGGATCGCTTCGTCTCACCCGGCTCGGCCTGAATGAAGTAGACATCGCGCCTGGCGTTCGTCGGCGAGGGCGCGAGCAGCGTGGCGACATAGTTCGCGGTCGTCGACGGCAGGCTCGGCATGTCGCCGACGTGCTGCAGCGCCACCTCGTGCGGGGGAGGGTCGAGCAGCCGAGCCAGCGGGATGTCGAGGGCGGCGGCCAGCGCCCACATCGTCTCCAGGCTCGGATTGCCGGTTCCGGTCTCGAGCCCGGACATCGTCGACTTCCCGATCCCCGCACGCCGGGCGACCTCGGACAGGGACAGTCCGGCCCGCAGCCGTTCGCGCTTCAGCGCTGCCGCGATCTGCTGGCTGGGTGAGAGCACGGCGCTGGGCTCTTCCGGCGGGCCTGGAGGGGAGTCATCCTGCGGATCGTCGTCACGTCGAGAAACCATGTGTTCACTATACCGGCTAATATGTTCGAGTTGACGAACGTTTCTGCAGAGTGCACTGTATGGAACATGGGTTCATTATTTCGCACGGGTGAGAGGGTGCTCCCGGGCTCGACCTATCGTGCCGTGGCCATCGTGACCATCACGATCATCGCGGTCGCGCTGTCCTATGGGGCGATCTCCGCCGTTTCGGGTTTCGCCTGGTGGCAGACCCTGCTGCTGGCGATGTTCGCCCTCGGCGGCGCTGCCGAATTCACCTTCGTCGGCGTCATCGCCGCCGGTGGCGCGCCCATCCTCGCCGTTCTGGCCGGGCTGCTCGTCAATTCCCGCAACTTCGCCTTCGGCATCGCCGTCGGTCCCTTCTTCCCCCAGGACTGGCGCGCGCTCATCGCCTCCCACTGGATCAACGACGAATCCACCGCGATCTCACGCACCGGACGCAACGACCGTGCCAGATGGCACGCCTTCCTGCTCATGGGCGCTGCGATCGCCCTCATGTGGCCCAGCGGCGCCATGGTCGGTCAGTGGCTGGGCAATGTCATCGACGCCGATCTGCTCGGTCTCGATGCGGCCTTCCCGATCATCCTCTTCTGCCTCATCCGCGGGGATCTGAAGAACCGCGCCACGCTGTCGCTGACGGTGGCCGGCATCCTCATCGCCGTGGCGCTCACACCGCTGCTGCCCTTGGGGCTGGGCGCGGTGACCTCATTGTCCGTGTTCGTCCTCGTCGCCGCCGGATGGGCGGTGCGCTGGCTGCTCGGCCGTCGCCGAGGCGGTCTGCCTGGCAGTCGCCGAGGCGGTCTGCTGGGCCGTCGCCGAGGCGGGGCTGCGGACGAGGGCCGGAATCCTGCCGACGACGAATGGGCGGGCACGGCGATTGAGGCCCCGACAGGGGACGAGGAGGGACGGGCATGAGCGCAGGAAGCTTCCTCATCGCCCTGGCCGCGCTGAGCATCGGAACCTATCTCATGCGCTTCGCCGGGGTGAAGCTCGGAGCGGCCATCGCCACGAAGGGGCGACGGTCGCGAGCCGGTCAGGTCGGTTCGGTCGCCTCGGCGAACCCAGCTGCCTCGGCGAGTCCGTCCACCTCGGCGAACCCGAACGATCAGTCCACCTCGGCGGACTCGACCGAACGGGTGACGATGTGGATGGACCGGGCCACCGTCGTGCTCATCGGTGCCGTGTGCGCGACGACCGCGGTCTTCGACGGCAAGGACATCGCCGATCCGGCCCGCCTCATCGGCGTCGGCGCCGGAGTGCTGGCCTCGATCCTGCGCGTGCCGATGCTGCTGGCCGTGATGATCGGCATGGCCGTGTGCGCGATCATCCGCACGACTGGGATGCTGTGAGGGGTGAGGTGCTCTGACGGGACCATTGAGGGCACGCCTGCCGAGCGACCTGAGGTCGCACGCACGGCCTCTGAGAATGTCATGAGCCGGGCGTGGGCAATTGCCCAGGATCCGTCTCCCGGGACTGCTTGGGGCGGCAGTCATTGCTAGGGTGAGAGAATGGAATACATCGCGGGCTTTCAGCGTCTCGTCTTTCTTGCCCTGACGGTGGCCGCATTCATCGTCCAGCTCTGGGCCTTCATCGACTGCCTCCGCTTCAAGGACGAGAACTACCGTGCCGCGGACAAGCAGAGCAAGAAGTTCTGGGTCATCCTCCTCGGCATCGGACTCGCACTCGCCCTTCTCGCACTGCCGCCGATGGGCATGCGCATGATCTTCCTCAACATCCTCGCCCTCGTCGCCGGCATCGTCTACCTCACCGACGTGCGCCCGAAGATCCGAGCCGTCGATCCGCGCTACCGCAAGCGCTGAGGCCGCACACCGCATGAGCACCGACCTCAACCTGCCGGGCCCCGAGTCCGGCTACATCGCCACGTTCGGATCCGGCGACCCGCACACCCTGTTCGGCCACGGCTTCGCCGGCGCTATCCGCGACACCCGCCCGTTCGGCACCGGAATCACCGGCACCCGCCATTTCCTCCACCTGCCCGGACACGGCGGGCGTCCCTCACCCGGACCCGGATGGAACTACCCGCAGATCGCCGAGGTCCTCGCCGAGGCCCTGAGAGCCACCTCGGCCAGCCGCGCCCTCGGCGTGTCGATGTCGGCCGGCGGGCTGCTCCACCTGCTCAGCACCGCACACCCCGTGACCGCCGACCTCGACAGGATCGCGCTCGTGCTCCCGGCCTCCTTCACCAGCTTCTCCGCCGAGGTGGCCGAGGCCAACCGCTCCCACCTCGAAAGACTGCGGAGCCTGGTCGCCGCCGAGGACATCGACGGGATCGTCGACCTCATGCTCTCGCGCGAACCCGCCGAGGTCGCCCAGATGCCGCCTGCGCGGTCCTGGACGAGGTCGAAAGCGGAGAACCTCGTGCGCACGGACATGTCCGACGGGCTCGGCCTCGCCCTCGAGATCGCCGTCGACGACACTTCGGAGTCCGCCGAGAATCTGCGTGACTTCGCCGGTGAGGTCCTCGTCCTCACGCACGAGGACGATCCCGCACATCCGGTCGAAGTCGCCGAGGCGATCCACGCGGCCATCCCCGGCTCTGACCTCGAAGTGCTCCCCGCCGGATCGATCCTGTGGCGCGGACGTCAGGAAGTGCGTGGGATCCTGGGCGAATTCTTCGGCTGATGGTTGGCTAGACTGTCCCCGTGCGCATCTCCGTCCTGTCCCTCCACACCTCGCCCGCCGCTCAGCCCGGCCAGGGCGATGCCGGGGGAATGAACGTCTACGTCGACCAGTCCGTGCGTGCGCTCGCCGCCGCCGGGCACCGGGTCGATGTGTTCACCGCCGACCCCGGCGGGATCGACGGCACCGGCGGCACCGGTCAGCGGCTGCAGATCTCCGAATCGATCACGCTGCACCACCTGCCGGTCGACGCCAGGACGAAGGACGAACTCGCCGACGCCATCGACGAACTCGCCCGGCTGCTCATCGACCATCCGGACTTCCGTGCCGCCGAATTCGTCTGGGCCCACTATTGGATCTCCGCCGAGGCGGGTCTGCGCGCCCATGACATCGCCGGGGAATCCGTCCGTCCTCCCCTCGCCGTGAGCATGCACACGATCGGCGCGGTGAAGAACCGCGATTCGGAGACCAGTCACGAACGTCCCCAACGGCTGCAGGCCGAGGAGCGGATCGCGGCCGAGGCCGACCTGCTCGTGGCCGCCACCCCCGCCGAACGACGGGATCTGATCAGCGAGCTGCGAGCCGATCAGGACTCCATCGTCATCGCCCGCCCCGGCGTCGACCACTGCCTCTACCGGCCCGCCGCGAAGTCGGCGGCCAGGCAGCGGCTCGGCCTGCCCGATGACGAGGCCATCGTCCTCTACGTCGGTCGGATGCAGTTCATCAAAGGAACCGACGTCGCCGTCGACTCCCTGGCCGATCTGCGCAGGCGCAATCCGCACCTGGCCTCTCGGACCCGCGGGATCCTCCTCGGCGCGGTCTCCGGCGTCGACGCGGGAGGCACCGCCCGGTCGGCGTCCCCGCTGCCCGGCAGCGGCTCCTCGTCCTATCTGCGGCAGCTGACCACCGCCATCTCCGCCGAGCCCAGCGTCGAGGTCCGCCCGCCCGTTCCCGCCCACGTCCTCGTCGATTACTATCGGGCCGCTGATGTGCTCATCGTTCCCTCGCGCAGCGAATCCTTCGGGCTCGTCGCCGCCGAGGCGGCCGCCTCCGGACTGCCCGCGATCGCCTCGGCGGTGGGAGGACTGCCCGAAATCGTCGAACACGGCCACTCGGGACTGCTCATCGCCGACCACAACCCCCACCACTGGGCGACGGCGATCGAAACCCTGCTGAGCGATGAGCACTTCCGTGCCGAGCTGGGAGCCCACGGCGTCGAACGCGCCGACCGCTTCGACTGGGGCCGCACCGTCGCCGCCGTCCTCGACGCCCTGCCCGCCGCCGTGCCGGCGGGATGCTGCGAGGCCCTCGGGGTGTTCTGACCGACTAGAGTCGACGCTGAGCACGGAAGTCGAACGAAGGAGCTTGATCAGATGAGCACCGACACCGAGGAGATCCTCGACGGCGTGCGCGCCTGGGCGGAGGAGAACGACGTCGCCGTCGACTCGGTCGCCGCCTCCGAGATCGTTGTCACACTGCCGGGTGAGAAGAAGCTCAAGACGAACGTCGCCATCAGCGTCTTCGCTCGCACCGCACACCTGCAGGCCTTCGTCATCCGCCACCCCGACGAGAACTCGGCCGAATTCAACCGGTGGCTGCTGCAGAAGAATCTCAAACCCGGCCCTGTGACCTTCGCGATCGACAGCCTCGGCGATGTCTACCTGCGCACGAGCGTGCCCCGGGAGCATCTCCTCGACGAACTCGATGCGCTGCTCGGGGCGATGCTCGACGCTGCCGACTCCTCGTTCAACGAACTCCTCCTCATCGGATTCCTCACCGGGATGAAGAAGGAATGGGCCTGGCGGGTCAGCCGCGGGGAGTCGACGCGCAACCTCGCGGCCTTCGAACAGGTGCTCAGCGGTGAGGACAACGAATTCCTCGCCGCCGGACCCGAGGCGGAAGCCGAGTCCGCGTCCGAGTCAGAGTCCCGAGCCCGGGCCGGCGGCGAATCAGGGCAGCGATGACGGAGGACGGGGCCCGACCGGAGAACGTCGACGAATACATCGCGTCGTTCTCCGACCGACGCCGCCGGGACTTCCTCACCCGGCTGCGCGAGCTCTGCCGGGCCGAGGCGCCGACTGCCGCTGAGAGCCTCAAATGGGGCAATCCCGCGTATTCCCTCGGCGCGATCCTCTTCATGTTCGCCGGTTACTCGAAGCACGCGAACTTCGCCTTCACCCCGAGCACGAAGGACGCGTTCGCCCACCGGCTGGGCGATTTCGAGACCGGGAAGGGAACGATCAAGCTGCCCTACGACCGCGACATTCCGACCGAGCTGCTGACCGAGATGATCGCCCACCGGATCCGCGAATTCGAGGTCGACGGGGTCAAATGGATGTGAGGCCGAGCCCGCTCGGGCGGCAGGGGCCGACTCACTTCAGCGGCAGCTTGAGCCCTTCGTGGCTGGCCTCGTATCCGAGGCGAGAGTAGAAGCGCTGCGCATCGGTGCGTGACCTGTCGGTGGTCAGCTGGGCGAGGCCCGCGCCGAAGCGGCGACCGCAGTCATGCGCCCACTCGAAGACCGCCGTGCCGAGGCCGAGCCCCTGCGCGGCGGCACCGATCCGCACCGCCTCGATCTGCAGCCGCAGAGTGCCCCGACGGGACAGGCTGGGAATGAGGCTCAGCTGCAGGGTGCCGACAACGCTCGCGCCCTCCTCAACGGCGACGAGCAGCTGATTGGGATCGGCCGCGATGAGGGCGAAGGCGCGTCCATAGGCGGCCGCATCATCGGCGCCGTCGCCGCCCTCGCGGGCGGTGCCGAGCACATCATCGCGCAGCAGCTCGACGAGAGCGGGCACATCCGACTCGGTGGCCCGCCGGACGACGAATCTCCGCCCCGCCGTCTCCAGGGTCTCGGGAGCGAACCCGTCGAACCCTCTGGCCGGTCCGACCGGGGCCTTTCCGGCCGGGGTCGGACCGGCCGGGGATGCTTCGTCTCGACTGCCTCCCGTCGCCGCCGCGCCCGCCTGCGCCTCATCGCTCATCGGCCGAGGTTCTCACTCACGGCAGCCGCAGGCTCGGACTCGCCGAGGGACCCGTCGACCGGCGGCTTGCCGTAGGGGCGGCGGGCGAAGACCGACGCCAGAAGGGCGCCGGAGACGTTGTGCCACACACTGAAGACCGCTCCGGGCAGGGCCGCCAGCGGCGAGAAGTACGTGGTCGCCAGGGTCGAGGCGAGCCCGGAGTTCTGGAGGCCGACCTCGAAGGACAGCGCCCGACGCGTCGGCGTGTCGAGCCGGCAGGCTGCGGCCACACCATAGCCGACGCCCAGTCCGAGCACATTGTGCGTGACGACGGCCAGCAGCACGAGCACACCGGCCGTGGCGATCGACTCGGCCGAACCGGCCACGACGATGGCGACGATATAGGCGATGGCGATCGAGGCCAGCCACGGCAGCACCGGGGAGATCCGGTCGACGAGGTTCGAGGCGACGACGCGGATGATGACGCCGACGATGACGGGCCCGAGCACGGTCTGGCAGATCGTGACGAACATCGACCAGAACGGCACATCCATGTACGAACCGGCCAGCCACAGGGTCAGCAGCGGGGTCAGTATCGGGGCGAGCAGAGTCGACAGGGTCGTGACCGACACGGACAGCGCCGTATCGCCCTTGGCCAGATAGGTGACCACGTTCGAGGCCGTGCCGCCGGGGGCGCAGCCGACGAGGATGACGCCGACGGCGATCTCCGCCGGCAGTCCGTAGACCGTGACGACGAGGAGGCCGAGCAGCGGCATCGCCACGAACTGGGTGACGACGCCGAGGACGGCGATCCAGGGGCGCTTGGCGATGCGGGTGAAGTCCGGCAGCGTCAGCGTCAGCCCCATGAAGAACATGACGACGCCCAGCGACCAGGTGATCGACGGTGCCAGCGGGTTGAAGGCATCGGGCAGGAGGAACCCGAGCACGCCGGCGATGACGACGAGGACCGGCAGGGCCGTGACGGCGATGATCGAACTGCGGTCGGCGGTCGGCGCCGCGGTGGTGTTCCCGGAGGACCGGTGGGCTGGTGCGTCAGGCATGGACATAGGCTACTCGTTCCGCACCACCGATCGAGTGTGTATTGCCATTCGAGACAGCATGTCGAATAGTGAGAGTTACGGTCGCGGGTCGCTTCCGCACCGGGTCGTGCGAAAATGGAGCCATGACGTATAACCTCATCCTGCTGCGCCACGGCGAGAGCGAATGGAACCAGAAGAATCTGTTCACCGGATGGGTCGACGTGACCCTGACCGACAAAGGCCGCGCCGAAGGCGCACGTGCCGGCGAACTCCTGCGCGAGAAGGAGCTCATCCCCGACGTCGTCTACACCTCCCGGCTCAAGCGTGCGATCCTCACCGCGAACATCGCGCTGGAGGCCGCCGATCTGTCCTGGCTCGACGTCCATCGCAGCTGGCGCCTCAACGAACGCCACTACGGCGCCCTGCAGGGGAAGAACAAGAAGGAGATCCGGGAGGAGTTCGGCGAAGAGCAGTTCATGATCTGGCGCCGGTCCTTCGACACCCCGCCTCCGGCCCTGGCCGACAGCTCCGAGTTCTCGCAGGCGGGTGAGGCCCGCTACGCCAACCTCGGTGATTCGCTGCCGCGCACCGAGTGCCTGGCCGATGTCATCGACCGCCTCCTGCCCTACTGGTACGACGTCCTGGTCCCCGAACTCTCCGCCGGAAAGACCGTGCTCGTGGCCGCCCACGGCAATTCGCTGCGCGCGTTGGTCAAGCACCTCGACGGAATCTCCGATGCCGACATCACGGGCCTGAACATCCCGACCGGCATCCCCCTGCATTACGAACTGACCGAGGACTTCACCCCGGTCAGGCCCGGCGGCACCTACCTCGACCCCGCAGCCGCCGAGGCCGCGATCGGGCAGGTCGCCAACCAGGGCCGCTGACCGCTGGCGGCCGTTCAGCGGTGGGGCCGGCGGCGGTTCGGGGCCAGGAGCCGGCGTGCGACTACGCCGCCGTCTCGTCGGCGCCGGCGATCGCCTGCATCTGCTCGAGCAGCCGGGCGATCGCCGGCGACGAGGACATCGACTGGCGCCACACGAGGTGGATCGTGCGCGCGATCGCGGGATCGTCCAGGGGCACGACCGTGACGTCGCTGGGCAGATGCGGGCGCCCCAGTCGGGGGACGAGGGCGAGCGCCCCCATAGCGCGGACGAATTCGACCTGGGTGTCGTACTCCAGTGCCCAGTACTCGATGCGCGGCTGACTGTGCAGGTCCTCGAACAGGGCGGTCAGCCAGCGATGGCACACGGCGTTGCGCGGGGCCGAGACGAACACCTGACCGACGAGGTCGGGCCGTCCCACCTCGGCGCGGGTGGCCAGATGGTGATCGCGGTGCATAATGATGTCGGCCCGGTCGACGGTGATGAGCGCGGAGGCGAGCGTCGGCGGCAGCGACAGCGACGAGTTGTTCCAGTCGAAGATCAGCGAGGCATCGATCCTGCCGGCGGTGACCATTTCGATGAGCTCTTCGGGCTCCTCTTCGATGTTCGTCACCGTCAGCTCGGGGGCGGCGGCCCGCAGCGGCGGCAGAGACGGCACGAGGAGGCCGCGGATGCCGGTGGAGAACCCGCCGACGGTGATGCGCCCGCGCGGCTGTCCCGAGCTGGCCCGGGCCTCCGACTCGAGGCTTTCGAGGTCCTGGAGGACCGAGGCGCCGCGCCTGCTCAGCTCGCGGCCCATCGGCGTCAGCGCGATCCCGCGGCCGGTGCGCTCGGTCACCGGCGATCCGAGTTGGCGCGAGAGCTTCTGCAGCTGGTGGCTCACCGCCGCCGGCGTGTACCCGAGGGAGTCCGCCGTCGCGGTCACCGAGCCGAACGAGTCGAGGGCGACGAGGGTGCGCAGGGCGACAGTATCGATCATCAAATAATCCTAACGAAATCTTAGAATGACTTTCAATGGAATTTTGATCATCGAGCTGAGATCCTGGGACCATGCGCCCGGTTCACATCATGCTCGCCCTGCTCGTCGTCGTTCTCTGGGGCGTCAACTTCGTCTTCATCGACATCGGTCTGCGCGATTGGCCGCCGATGCTGCTCGCCGCTGCACGCTTCACCTTCGTCGTCATCCCCGCCATCGTCTTCGTTCGCTTCCCCCGCGGCAGCTTCGGTCGTATCCTGCTCATCGGGGTGTTCATGACCGCCGGACAGTTCGCGCTGCTCTACACAGCCATGTCCCTCGGGCTGCCGGCCGGGCTGGCCTCGATCGTCATCCAGATCCAGGCTGCCTTCACCGTCATCGTCGCCGCCCTCGCCCTCCGCGAGGTTCCGCGCCGCCGGCAGGTGCTGGGCATCGTCATCGGAGTGTCCGGACTCGCCGTCATCGGGCTGAGCCTGCAGGCGGCGGTGCCGGTCGCGGCCTTCCTCATCGCGCTCGCCGCAGCCCTGTCGTGGGCGGTCGGCAACGTCATCGCCCGCGGCGTGGGCGAGGGCATCAACGGCGTCCAGATGACCGTGTGGTCGGCGGCCGTGGCCCCGATCCCTCTGGTGGCGCTGTCGACGCTCATCGACGGGCCCGCCGAGGTGGCCGAGGCGCTCATGCACCCGACGTGGGGTGTTGCCGCCTCGGTCGTCTACACCGCCGGTCTGGCCTCGCTCGTGGGCTACGTCATCTGGAATTCGCTGCTGGCCCGCTTCCCGGCCGCCCAGGTCGCTCCGTTCTCCCTGCTCGTGCCCGTCGTCGGGGTGCTGTCGGCATGGGTGTTCCTCGGCGAGCGGCCCACCGGCGCAGAGATCATCGGCGGGACGCTGCTCGTCCTCGGTGTGGCCGTGACGACCGGGGTGATGACCACTCTTGCCCGCAGCCTGCCCGGCCGCGGCCGCAGGGCCGACAGGGCCGTCATCGACGAGTCGGTCACTTCTTCGACAGATCCGGCTCCCAACTGCCGGTGAGCAGGTACTCGACCTTCTGAGACACCGACACCGCGTGGTCGCCGAAGCGCTCGTAGTAGCGTGAGAGCAGGGTGACGTCAGCGATGTGTCGGGGAGCGAGGCTGCCGGCGGGCACCTCGGCGAGTTTGGCGAAGACGCTCAGATGCAGCTCATCGAGCTCCTCGTCGATCGCATTGATCGTGGGCACCGCGGACAGGCCGGGGTTCGACAGCAGGCTCTGCGTGGCCTCGGCGATCTTCTCGCCGGACTCACCCATGCGGGCGAACGTCGATTCGAAGGTCTCGGGGATCGCCGATTCCGGATAGCGGATGCGCACCTGCTGGGCGATGTGGCGGGCGAGGTCGCCCATGCGCTCGAGTGAGGCCGACATCCGCAGGGACCCGATGATGGCACGCAGATCGGCGGCGACGGGCGCCTGCAGCGCGAGCATCTCCGCGGCCTGCTGATCGAGGGTGAACTGCATGTTGTCGATGACGACGTCGGCCTCGATGACCTGCTCGGCCAGCTCGAGGTCGTTGCTGTGCAGAGCCTGATTCGCCAGGCGAATCGCGTCGAGGGCCTTGGTGGACATGCCGACCAGCTGGGTGGCCAGATCGTCCAGTTCGTTTCTGAAGACTTCGCGCATTGACGGCGGTTCCTAACTCTCAGGCGTGCGGGGGCGGTTCGCATCGGGACGTCGGCGGCATCGTGACGTCGCTGGGTGTGCGCATCCGATCATCAGCCGACCACGGCCGTAAGCGGCCGGTGGGTGCGAGCGGGGAGCGCAGGCACACAGATCTCAGCGTCGCAGGCGCGGGTGAACGTCGATTGTCGGGAAGGTGAATTCCTCGGCAAATGGGGTCTGCGAAGGTGAACTCGGTGCACCGAGACGCCCGAGTGCGCCTAAGCTTGTGGTCGTGGATCTCTTGGTAGTGGCGGTCCTGACCGGCGTCGTCGGCCTGGGACTGGGCATAGCGGGCATTCTGGCGTTCCGATTCAGCGAACGCTCCCGTGATGCTGCCGATCTGCACTCCGAAGACGACCTGCCCGAAGGCATCGCCGAGGTGCTCGCCGTCCTGCCCTCAGCCGCGATCGTCATCGACGCCGGCGACGATGTCGTCAAAGCCTCCCCAGCCGCCTATACCTTCGGCCTGGTCAGAGGTCATTCGCTCGCCTCTGCCGAGATGCTGCGCGTCGTCGGCCGAGTCCGGGCCCGCGGTCTCATCGAGGAGATCGACCTCGAGCAGACGCGGGAGAACTCCGAATCGGTGCTGCGCTACCTCCACGCCCGTGTCGCTCCCCTGGGCACCTCCTTCGTCCTCGTCCTCTGCGACGACCAGACCGAATCGGTGCGCGTCGACGCCGTCCGTCGTGACTTCGTGGCCAATGTCTCCCACGAACTCAAGACCCCGATCGGGGCGATGGCCCTCCTCGCCGAGGCGGTCACGGACTTCGCCGACGACCCGGCCGCGGTCGAGCGCTTCGGTGGGCGCATGCAGCGGGAGTCGAAGCGCCTGACCCAGCTGGTCCAGGAGATCATCGACCTCTCCCGCGTCCAGGACCATGCGGCGCCGGCGACCACGGAGAAGATCTCCGCCGCCGAGGTGGTCGACGACGCCGCCGACCGCGCCCGGACAGGGGCCGAGGGCAAGAACATCCACATCGAGATCTCGCCACCGGCGGATCTGCTCATCGAGGGCAACTACGAACTGCTCGTCAACGCCGTCCGCAATCTCATCGACAACGCCATCAACTACTCACCCGACGGCACTCGCGTCGGGATCGGAGTCGAACTCGTCGACGAACGCGTCGAGATCTCCGTGGCCGATCAGGGCATCGGCATGTCCGCGCAGGACACCGAGCGGGTCTTCGAACGCTTCTACCGCGTCGATCCGGCCCGGTCGCGGATCACCGGAGGAACGGGCCTGGGCCTGAGCATCGTCAAGCACATCATCGCCACCCACGGCGGAGAGGTGCGGGTGTGGAGCCAGCTGGGCAAGGGCTCGACGTTCACCATCGTGCTGCCGCTGGCCGGAACCTCGTCCGACCAGGAGGCCAGCGATGCCGCCCCGCACGGCGTCCTCATCGAGCACTCGGCCGAAATCTCCGGCACCGCCTCGGCGGGCAGGGCAGGGGCCCCTGACGGGTCCGGCGAGGCGGATGCGCCCGGTGAGGGCGACGGAACCGGTGAGGCGGACGACAGCGCGCCCTCGGGCGACGATAATGAAGATGGCGGCGACGTCGGCAGAGGCGATGACCGCGCCGCGAGCGATGCCGACCGTGCCGGCGATGAGGGCTCGTCCCGGAGGCAGGGCGGCTCACCCCAGGATCTGACCGATGGAAGCGAACAAAGGAAGCTCACAACGTGACTCGTATTCTGCTTGTCGAGGACGAGGACTCGTTCTCGGACCCGCTGTCGTACCTGCTCGGTAAGGAAGGGTACGAGGTGACGGTCGCCGATGACGGACTGAAGGCTCTGGCGGAATTCGACCGCAGCGGCGCCGATCTCGTCCTGCTCGACCTCATGCTGCCCGGCGTCTCCGGCACCGAGGTGTGCCGTGAGCTGCGCGCGAAGTCGAATGTGCCGATCATCATGCTCACGGCCAAGGACTCGGAGATCGACAAGGTCGTGGGGCTCGAACTCGGCGCCGATGACTATGTGACGAAGCCCTACTCCTCGCGTGAGCTCCTGGCGCGTGTGCGTGCGGTGCTGCGTCGCAATGTCGAGACCGAGGAAATCGACGACGAGTCCGTGCTCGAGGCCGGGGGAGTGCGCATCGACGTCGAACGCCATGTCGTGTCCGTCCGCGGTGAGGAGCTGTCCATGCCGCTCAAGGAGTTCGAGCTGCTCGAGATCCTCGTGCGCAACTCCGGACGAGTGATGACCCGCGGACAGCTCATCGACCGCATCTGGGGCGAGGACTATGTCGGCGATACGAAGACCCTCGACGTCCATGTCAAACGTCTGCGGGCGAAGGTCGAGGTCAATCCCTCGCAGCCGCGACTGCTCACCACGGTGCGCGGTCTCGGCTACAAGTTCGAGGCCTGATCCGAGTCTGATTCGAAGGCCCGGCCGAGGGCCGACTCGGAGTCCGGCCGGCCCGGGAACGGTGCTGAATGCGGAAGGAGCCGCTCACACGATGTGAGCGGCTCCTTCCGTGCACCGGGTGTGCTGGAGTCCAGGATCAGCCGTTGGCCGCGGCGGTCCCCTCGGTGGCGGCCTCGTCGGTGGAGGTCGCGTCCTCGCTGGGGACGTTCGACGGCGACTCGGAGGGCACGTACTGCTCGTAGTAGGGCAGGGAGTCCGTGAGCAGCTGGGCCTCGATGGTCTTCTCCTCGCCGCCGACGCCGACCGTGACCTCGACGAGGTCGCCGGGCTCGGCATCGAGCTGGTCGACGGTGACGACATCCTCGGTCGTGGTCGCAGGGCTCTCAGGGTCCTGGACGAAGGTCTCTCCGGCCTTGACCGATTCGGTCACCGAGGTGCCGGCGACATCGACGGAGACCTTCGCCGTCGAATCGCCCTTGTTGATCAGGGTGAAGAATAGCTGAGCCGGTCCTTCGCCGGTCTCGTCCGTGATGAGCATGAGCCCACGGACCTCGACGTCACCGACAGTGCCCCAAGCTCCATCGCCGCCGTTGTAGTGGTACTCGGCTGTCTGGTGGGGAGACAGCAGGCTTGCACATCCGCTGACGGGAACGACGAGAGCGAGTGCGGCAACGGCGAGAGCCGCGCGGTTGTGCCGTTTCATTGTGCTCCTTGAAGTGGCAATACAAGATCAGTCTGTATACTACCCCGTTTTTGACCTGCTGTAGAACCGGATCCCTCCCGTGGGCGAAGTCGAGACGGTGCGCGGTTGGGGTGACCCGCCGGATTCGACGTTGAGACAACTCACCCGATGACGATGTTCTCGCTGGCGAGGAGGTCGCAGGGGGTGCCCGGTGCGGGTTGAGGGGCGGAGCCTAGCATGAAGATTCATTGCTCCGGGCGATTTCTGTGGCGAGCCTCATGGTAAACTGGGATTCCGCGAAAGGGGTTTGAAGAGAATATGAGTTTCCAGGTCGGCGACACTGTTGTCTATCCACATCACGGTGCAGCGACAATCCAAGAAATCAAGAAGCGATCCATCAAAGGTGAGGAGAAACTGTATCTCAAGCTCCAGGTCGCCCATGGTGATCTAGTGATCGAGGTCCCGGCCGAGAACTGCGACCTCGTCGGTGTGCGAGATGTCGTCGGTGAGGAAGGCGTGGAGAAGGTCTTCACCGTCCTCCGCGCGGAATTCGTCGAAGAGCCTGCCAACTGGTCCCGCCGCTACAAGGCGAATCTTGAGAAGCTGCAGTCCGGCGACGTGATCAAGGTCGCCGAGGTCGTCCGTGACCTCTGGCGCCGCGAGCAGGACCGCGGCCTGTCGACAGGAGAGAAGCGCATGCTCTCGAAGGCGCGTCAGATCCTCGTGTCCGAACTCGCCCTGGCTGAGAAGAAGGAAGAGTCCGAGGCAGAGGCTCTGCTGGACGAAGTGCTCGCATCCTGAGCACCTGTGTCATCCTCGCGGCTGCGGGGTCGGGGACTCGCCTGGGCGGCGATGAACCGAAGGCCTTCGTTCGTGTGAACGGGCGCAGCCTGTTGACCCGCAGTCTTGAGGCGATCGACTCCTCGGGAGTGGCTTCCGCAGTCGTGGTGGTCGCTCCCGAGGAGTTTCTCGTCCGTGCCCGCGAGGAAATCTCCGCGATAACCGAGAATGGGGAAAGCGGAATGTCTATTACAGCCGTAGCCGGGGGAAGCGATCGCACCTCATCAGTGCAAATCGCCTTGAAATATGTCGGGGATGTCGAATTCGTGCTCGTCCACGACGCCGCACGCTGTCTGACCCCGCCCGAGGTGTTCCGCCGTGTGCTCACAGCAGTGCGTTCCGGCGCCGAGGCGGTCGTGCCCGTCCTGCCGATGACCGACACCGTCCGTCCTGCGGTGGCGAAGGAATCGGCCCAGACGCCAGGAAGCGGGCGAGGGGTCGACGAGATTGAGACTGCCGGGGGAGAAGGCGCAGGACCTTCCGGGGCTGCGGCAGGTGAGACTGAGATCCTGCGCGGGGCGTGCGATCGGACCCAGCTGCGGCGCGTGCAGACCCCGCAGGGTTTTCGCGCCGACACCCTCCGTCGCGCTCACGAACAGCACCGGTCGAAGACAACCGCAGCGACCGGAGCGAGCGGCGATCCGACCGGCGGTCCCGCGTCGTCCGACGGCGCCGCACCGACCGATGACGCGGGACTGGTCGAACGGCTCGGCTGCGATGTCGTGGCCGTCGCCGGTGACGAAGAGGCTTTCAAGATCACCTACCCGCTCGACCTGCTCCTCGGCGAGCAGCTGGCCCGACTCAGAGACGAGAGCCCCGACGTCGGACCCGGAGGAACCGGCCCCGGCGTCGGACCCGGAGCGGTCGCCCCCGATGTCGGGCACACGGTGGGGCCGCGGCGATGAACGCGGTCATCCCCCGCATCGGCGTCGGGGTCGACGTCCATGCCTTCTCCACCGATCCGGAGCGGCAGCTCTGGGTCGCAGGCCTGCTGTGGCCGGGGCAGACCGGACTCGTCGGCCATTCGGACTCGGACGTCGCCGCCCACGCCTGCGCTGATGCGCTGTTCTCGGCCGCCGACCTCGGCGACCTCGGTCAGCACTTCGGCGTCGACCGTCCGGAACTCGCCGGAGCCTCAGGGACCCATCTGCTCGCCGAGGCGGCCCGGATCGTGCGCGAATCCGGCTTCGAGATCGGGAACGTCGCCGTCCAGATCATCGGGAACCGCCCGAAGATCGGCACTCGACGCCTCGAGGCCGGAAGGGCGCTGTCCGCCGCGGCCGGCGCAGCCGTGTCCGTCTCCGGCACGACCGCCGACGGGCTCGGCCTGACCGGACGGAATGAGGGCCTGGCCGCCATCGCCAATGCCGTGGTGTATCCGAGCCGTGGTGCCTCCGAGAGGAGCGGACAGGTTCCGACGTGAAGATCCTGTTCCAGGGCGCCGGCGCCATCGGCGTCGCCGCAGCCGCGCTGTTCACCGATGTCCACGAGGTCGCCGTCGCCGGTCGCACACCCGTGTCCGGATCGCGTGCGGCCTTTCCCCGGAGGGTGGGACACCTCGATCCGGATGGCCCGGCGCCATCGGAGACCCACGGCGGCAGCCACGGCTGGACCGTGACCGATGTGGCATCGACCCGACGCGTCGCCGTCACCGACTTCGCCGGGGCCCGCGCTGCCGGGCCGTGGGATCTCGTCGTCCTCTCCACCCGACCGGGCGAGCTCGACCCGGAGGTCGCCTCGGCGATTCGGCGGATCGCACCGAGGCACATTGCGATCACCAGCCAGGTCGAAGGTGACCTCGACCGGGCCCGAACCGAATTCCCCGCCGCCGAGGTCGTCGTCTTCGCTCCGCTGTTCCTGTCCGAACGCGCCGAGGCGGGTGCGGCCCCGAGCGGGCGTGAGGTCCGCTTTTGGGCTCCGATCGGTGCCCCGCGATTCCTCCTCGCCGGCCGGGCGGCAGCGGTGCGACGACTCGCCCGCGGACTCGGACGACTCGTCCTCCCAGCACCGACGAGCGCCGTGGTGCTTCCGCCGACGGTGTTCATCCCCTATGTCGCCGAACTGAGCATCCAGGGCGGGAACTGGGCCGGGCTGCGATCGCATCTGCACCGACCCACGCAGGCCGCCGCCGAGGCGGTGCGCTCCCGCCTCGGCGTGCCGGTGCCCACGTCCGCGCTCATCGCTCGCTGCGTGCTCGAGTCGCTGGAGCGGATCGTCCCGATCGACGTCACGACCTACGCCGGTCGTCACTTCGCCCGCCACAGAGGACAGACCCGGGACATGCTCGCCGGGTGGGCGGCAGCGGAGAGCTCGCCGGCTCTTCACGCGCAGATCGCCGAGCTCGACCGGGCCTGACTCGGCGTCGAAGACGACCGGGCCGGGCCGCGGTGGGCTCAGACTGCGGCGGTCCGATCGCGCCTGGTGACGACGAGGCCGACGACATAGAGCGCGACGACGAAGAGCAGGGTGCCCACGATCTGGAACCGCACGGACTCGACGGTCAGGCCCAGCCCGATGATCACGGCGATGCCCGCCAGGGTGGCATAGGACAGCCACGGATATCCCCACATGCGCAGCGGCAGAGCGGATCCGGCCGCCTCGGCGCGTCGGCGGAGGACGATCTGAGACACGAGGGTCGCGACCCACGTGACGATCAGCGTCGAACCGACGATGTTGAGCAGCACGCCGAGGACCTCGGCGGCCCAGAAGTAGTTGAGCCCGACGGCCACGAAGCCGAACGCCGAGGTCGCCAGCACCGCCGGCACCGGCACACCACGACGGTTGGTGGTCCGGAGTCCACGGGGGAGCATGGACCGCCGGGACATCGAGAACGCCATCCGGGAGGCGCCGTAGATGTTCGCATTCATCGACGACAGCAGGGCGATGACGATGACCGCTGCCATCAGGGAGGCGGCGAAGGGCAGACCGGCGGTCTCGATCACGGCCACGAACGGCGACTCCGCCAGCCGATCGTCGGTCCACGGCAGGACGAGGACGATGACGGCCACGGACCCGACGTAGAGGAAGAGGATGCGCCACACGATGGTCTTGATCGCCTGGCTGACGCTGCGTTCGGGGTTCGCGGTCTCGGCCGCGGCCACCGCGACGATCTCGATGCCGCCGAAGGCGAAGGCGACGACGAGCAGCCCCGCGGCGACGCCGGAGACGCCGGTGGGCATGAAGCCGTCGGCGAAGATCTGCGCGGGCGGATCGGCCGGGGTCCAGCCGAGGAGATAGGCGAGGCCGAGGAGGAGGAAGAGCCCGACGAAGGCGACCTTGATGAGCGAGAACCAGAATTCGAACTCACCGAAGCTGCCCGAGGCGGTCAGATTGATGGCGGTGAAGACGAGCATGATCGCCAGGGCGATGACCCACTGGGGGACCGATGGAATGTAGGCGGCCGCGATCTGGGCGGCGGCGGTGGCCTCGGCAGCGACGACGAGGCACAGCTGAACCCACCACAGGGCACCCACGGCGAAGGCCGCGGCCGGACCCAGGGCCTTGCCCGCGTAGTGGGAGAAGGCTCCCGGGTTCGGGTCGGCGGCGACGAGTTCGCCGAGCGCTCGCATGACGAAGATGACGATGAGGCCGGCGACGACATAGGACACGAGCACGGCGGGCCCGGCCGCCTGCACGCCGGCGCCGGAGCCGACGAACAGTCCCGCACCGATCGCCGAGCCGAGGCTCATCATCACCAGATGGCGGGGCTTCATCCCCGCCTTGAGGCCGGTGGACGAGCCGGAGAGGTCTGATGCGCCCGACGCCGAGGCGGACACCGCATCGGCCGGCTGCTGTGAATGTGATTCAGGCACCTGTCGAGTCTATCCGTCGGCGGCCGAACACGCAGAAGCGGGTCGCAACCTGTGAAGCGGCCGCGACCCGCGTCCGTGTCTCATCTGCCGGCATGCCGTTCCGTCGAACCTCGCATGCGTCAGGCGGCAGGGTGCGGGATCAGTACCCGCGCTTGATCCAGTCCTCCAGCGCCGGACGTTCGGCTCCGATCGAGGTCGAATCGCCGTGCCCGGTGAGCACGACGGTCGCCTCGGGCAGTTCGAAGAGGACATCGCGGATCGAGTCGATGATCGTCTCGAAGCTCGAGTGCGAGCGTCCGGTGGCCCCGGGCCCGCCGCTGAACAGCGTGTCACCGGAGAACAGCACCGGACCGACGGCCCGGCCGGCTCCGGCGGAGACGGGAGCCGGCAGACCGGTTTCGACGAAGAAGCACGTCGAACCGGGGGAGTGGCCCGGAGTGTGCAGGGCCTTGAGCCGGATCCCGGCGACATTCCAGGTGTCGCCGTCGGAGATCTCACCATCGGGCCGGTAGCTGTCATAGGTCATGTCCCACAGGACGTAGTCGTCCGGGTTGAGGTACACGGGGGGATTGCCGACCCGGTGCGCGAAATCGCGGACCACACCCACATGGTCGTCATGACCGTGGGTGAGCAGGATGGCCTTGACCTCTCTGGACCCGACCGCCTCGGCGATGGCGTCGACGTCGTGGGCCGGGTCGATGACGATGACCTGCGAGTCATCGCCGATGATCCATACGTTGTTGTCCACGTCGAAGGTCTCCCCGTCGAGGGAGAAGGTTCCGGACGTGACGAGATGTTCGATTGCAGTCATCAGAACTCCACCACCGATCTCAGTACCTGGCCGGCATTCATCTTGTCGAATGCCGGCTCGACATCGGCGATGCCGATGCGTTCGGATACGAACTTGTCCAAGGGCAGCCGGCCCTGTTCATAGAGGTCGACGAGCATCGGGAAATCGCGCTCGGGCAGGCAGTCGCCGTACCAGGAGGACTTGAGCCTGCCGCCGCGACCGAACACATCGGCCAACGGAACGGTGAGCTCCATCTCCGGGGTGGGCACGCCCACCAGCACGACGGTGCCGGCGAGGTCACGACCGTAGAAGGCCTGCCGCCAGGTCTCCGGGCGGCCGACGGCGTCGACGACCACATCGGCTCCGAATCCGCCGGTGCGCTCCTGGATCGCGCTCACGACCTCGTCCTCGCTCATGCCCTTCGTGTTGACGACATCGGTGGCTCCGAGGTCCTTCGCCCAATCGAGCTTCTTCTCGTCGATGTCCAAGGCGATGATCGTCCCGGCGCCGGCCAGAGCCGAACCGGCGATCGAGGCACAGCCGACTCCGCCGCAGCCGATGACGGCCACGGTCTTGCCGCGGGTGACCTCACCGGTATTGATGGCCGCACCGATGCCGGCCATGACACCGCAGCCGAGCAGCCCGACGACAGCGGGATCGGCTTCGCGGACCTTCGTGCACTGCCCCTCGGCGACGAGGGTCTTCTCGGCGAATGAGCCGATGCCCAGCGCCGGTTCGAGTTCGGTGCCGTCGGTCAGGGTCATCTTCTGCGAAGCATTGTGGGTGTCGAAGCAGTACCAGGGCTCACCGCGCTTGCAGGCACGGCAGTCACCGCAGATGGCGCGCCAGTTGAGGATGACGAAGTCGCCGACCTCGACGCTCGTGACGCCTTCGCCGACCTCGGAGACGACGCCGGCGGATTCATGACCGAGCAGGAACGGGAAGTCATCGCTGACTCCGCCCTCACGGTAGTGGAAGTCGGTGTGGCAGACGCCGCACGACTTCACATCGACGATGACCTCTCCCGGCCCCGGATCGGGGATGACGATGTCGGTGAGTTCGACTGGTACTCCCTTGCTGCGGGAGATGACGCCCTTGACAGTCTGTGGCATTGCGTCTCCTTCTGTCTGCGACGACGGGTGCCCGCTGACGCCGGCACCCGAAGTGGACTGAGTGCGCCCCGGGCGGGGCGCTCACAGTCCCCACCCTAACCAAGCAGCCCATTGTCGACCAGTTGCACGTCCGCACTCCGGGAACCGGCGTCAACGGTCTCGTGCACCGCCGTCAGCGGCCTCGGGATCGCCGTCGGCGGCCTCCGTCACCCGCCCTGTCAGGCGGCAGGAGCGGTCTCGGGCACAGCGCGATCGGTCTCGGGCACAGCGCGATAGTGCGGTGGCCGCGAACTGCGATGAATGCCCGAGGCGGCCGGATGCCAGAGCATCGGGCCGCCTCGGTGAAGGTGTGATCGCGCGTTTCGGATCACCGCCGGCAGGCCGCCCCGGATCGGGGCGTCTGCGCGGTCAGGTGCTCTCCGGTCACTCCTCGTCGGGGTGGTTGCGCAGGTGCAGGATCGCACCCGCCAGTCCGCCCCAGACGGTGACCATGGCGATGATCATCATGATGATTGCTGATGCACCCATTGTCAGGCTCCCTTGTTCTCGGTGGACGGGTTCGCAGTGGAGGCGTTCTCTTCGGCGACGGAGTCGGTGATCGCCGACTCCATCTCATCGATGGTCTGCTTGGGCCATTTGATGATCGAGATGATGATCGCGGCCACGGCCAGCAGGCCGATCATGCCCCAACCGTAGGTGCCGGTGATCAGCGCCGGGTAGTCCTCGTACCCCTCGGTGAGGAAGGTCATGATCTGCGTGATGAGCATGTAGATCAGCACCACGCCGGTGATCGAGATCAGGATCATCCAGATCCAGCCGAGCTTGAAGCTCGAGATCGCGTTGAGGTGACGGCTGAGGACCGGCAGCTTCCGCAGCAGCCAGGCGACGACGACGATCGAGAGCACGGCCGAGCCGACGATGCCGATGTTGTTCGCCCAGGCATCCATGGTGTCGAGGGCGTAGAGGCCGGTGATCGTGGGCATGAGCAGCAGCGAGACGATCGCCATGGCACCGCCGACGACGATCGTCGAGGTGCGGTTGCCCAGGCGGAACTTGTCGCGCAGGGCCTGAATCGGCACCTGCACGATCGAGATCAGCGAGGTCAGTCCCGCGAACACGAGGCAGGCGAAGAAGACGAAGCCGAAGATCGGACCGCCGGGCATCTCGGAGATCAGCGTCGGGAAGCCGACGAAGGCCAGTCCGATGCCGTCGGCTGCGACATCGCCGACCTCGACCCCCTGCGCCGTGGCCATGAAGCCCAGGGCCGCGAAGATGCCGATGCCGGCGAGGATCTCGAACGCGGAGTTCGAGAAGCCGACGACGAGGCCGGCGCCGGTGAGGTTCGTCTTCTTCTTCAGATACGACGCGTAGGTGATCATGATGCCGAAGGCGATCGACAGGGAGAAGAAGATCTGCCCGTAGGCCGCGATCCACACCGAGGGATCGCCCAGTGCTGCGAAGTCCGGGGTGAACAGCGCATTGAGTCCCTCGGCGGCTCCGGGCAGGAACAGCGCCCGGATGACCAGGGCGAGGAAGAGGACGATGAGCAGCGGGATGAAGATCTTCGAGAAACCGGCGATGCCGTTCTGCACGCCCATGAGGAGGACGCCGAGGACGATGATCCAGACGATGATGAGCGGGATGAGCACGCCGGGCACGAACTCGAAGGAGATGCCCGGATCGCCCATCTTGAGGTACTCGCCGAAGAAGAACCCTTCGGCATCGTCTCCCCAGGCCTCCCCGAGCGAGAAGAACATGTACGAACCGGCCCAGCCGACGATCGCGGCGTAGTAGATGCCGATGATGATCGCCACGCCGGTGGCGAACCAGCCGATGGGCTCGGCCGCCTTGTGGGTCATCCGGTAGGACAGCGGGGCCGAACCCCGTGACCGGTGCCCCATCGCGTAGTAGAAGAACAGCAGCGGGATGCCCGCCGACAGCAGTGCGACGAGGTAGGGGATGATGAAGGCGCCGCCTCCGTTGTCGTATGTGACATAGGGGAAGCGCCAGATGTTGCCGAGGCCGACCGCCGAGCCGATGGCCGCGAAGATGAACGCGGATCGGGAGACGAAGACCTCCCTCTGGGGTGATGACTTGATCGACATGATGTCCTTTCCTGACCGGCCGCGATCTCTCGCGACCGAGCTCCGCCCGTGCCGAATCGACCGCGAGGCGGCACGGACTGATGTGAGGACCGAAATGCGACAAAGGCCCTCACTTCGGTCTTCATTGCTTGCTTCCACTTTACTGTGAATCCTCTGTACAGTGTGCGGTGCATCACGTGAGGTGCATAACAGTCTGATATCGAATGCGCGGAAACGGGGATTCCGGCCCGGCCCGGTAGACTGAGCGACGTGACTATCTCGCTCTACAACACCGCCAGCCGCACGACCGAAGAACTGCGACCCGTCCATGACGGTCAGGTGGGGATCTACGTCTGCGGTGCCACGGTGCAGGGGCAGCCGCACATCGGTCATCTGCGCTCGGCCTCGGTCTTCGACACCCTGCGTCGCTGGCTGCTCTACAGCGGCTATCGGGTGACGATGATCCGCAATGTCACCGACATCGACGACAAGATCCTGACGAAGTCCGTCGAGGAGGGCCGGGAGTGGTTCGCCCACGCCTACAAGTACGAACGCGCCTTCACCGCCGCCTATGAAGCCCTCGACGTGCTCCCGCCCAGCAGCGAGCCGCGCGCGACCGGGCACATCACGGAGATGATCGAGCTCATCTCCCGCCTCATCGAGGCCGGTCACGCCTATCCCGCTCTCGACGGCAGCGCCGACGTCTACTTCGACGCCGCCTCGTGGGCCGACTACGGTCAGCTGACGAACCAGCGCCTCGAGGACATGGAGCTGTCCGAGGGGGCCGAGCTGCGGGGCAAGAAGGACGCCCGGGACTTCGCGCTGTGGAAGGCGCACAAGCCCGAAGAGCCGATCACCGCCTCCTGGCCCTCGCCGTGGGGTCGGGGACGGCCGGGCTGGCACATCGAATGCTCGGCCATGTCGACGAAGTACCTGGGCGCGAACTTCGACATCCACGGCGGCGGACTCGATCTGCGCTTCCCCCACCATGAGAACGAGCTCGCCCAGTCACGGGCGGCCGGTGATGCCTTCGCGAACATCTGGATGCACTCCGGCCTGCTCAACGTCGGCGGGGACAAGATGTCGAAGTCACTGGGCAACTCGGTGTTCGCCTCGGACCTCTTCGCCCGCTTCAGCCCCTTGGCCGTGCGCTACTTCCTCACGGGAGCCGGCTACCGGTCGACTCTCGACTTCTCCGACGAGGCGATGGAGCGGTCCGAGTCGTCCCTGGAGAGGCTGACGAACTTCCTCCAGCGCGCTCGCCAGTCACTCGGTGACAACGCCCCGGCACTGCCGGACGTGCGCGACGGCTACGCCGGTCGCAGCCTCGATGTGCCCGTCGAATTCGCCGCCGCACTCGACGACGACCTCGGCGTGCCCCGTGCGCTGTCCGTGGTCTTCGCCTCCGTCACCGAGGGTGCGAAGCTGCTCGACTCGGGAACCGATTCCCAGCAGCTGGCGAGGATCGTCGCCGAGGTGGAGCTCATGCTCGACATCCTCGGGGTCAATCCCAGCGCCGAGGCATGGGCGGTCACGGCCTCGGACGCGAAGGCGGAGTCGGCGCTCGAGGCCCTCATCGCCACCATGGCCGAACGGCGGGCCGAGGCGAAGGCGGTCAAGGACTTCGCCACCGCCGACTCCATCCGCGATGAGCTCGCCGCGGCCGGGGTCGTCATCGAGGACACGGCCGACGGATACCGCTACCACCTCGGCGAGGGCTGAGGACTCGAACGTCGGTCGCGGGCACGAGCCTGCGACCCCCAACGCATCCCAAAGGAATCACATGGCTTCCAACTCCCGCTCCGGCGGTTCGAAGAAGGGCCCGGCCAAGGGCTCGGGCGGCAAGAACAGGCGCAGCCTGCGCGGCAAGGGCCCCACGCCCAAGGCCGAGGACCGCGTCTACCACAAGGCCTACAGGGCCGCCCAGAACCGGAAGAACCAGAACGCCTCGGCGCAGGCGAAGCGGAAGAAGAGAGAGCACGGGCCGAACATGGTCGCCGGGCGCAATTCGGTGCTCGAGGCCCTGCGCGAAGGCGTGCCGGCCACCACGATGTACGTGGCCGGTCGCATCGACTCCGATGACCGCGTCCGCGAATCCATCACCTTGGCCGCTCAGCGCGGCATCTCGATGCTCGAGGCGAGCAGGCCCGACCTCGACCGACTCACCGACGACGCGATCCACCAGGGCATCGCTCTGCAGATCCCGCCGTACGAGTACGCGGCGCCGTCCGATCTGCTCGAACACGCCGCCGACCGGGCCGAGACGCCGCTGCTGGTCGCCCTCGACGGGATCACCGATCCGCGCAACCTCGGCGCGATCGTGCGCTCGACGGCGGCCTTCGGCGGTCACGGGGTGATCATCCCCGAACGCCGTGCCGCCTCGATGACGGCCGCCGCGTGGAAGACCTCGGCCGGTGCCGCCTCACGGATCCGCGTCGCCCAGGTCGTCAACCTGGCCCGAGCCATCGACGAGCTGAAGAAGCAGAATGTCTTCGTCGTCGGCCTCGACACGGCAGGCGAGGTCGACCTGCCCGAGCTGACGTTCAGCCGCGACCCGCTGTGCATCGTCGTCGGTTCCGAGGGCAAGGGGCTGTCCCGTCTGATCTCGGAGAAGTGCGACCAGATCGTGTCGATCCCGATCGCGGCGAGCACCGAGTCGCTCAACGCCGGCATCGCCGCGGCCGTGTCCCTCTACGAGGTCGCTCGCGCCCGCCGCTTCTGAAGCTGTCAGCGGCCCTGCCGCCTCACGCTCAGTTCGTGAGGCGACAGGGCCGCTGCTGCATAGGTGCGCCGTGGGGTACGGGGCACCGGCGGGCGGCTCAGGCGTCGACGCTGGTGCGGTAGTCGGACTCACTGAGTGCGCCGACGACCGAGTGGCGGCGGCTGTAGGCGAAGTAGACGAGAGCGCCGACGGCCATCCACGCGCCGAAGACCGCCCAAGTGGTTCCGCCGAGGTTGATCATGAGGAACGCGCAGGCCAGCGCTCCGAGGGCCGGGACGACCGGGCCGAATGGCACCTTGAAGGAGCGTTCGAGATCGGGGCGCTTGAAGCGCAGGTAGATGACGGCGAGATTGACGAGGAAGAAGGCGAAGAGCGTGCCGATGCTCGTCGCGTCGGCGAGCTCTCCCAGCGGGATGAGGGCCGCAGTGATCGCCACCAGACCGCCGATGATGAGGGTCCCGGCCAGGGGAGTGCCGGTGCGTCGGGACACGAGGCCGAAGATCTTCGGCACCATGCCGTCGCGCGACATCGTCAGCAGGATCCGCGACTGTCCGTAGAGGACGGTGATGACCACGGAGAAGATCGCGAGCACCGCGGCGACGGCGAAGAGGAGGACGGCGAGGTTCGAACCGGTGATCTCCTCGACGATCTGGACCAGCGGAGCCTGAGCGGTCTCGAACCACTGCCACCTCCGTGCGCCGATCGCGGTCACGGCCACGAGCACGTACATCGAGGTCACGATCAGCATCGAGAGGATGATCGCCCGCGGCAGGTCGCGGCGGGGGTTCTTCGCCTCCTCGCCGGCAGTCGAGGCGGCGTCGAAGCCGATATAGGAGAAGAACACGCTCGAGGCTGCCGCCGTGACCCCGGCCGCGCCCATCGGCATCATCGGGGCGAAGTTGCCGGCCTTGAACGCGGTGAAGGCGACGACGGCGAAGAAGACGAGGATGCCGAGCTTGACGAACACGAGGATGGTGTTGGCCACGCCCGATTCCCAGGCCCCGCGCATGAGCAGCACGGTCGCCAGCGCCACGACGATGAGGGCCGAGAGGTTGATGACCCCGCCCGGGTTCTCCGCCAGTCCCGGGCCGGTGGTCAGGGACGCGGGCAGTTCGAGGCCGAAGACGCGCAGGGTCTCATTGACGTAGTCGGCGGCCCCGACGGCGACCGCGGCGACGGAGACGGCGTATTCGAGCACGAGGCACCAGCCGCACACCCACGCCACACCTTCGCCGAGGGTGGCGTAGGAGTATGAATAGCTCGACCCGGACACCGGCACCATACCGGCCATCTCGGCATAGCTGACCGCCGAGAGCAGGGCGGTGACACCGGCGAGGACGAAGGCCAGCCACACCGCCGGACCGGCGACCGGCACGGCCTCGCCGAGGATGACGAGGATTCCCGTGCCCAGGGTGGCGCCGACGCTGATCATCGTCAGCTGGAAGACGCCGAAGGTCCTGCGCAGACCGTTCGCGTGCCCTGTCTGCATGTCCGCGGCCATGGAGCTGATCGACTTCCGTCTCCCCAGCTGTCGGATCACTCCGGTGGAGGCTGACGGTGGGGTGGACGGGGTGTGCGAAACGGTCATATGAATATTCTTGCATAGTCATGAATATGTTCTCGGCCGGGAGTGCCGCGTTCCCGGGCGAGGGCGGTTGTCACCGTCGCGGATCTCACACCCTGGGCGCTCGAGGACTCAGACCTCGGGAGTGAACCGACCGTCGTGCGCCATCCAGCCGCCGTCGACGAGCTGCGAATGGCCGGTGACATAGCTCGAGGCGTCCGAGGCCAGGAACAGGACGGGACCGGCGATCTCGTGCAGGCGGCCCCACCGGCCCAGGGCGGTCTTGTCCGCATAGGCGCCCCACCACTTCTCGTCGGCCTTGATCTGCTGAGTCAGCGGGGTGTCGAAGGGACCGGGCAGGATCGCGTTGACCCGCACACCCCGGTCGCCGAGCTCGCTGGCCAGGGTCTTCGTCAGCTGCACGACTCCGGCCTTGGCCGCCGCATAGAGTCCCTGCCCGGGCTCGATCGCCAGGGCCCGGAACGAGGCGTAGGTGACGATCGAACCGCGCCCCCGGCCGGCCATCTCGCGGCCGAAACCGCGCATCAGCCGGTAGGTGCCCTTGAGATTGAGGTCGATCACCCGATCGAACTCCTCGTCGCTGGTCGAGACCAGGCGCTTGCGCACATTCGCCCCCGGGGTGACCACGAGGACCTCGGCCTCGGCCCAGGCGGTGACGAGGGCCTCGACGGAAGCCGTGTCCGTGATGTCGACCTCGGCGGGCTGGGCCGATCCGGCACCCCGGCCGGCGATCAGTGAGGCGGTGTCGTCGGCGCCGGAGAGATTGAGGTCGGCGGCGATGACGTGGGCACCGGCATCGGCGAGTCCGATCGCACTGGCCTGACCCAGCCCGGAGCCGGCTCCGACGACGACGGCGGTGCGTCCGCTGAGGTCGAACAGACTCGGCAGCGTGGGGTTGTGCTCATTCGTGGGCATCGTCTCGTTCGTCGTCATCGGGATCCTTCCGTGGGGGTCGGTGCGGGGCGGGGCAGCCTCGGCGAGGTCTCAGAACTGTTCGCTGTCGACATAGCGGATCTCGTCGGGCAGGTTCGCCAGGTAGTCGACGATGAAGTAGGCGATGGCCTCCATGATCGGGATGTCACGCTGTCGGGCCCTGGCCATGGTGCGCCGATGCTCGGCGAACTCGTAGAAGATCTGCCCGGGCTCGAGTTTGCGCGTGAGGTTCTCCGGAATCGCCTGGATGAGCGGTTTGTAGACTTCCTCGAGCCACCGGCGGGCGGCCTGCGACTCGTCGAGGTCGTCGACATCGGTCAGCGCCGGGTCCGAACGGAACGAGTCGAGGTCGTTGAGCATCGCCCTGGCCTGATTCTCATTCGCCCCGATGCCGGTCAGGCGCAGCAGGCGCCGGGAGTGGTGGTTGGGTTCGACGACCTTCGGCTCGACGAGCAGGCTGATCCCGTCGAGGTCGGTCGTCACGGTCAGCTCACCGAGGTCGAAGCCGAGGTCGTTGAGGCGGCGGATGCGCTCGTCGATGCGCCAGCGCTCATTGACGCTGAACTCCTCGACCCGCGTCAGCTCCGTCCACAGGGCGCTGTAGGACTCGCACAGCCGCTGACCGGCCTCCATCGGATCGGTCTCGGGGTCGACGAGGCCGGCGGCCTGCAGATCGAGGAAGTCCCCGGCGATGTTCATCCGCGCGATCCGCAGATCCATGTTCCGCTGACCGTCGGAGAGCTGATCGTGCAGCTCCCCGGTCTCCGCGTCGACGACATAGGCGGCGTAGGCGTCGGCGTCGCGGCGGAAGAGCGTGTTCGACAGCGAGACATCGCCCCAGTAGAACCCGACGAGGTGGAGCCGGGCCAGGAGCACGGCCAGGGCGTCGACGAGCCTGCCGCCGGTGTCCCGGGCGAGGTCGCGGGAGAACAGCGCGCGATAGGGCAGGGAGAATTCGAGGTAGGCGGTGATCAGCGCGCCGCTGAGCTTCTCACCGGTGGCGGATCTGCGGCCGCTGACAAAGGCCCGCGGCTCGACGAGGGGGACGTCGAGGTTGCCGAGCGCGCCGAGGATGTCGAACTCGCGCAGCGCCTGCCGGTCATCGGTCTCCTTGATGGCGAGGACCTCGTCGCCGATCTCGACATAGCGCACGACGTGGCGGGAGATGCCGCGGGGCAGACCGCCGAGCAGCGTTTCCGGCCACTCGTCGAGCGGCAGGTGCCAGGGCAGTTCGGCCAATGCACGGCGATCGGCATGGCGAACCGTGTGGATCTCGGGTGTCGGCGTCTCCGCCACGGCTCAGGAATCCGAGTCGGGAACCGAGGCCACGAGCGCCTCGGCGAGTTCCGGTTTCTCGACTCCGATGAGCCGACCGCGGTCGAGGAGCGCGATTCGGTCGCCGAGGACCTTCGCGTCCTCGAGATCGGAGGTGGCGTAGATGGTGGTCAGCTCGAACTCCTGCTGCAGGTCCTTGATCAGCGACAGGGTCTCGGCCTGCTGTTCGGGCACGAGGTTGACCACGGGCTCGTCCATGATCAGCACCTTCGGTTTGCGCACGACGGCTCTGGCCAGCGCCACGGTCTGCCGCTGCAGCCGGGTGAGGTCGCCGGGCACCGAGTCGAGGACCTCGGCCATCCCGATCTTGTCCATCACGGTCTCGACCCGCTCCCTGATCTCCTCGGCCGGGAGGCCGTCGACGCGGAGGGCGAAGCCGAGGTTGTCGCGCACGCTCATGTGCGGGTAGAGGGCGTAGCTCTCGAGCGCCAGAGTCACGTCACGATCGTTGACGGCGGCATGGGTGATGTCGACGCCGTCGATGAGGATGGTCCCGGTCTTCGGGGTCTCGAGGCCGTGGAGCATCCTCAGGATCGTCGACTTGCCGGATCCGGACGGGCCGTAGAGGACGAGGAACTCTCCGGTGTCGACGAAGAGGTTGAAGGGGTGCACGGATTCGGATGTCGTGTTCTCGTAGACATGACTGAGGCCATTCAACGACACCGTTGACATGTGTCCTCCTCTGAGTAACTCGGTGAGCAGCTGGTCGTCGGTGACCTGGCGGGGATGCTCAGTCCCTCTCATCCTACGGGGTGGACCGGTTCGGTGCAGACAGATTTCGACAAAGCGTAGAGTGATTCTCAGCACGATGACAGTGCACCGATGCACACACCAGCCGAAAGTAGACTGACGCATATGAAGGTCACGCTCGACGAGGTCGCCGCCCGGGCCGGAGTGTCCCTGGCCACGGTCTCGCGCGTCCTCGGCCGGCGCGGCGCGGTCGCCGACGCGACGCGGACGAAGGTCCTCGAAGCGATGAGCGAGCTCGGCTATTCGCGCTCGACGCTGCTCCAGGACGCGCCGAGGCGGCTCGTGGCCGTCAGCGCCCCCGGCAATCCCGAGCACTGGCAGGTCCAGGTCTGCACCCGCGTGTCCAAGGCCCTGCAGGATCACGATCTGCTCGTGACCCGTCCGCTGGTCGAAACCGATCCCGAGCCGCTGCAGGTCGCGATCGAGGCCGGGGCCATCGCGCTGGTGACACCGACGCTGACGAGCCTGGACACCGACATCCCCTGCATCCGCGTCGATGAGCAGTCCGCGGCCACTCTCGACGAACCCGGCGGGCAGGCGGCCGGGGGAGCACCCGTGTCGAGTGCCGCGGCGGGGGAGTCGGGACCTGCGACCGGGCCGGGCAGCGCCGATATCATCGCGGCCCGGCTCGACCTCGGCGGCGGGATGACCACGGCCTTCGAGCACCTGCGCGCGATCGGGCACCGGCGGATCGGCCTGATCTGCAACGACAGCGGCGAATTGGCCGTGCAGCTGATCCGCCGCTTCCTCGCCGAACATCCGGCCCGCAATCTCGGGCTTCGCCTCGAGGACTGGATCGCGCAGGTGCCGAAGTCGTTCTCGGGCGGGTCCCGGGCGGTGCTCGAGCTCAAGGACGCCACCTGCACCGCGGTCATCGTGCAGTCGGCGCTGCAGCTGCACGGGGCCCTGCACGGTCTGCGCAACCGCTATCTGCAGGTGCCGCGGGACATGTCGATCGTCGGCTTCGGCGATTCGCCGACGATGAAGTTCACGGGTCCGCCGGCCACGGTGCTCGGACTCGACATCGAGGGGCTGTCGAATGCGCTGGTCGCAGCCACGCTGACGACTCTGCGCATCTCGACGACGGGACTGCCGACGGTGCCGCCGGTGTTCCGTCCCCGACTCATCGCCCGCACCTCGACGACGGCGGCGAGGCAATGAGCGAAGGCAAGGGCCCGGTGCCCGGCGGGCAGTCGCCGCCGGAGCACCGTCATGTGCGGCTGGCGGAGATCGCCGGCACGGCCGGAGTGTCGAAGGCCACCGCCTCCCGGGCGCTGCGCGATCCCGAATCGGTCTCAGCGGCGTCCCGGACGAAGGTGCAGCAGGCCCTGGCCATCCTCGGCGCCGCCGGCCACAGCACGGGCCCCGGCCGGTCCGGGCAGCCGCCGACGCCGGAGGACGGAGGCGGGTCGCCGATGATCGCGCTGATCAAACCCGCCGTGTCGGCCGGCAACGTCGACCCGTATTCGCGGCTGGCGGAGATCCTGACGAACCGGATGTTCGGTCTGCGCATCGCCGTCGTCCACATCGAAGCCATCGCCGAGCGCAATGCGATCCTGGCCGAGACGCTCCTCGGCGCCGAGCACGGCGGGCCCACGGTCGCCGGTGCCGTCGTCGTCGGCGGGGGAGCGGCCGGGGAGCTGGCCGGGATGCTCGCCGCACGCGGGCTGCCGCTCATCCGGATCTCCAATGCCCGCCACGACGACGGGATCCCGCGCATCTACCTCGACGCCACCGGCGGCATCGACACCGCCGTCGCCCATCTCGTCCACCTCGGGCATCGCCGCATCGGTCTCGCGGTGCTGCGCGATTCGGCGGCACCGGCGCGCATCGCCGGGTTCCGCCGCTCGATGGCCGGCATCCTCCACATCCCCGCGACCCGCGATCAGGCTCCCGTCGTCGAGGCGGCCGGGGGTGCGATGGCCGGGGTCGCGGCTGCCGAGGAGCTCATCGACCTGCGCTGCACGGCCGTCATCGCCTGCGCCCCCTCGCTGTCCTTCGGCCTGCTCGAGGCCGCCCAACGGCTGCGCCTCGATGTGCCCCGGGACCTGTCGCTGCTCACGGTCGGCGACGTGCCCGATGCCGATGTCGTCGAGCCGCCGCTGTCGCAGGTCGTCTACGACTGGGCGATGGTCGCGCAGTCGGCGATCGATGAGATCCGGGCGATGATCGCCTCCGGGGAGTCGGGTGCGCACGTGGACTACACGGTCGATCCCGATCTCGTGCTGCGCTCCAGCTCGGTTCCCCCGCAGCGTCGCTGACCAGTCAAGGGCCGCTGCAGCGGCGGGGGCGCGGCTCGAGTCCGAGGTCGCCGGCGAGAGCAGGGCTGCGGCCATCGCGGGAGCCGGCTCAGGCGCGATCTCGGTCGAGGTGCTCGGCGCGGGCCGCGGACAGCCGCTCGAGCAGGAGCGCGACGGCCGCGGGGTCGGCGATCCGGCACTGCGCCCGC
Organism: Candidatus Brevibacterium intestinavium; assembly: GCA_019117545.1. GTDB lineage: Bacteria > Actinomycetota > Actinomycetes > Actinomycetales > Brevibacteriaceae > Brevibacterium > Brevibacterium intestinavium. The sequence continues at coordinate 41,822 of DWZN01000141.1, forward strand.
GTCGGGGCGCGCCCGACCTTCACCGACAGCCCCGCGGAGAGCGAGGGCTCGGCGGCGTTCGGGTCGCTGAGCTGCTCGAGGGCGGCGAAGGCGTCCTCGTCGGTGACGTCGTCGCCGAAGTACGCCATCGCGGTGGGCTGCTCGGCTCGGGCCAGCAGCCGCAGACCGTCGCCCTTCGTCGCCTGCTTGACCGCGAGTTCGGTGATGTCGTGGCCTTCGATGACGCGGATGTCGGGGTAGTCCGCGGACACCGCAGCGGCGTGATCGTGCAGGGTCGCGGCGAGTTCGGGGTCGAGGCCGCGGGTGTGGACGGTTCGCGAATACGGTTTGGCCTCGACGCGGACACCGGAGAATCCGTCCCGGTCCG
>DWZN01000142.1 GCA_019117545.1 Candidatus Brevibacterium intestinavium
CATCGGCCAGGCCTGCGAATTCGACTACTCGGGAACCCAGGCCTGCCGTGTCCTGCGGTCCGAGGGCCTGCGCGTCATCCTCATCAACTCGAACCCGGCGACGATCATGACCGACCCCGACATCGCCGACGCCACCTATGTCGAGCCCATCGACCCGCAGGTGATCGAGACCATCATCGACAAGGAGCGGCCCGACGCTCTCCTGCCCACCCTCGGCGGGCAGACGGCGCTGAACGCGGCGATCTCCCTCTACGAGTCCGGTGTGCTCGAGAAGTACGGCGTCGAACTCATCGGCGCCGACGTCGAGGCCATCCAGCGCGGTGAGGACCGCCAGAAGTTCAAGGACATCGCCGTCGAATGCGGTGCCGAGGTGGCCCGTTCGGCCATCTGCCACAGCCTCGACGAGGCCCTGGCCGCGGCTGAGGACCTCAACTACCCCGTCGTCGTCCGCCCCTCGTTCACGATGGGCGGCCTCGGCTCGGGAATGGCCTACGACGAGGCCGATCTGCGCCGCATCGCCGGAGCCGGACTCGCCGATTCCATCACCCACGAGGTGCTGCTCGAGGAATCCATCCTCGGGTGGAAGGAATACGAGCTCGAGCTCATGCGCGACAACAAGGACAATGTCGTCGTCGTCTGCTCGATCGAGAACGTCGACCCCGTGGGCGTGCACACCGGAGATTCGATCACCGTGGCCCCGGCCCTGACCCTGACCGATCGCGAACACCAGGAGATGCGCGATATCGGCATCGCCATCATCCGCGCCGTGGGCGTGGACACCGGCGGCTGCAACATCCAGTTCGCCGTCGACCCGAAGTCCGGACGCATCGTCACCATCGAGATGAACCCGCGCGTGTCCCGGTCCTCGGCGCTGGCGTCGAAGGCGACCGGCTTCCCGATCGCGAAGATGGCGGCGAAACTCGCCGTCGGGTACTCGCTCGACGAGATCCCCAACGACATCACGAAGGTCACCCCGGCCAGCTTCGAACCGACATTGGACTACGTGGTCGTGAAGATCCCGCGCTTCACCTTCGAGAAGTTCCCGGCCGCCGATCCGACCCTGACGACGACGATGAAATCCGTCGGCGAGGTCATGGCCCTGGGCCGCAACTTCACCACCGCCCTGCAGAAGGCGATGCGCTCACTCGAGCAGAAGGACTCCAGCTTCGGTTGGAACGACCTGCCCGATGTCGCCGATGACGAGGTCCGCGAATCCGTGCTCGAGGCGATCTCGCACGCCACGGCCGATCGCATCCACTCCGTCCAGCGCGGACTCGCCGCCGGCCTCAGCGCCGCCGAGGTCTTCGACGCCTGTGAGATCGACCCCTGGTACCTCGACCAGATCCAGCTGATCAACGAGGTCGCAGAGCACATCCGCGACGCCGAGGAGCTCGACGCCTCCGTGCTGAGAGTGGCGAAGAACCACGGGTTCTCCGATGAGCAGATCGCGGCGCTGCGGAAACTCGAGACCGGTGTCGTCACCGGCATCCGCCACGCTCTGCGCGTGCGCCCGGTGTTCAAGACCGTCGACACCTGCGCCGGGGAATTCGAAGCCCACACTCCCTACCACTATTCGAGCTACGATTCCGAGACCGAGGTCGAACCCCGTGACCGACCGGCCGTGATCATCCTCGGCTCCGGCCCGAACCGGATCGGGCAGGGCATCGAATTCGACTACTCCTGCGTGCATGCGACCATGGCGATCGGCTCGGCCGGCTACGAGACGGTCATGGTCAACTGCAACCCGGAGACCGTGTCGACCGACTACGACACCGCCGACCGCCTCTACTTCGAGCCCCTGACCTTCGAAGACGTCATGGAGGTCTACCATGCCGAGCTCGTCGCCGGAGACGTCCTCGGCGTCGTGTGCACCCTCGGCGGACAGACGCCTCTGGGACTGGCCGATCAGCTCAAGGCCGCCGGTGTGCCCGTGCTCGGCACCCAGCCCGAGGCGATCGATCTGGCTGAGGACCGCGGCGAGTTCGGAACCGTCCTCGAGCGGGGCGGTCTGACCTCGCCGAAGCACGGCACGGCCGTGACCTATAAGGAAGCCGCGGACATCGCCGAGGAGATCGGCTATCCGGTGCTCGTGCGTCCCTCCTACGTCCTCGGCGGCCGGGGGATGCAGATCGTCTACGACCGCACCCAGCTGCTCGACTACATGGCCACGGCCACGGAGGTCTCCGTCGACCGTCCCGTGCTCGTCGACCGCTTCCTCGAAGACGCCATCGAGATCGACGTCGATGCGCTCTACGACGGTGAGGAGGTCTTCATCGGCGGCATCATGGAGCACATCGAGGAGGCCGGCATCCACTCCGGCGACTCGGCCTGCGTCCTGCCCTCGCTGACCCTGGGCGAGGACGTGCTCGAACGCGTCCGTCAGGCGACGCTGGCGATCGCCGAGGGAGTCAGCGTGCGCGGCCTGCTCAACATCCAGTTCGCCATGGCCGCCGACGTCCTCCACGTCATCGAGGCCAATCCGCGAGCCTCCCGCACGGTGCCCTTCGTGTCGAAGGCGACCTCGACCCAGCTGGCCAAGGCCGCGGCGCTGATCGCCGTGGGCCGGACCATCGGTCAGCTGCGCGGGGACCTGCTGCCTGCCACCGGCGACGGATCGACCCTGGCGCTGGACCACCCGATCGCCGTCAAGGAGGCGGTCCTGCCCTTCCGCCGGTTCCGCACCGTTGAGGGCAAGGTCGTCGATTCGGTCCTCGGCCCCGAGATGCGCTCGACCGGTGAGGTCATGGGCATCGACCGCGACTTCCCGACCGCCTTCGCCAAGGGACTGCTCGGCGCCTCGGTGAAGCTGCCGAGAACGGGGACCGTGTTCGTGTCCGTGGCCGATCGGGACAAGCGGGCCATGGTGCTGCCGGTCAAGGAGCTCGTCGACATGGGCTTCGACGTCGTGGCCACCACGGGCACCGCTGCGGTGCTCTCCCGCTACGGGATCCCGACCTCGCAGGTGCACAAGCACTTCGAAGCCGATGCCGAGGACCGCACGGTGCTCGACTACCTGGCTGCCGGCACCATCGACATGGTCATCAACGTCCCCTCCGGCCGCCAGGAGCGCGCCGACGGCTACGAGATCCGGGCCGCGGCGACGGCGAACTCCGTGCCGCTGATCACCACCCTGGCCGAGTTCGCGGCCGCTGTGACCTCCCTCGAGGTCGTCCGCGACTCGACCTTCGACGTCCGCAGCCTGCAGGACTGGAGCGCGTGATGTTCGGCACCCGGCTGGCCGAGGCCATGGCCGAGCACGGACCGCTGTGCGTGGGCATCGACCCGCACGAACACCTCCTGCGCTCCTGGGGCCTGCCATGCAGCGCCGAGGGCGTGCGCGAGTTCGCCCTCCGCACGGTCGCCGAGCTCAAGGGTTCGGTGGCCGCGGTCAAACCCCAGTCGGCCTTCTTCGAGCAGCACGGTTCGGCCGGAGTCGCCGCGCTCGAGGAGACGCTGGCCGCGGCCCGGGACGCCGGGATCCTCAGCGTCCTGGACGTCAAACGCGGAGACATCGGCTCGACCATGGGCGCCTATGCCACGGCCTACCTCGACCCCGCCTCGGCGCTGACCGCCGATTCGATCACGGTCTCGCCCTACCTCGGGTTCGGGGCGCTGGAACCGGCGTTCGAACTCGCCGCCGCCCACGGCAAGGGCGTGTTCGTCCTCGCCCTGACCTCGAACCCCGAGGGCGCCGAGGTCCAGCATGCCCGCGGCAGCCACGGTTCGGTGGCCGGATCCATCGTCGACCGGGTCGCCGACCGCAACCGACAGGCCCTGACCGAGGCGGGTGGGGTGCAGGAGGGCCTCGGACCCTTCGGCCTCGTCGTCGGCGCCACCATCGGCACCGCCGCGAAGGACCTGGGAATCGATCCCAGCGACTGCCGCGGGCCGATCCTGGCCCCCGGGGTGGGAGCCCAGGGCGCGGGAGCGGCCGAACTGCGCGAGGTCTTCGGAGCCCGGTCGCTGGCCTCGCAGCAGGTGCTGGCCACCGCCTCCCGCACTGTGCTCGAAGCAGGCCCCGACGGGCTGGCTCAAGCCGCCCGCGACCTCAACCGCTCACTGGACGGGCTGAGCTGAGCGGAGGCGTCCGAATCGCACCGCCCGAGGCCGACGGGTGGGTTCAGGCGGTGCGTCCGCCTCGACGAGTTGTCCGGGTTTCGGACTCGACACGACTTTTGTTGGGCTGATTGACCCCCTCCGCAGGGATTTTGTCTTAGACTGAGACAACTTCCCTACCTGCCCGTTCATGGTGACAGAGGAGACAATGTGGCACTCGAACCGTTGACCCCGCAACAGCGTTCCGCTGCTCTGGACAAGGCGTTCAAGGCACGTCAGGCGCGAGCCGAGATCAAATCGGCGCTGAAGAACGGTCAAACCGATCTCGCCGCCGTGCTCAAGCAGGCCGCAGACGACGAGGCACTGGCGAAGATGCGTGTGCTCGATCTGCTGCGGGCACTGCCCGGCGTCGGAGATCGGCGCGCCGAAGCCGCGATGGAAGAGGTCGGCATCGCCACCTCACGGCGGATCAAAGGGCTGGGCGTGCACCAGAAGTCCGCCCTGTTGGAGAAATACTCCTGAGTGTGACAACCTCGGACCTGTGAACAATCGACTCACCGTTCTCGCGGGACCGACCGCTGTCGGAAAAGGCACCATCAGCACGTACATCCGACAGAATCACCCCGAGGTCTGGTTCTCCGTGTCCGCCACCACGCGACCCAGGCGGCCCGGCGAGATCGATGGTGTCCATTATCACTTCCTGTCCGATGACGACTTCGATGCGCTCATCGCCGACGGTCAGCTGCTCGAATACGCCGTGGTCCACGGCCGTCACCGCTACGGCACCCCGGCCGGGCCGGTGCGCGAGCGACTCGAGCAGGGGATCCCGGCGCTGCTCGAGATCGACCTGCAGGGAGCCCGCCAGGTCAAGGAGAAGATGCCCGACGCCCGGTTCGTCTTCCTCGCCCCGCCCAGCTGGGACGAACTCGTCTCCCGACTGACCGGGCGCGGCACCGAATCGGCCGAGGAGCAGGAGCGGCGACTGGCCACCGCGAAGGCCGAACTGGCCGCTGAATCCGAGTTCGACGTGACCATCGTCAACGACCACGTTCGCACTGCGGCCGAAGAACTCCTATCATTGATGGGTATATCCACCTCCGAGTAGATGGGAATCTCCTTGCCCGCACAGCCAGAAGGCATCACCAATCCTCCGATCGACGATCTGCTCAGCGTCACCGGTTCGAAGTACGAACTCGTCTCGATCGCGGCCAAGCGCGCCCGGCAGATCAACTCCTACTACGCCCAGCTGCAGGAGGGACTGCTCGAGAACGTCGGTCCTCTGGTGACACCCGGGACGAACGAGAAGCCGCTGTCGATCGCTCTGCGCGAGGTCAACGAGTCGAAGATCGTCGCCCGTGAGGTCTCCGAGGCCGACTTCCTCCAGGCCACGACCGAACCGGAGCAGCCGATGCCGGTGAGCAACGACGGCGCGATCGACTTCAGCGACCAGTGAGAACCGTACTCGGCGTCGCCGGTGGGATCGCCGCTTACAAAGCGGGACACATCATCCGGCGACTCCGGGAACTCGACCACAGCGTCAAGGTCGTGCCCACGGCCAATGCGCTCAGCTTCGTCGGTGCGCCCACATTCGAGGCCCTGTCCGGCCAGTCCGTGACCACCGACGTCTTCGACGAGGTCGAGACGGTCAACCATGTCCGCATCGGACAGGAGGCCGAACTCGTCATCATCGCCCCGGCCACGGCGAACCTGATCGCGAAGATCGCCGCCGGAATGGCCGACGACCTGCTCACGGCCACCGTGCTCACCACGACCGCCGAGGTCGTCGTGGCCCCGGCCATGCACACGGAGATGTGGCACAATCCGGCCACCGTGGCCAATATCGCCACGCTGCGCTCGCGCGGCATCCATGTGCTCGAACCGGCCGTGGGACGGCTGACCGGACCCGATTCCGGACCCGGCCGCCTGCCCGAACCCGAGGACATCGTCGCCTTCGCCCTGGCCGCGAAAGAGGCCCACAGCGGACACGGCGAGACAGCCGACGAGGACTCGGGAGCCAGGGCCGGGTCATTGGCCGGCCGCCGCATCGTCTTCAGTGCCGGAGGCACCCGCGAGGCCCTCGACCCCGTGCGCTTCCTCGGCAACCGCTCCTCGGGCAAACAGGGCATCGCCCTGGCCCGGGCCGCCCGAGCCGCCGGCGCTGAGGTCCGGCTCGTCGCCGCCAACATCGACTCGGGTCTGCTGACCGCCCTGCCCGAGGCGGTCACGGTCGACGAGGTCGAATCCACTCTCGAACTGCAGACGGCGATGCATGCCGCCCAACCGGGCGCCGACGCCCTCATCATGGCCGCCGCCGTCGCCGATTACCGGCCGGCGTCGACGACCGAATCGAAGATGAAGAAGACCGGCGACCAAGGGCTGAGCCTGGAACTGGTGCAGAACCCGGACATCCTCCGCGGGCTCGTCGACGACCGCGCCGAGGGTCAGATCATCGTCGGCTTCGCCGCCGAGACGGGGGATTCGGACACCGCGGCAGTCGACTACGCACGGGCGAAGTTCCTGCGCAAGGGCGTGGACCTGCTCGTGTTCAACGACGTCTCCGACGACCGCGCCTTCGGCCACGACCACACCGTCGTCCAGATCATCGGCTCCCGCTCCGGTGAGGCCGCGATCGGTGAGGAATTCCACGGCACGAAGGACCATGTTTCACAAAAGGTCGTCGCAGCCCTGGCCGATCTGCTCACCGACGTAGAATCGACACCGTGACTCATTCAAATCTCCGTTACTTCTCATCCGAGTCCGTCACCGAGGGACATCCCGACAAGATCTGCGACCAGATCAGTGATGCGGTGCTCGACGACCTGCTGCGGCAGGACCCCAACGCCAAGGTGGCCGTGGAGACCATGGTCACCACCGGCCTCGTGCACGTCGCCGGTGAGGTCAACACCGACGCCTACGCTGATGTCGCCGGAATCGTGCGCAGCCTCATCACCGGCATCGGCTACGACTCCTCGGACACCGGGTTCGACGGTCATTCCTGCGGCGTGTCCGTGTCCATCGGCAGCCAGTCCACGGACATCCACTCCGGAGTCACGAACCCCCTGGACTTCCGCGAGGCCGTCGCCTCCGACGATCACGGCACCAGCCTCGGCGCCGGTGACCAGGGGCTGATGTTCGGCTATGCCGACAACTCCACCGATGTGCTCATGCCGCTGCCGATCCATCTGGCCTCTCGGATGGCCGAGAGGCTCTCCGAGGTCCGCAAGTCCGGTCGTCTCGACTATCTGCGGCCCGATGGGAAGACCCAGCTGACTCTCGGCTACGACGGCGACGAAGCCGTGACCATCGAGAACATCGTCGTCTCGACTCAGCACTCGGCCGATGTCAGCCAGTACCAGCTGCACACCGAGATCAAGGAAGAGGTCATCGAACCCGTCATCGCCGATTCGGGTCTCGACACCTCGGCCGCGAACATCCACATCAATCCCGCCGGCCCGTTCGTCACGGGAGGACCGATGGGCGACGCCGGGCTGACCGGACGGAAGATCATCGTCGACACCTACGGCGGCTTCTCCCGCCACGGCGGCGGCGCGTTCTCCGGCAAGGACCCCTCGAAGGTCGACCGCTCGGCCGCCTACGCCATGCGCTGGGTCGCGAAGAACGTCGTCGCGGCCGGACTCGCCGACCGCGCCGAGGTGCAGGTGTCCTATGCGATCGGCCGGGTCGACCCGATGGGCCTGTACGTCGAGACCTTCGGCACCGAGAAGGTCGATCCGAATGCGATCTCGGCAGCCATCCGTGAGGTCTTCGACCTGCGCCCGGCCATGATCATCGCCGAACTCGACCTGCTGCGGCCCATCTACTCGCAGACGTCGACCTACGGCCACTTCGGTCGCGAACTGCCCGACTTCACCTGGGAGGCCACGGACCGCGCGGAGGATCTGCTGCGCGCCGTGTCCTCGCACTGAGCCTGCTTACCGGCGTGGACGAACCCCTCCCGATCGACACCGGCACCTCGGCCGAAGGCCGAGTGCCCCTGGCCGCCGAGGACCCGGTCGCCAGAGTGCTCATCGACCATCCGGTGCCGCACCTCGCGCGAGTCTTCGACTACGCCGTGCCCGAGAAGCTCGCCGAGGCGGCCCTGCCCGGGGTGAGGGTGCGTGTGAAGTTCGCCGGCAAGCTGCGCGACGGATACCTGCTCGAACGGGTGGACTCCTCGGACCACCTCGGGCCCCTGGCAACGCTGCAGAGAGTGAGCGGACCCGTGCAGGTGCTCCGGCCTGCGCTCCGGGCTCTGTGTGAGGCCACCGCACGACGCTACGGCGGGACGCTGGCCGATGTGCTGCGTCTGGCCATCCCGCCCCGCCACGCCCGCGGAGAGAAGGCCGTGCTCAAGGCCGAGAAGGAGCGGACCGCACGCGCAGCGGCCGCTGACCCGGCGACTGCGGTCGAGGACTCGACTGCGGTCTCCGGCGACACGGCAGACGACGCTTCGTCGTCGCTGCCGGGTGGCGACGAACGTCTGCTCGGCCGCCTCGGCCGGTGGCTGGTGGAGGCAGATCCGGAGGTCACCGACGACGCTGCCGCACCCAGACGGCGCGCCCTGGCCTGCACCCCGGGTCCGACGCCGGGACTGAGCTGGGTCCGGGCCGGACTCGCCGCCGCGCGCGAGACTCTCGCGGCGGGCCGGTCCGTGCTGTGGCTCGTGCCCGACCACCGTGAGCTCACGGTGCTGCACAGCGGTCTCGAGGCCGCGGGTCTCACGGACGTCGCCGTGCTCAGCGCCGACCAGTCGCCCGAACAGCGCTGGCAGGCCTGGCTGCGCGGGCTGCTCGGTCACACTCGCGTGACCATCGGCACCCGGGCGGCGGTCTTCGCCCCGGTAGCGGAGCTCGGCCTCATCATCTGCACCGATGATGCGAACCGCAACTACCTCGACCAGCATGCGCCCTACCCCCACGCGCGGGAGGTCAGTCTGCTGAGGTCGACGATCGAGGACACCGAACTCCTCTTCGTCTCCACCGACCGCAGCGCCGAAGTGCAGCGACTCGTCGAGACCGGCTGGCTCGCCGATATCACCCCCACCGGCCCCGCCCGCCGCCACGCGGCGCCCGTCGTCTTCGTTCCCGATGAGGACCGGGATCCCTTCGCCTGGCAGCGGATCCCCAGCCGTGCCTGGACGATCATGCGCACCGGACTGCGGCCGGGCCCCCGCGACGGAGGCGTACCGGGCCCGGTCCTCGTCCAAGTGCCCCGATCCGGGTACTATCCGGTCTTCGCCTGCGCCCGGTGCCAGGAGGTCGCTCGCTGCCCCCGCTGCGAGGCCACACTGACCACCCAGTCCGAGGTCGGCCCCTTCGCCTGCCGCGCCTGCGGCTATCATTCGGATGAATTCAGCTGCTCCCGCTGCCGCTCACACCAGGTGCGCTCCATCGTGCGGGGCCGCGGCCGCACCGTCGAAGAGCTGCGCCGCGCCATGCCCGATGTCGAGATCGTCGAGTCCGGCGGTGAGAACATCGTGACCGTCCTCGACGAAACCCCGCGGCTGGTCGTGGCCACGACCGGAGCCGAACCCTATGTGCTCGGCGGCTACTGTGCCGCGATCCTGCTCGACTCCCTGTGGCCAGGTCCGTGGATGCGGTCGATCGACGAGTCCGTGGCGCGCCGCCTGCGGGCCGCGGCACTCGTGCGCTCACGCGATCAGGGCGGGGTCGTCTACCTCGGCGATGAAGACGAACTCATCCGGAAGACGCTGACCGGCTTCGACCCTGTCACCTTCATGTCCCGCCAACTGGCCGACCGGAAGGTGCTCGGCTTCCCGCCCTACCGGCGGATCCTCGAACTCACCGGTGCAGGGTCGGACATCGACGCGATGCTGGCCGAGCTCGATGAGGTCGAGGAGCTGCTGCGCGACGAGGACGAGGACGGTCAGCGAGCCGTGGCGGCGTACCCGATCTCCGCCGGAGACCGGGTGGGAACCCGGGTGGCGGAGATGATCGCGTCCCGCTCGGCGAAGAAGCAGCCGCAGGTCCGCGTGCGCATCGACGATCCCCGGTCGCTGTGACACGCCATCACATCAGCGTGTCCGCCCGGTCGACAGCCGGGATTCGGTGCCAACAGCCGGCGAGAAGGGACTAGTCTGGCCGCATGTCCGCTCGCATTCCAGAGTCATCCTCTCATCCGCACCTCGAACGCGTTCTCTACCCGCCGATCGACCCTCATGCGGAAGGAATGCTCGATGTCGGTGACGGCCACAGTATTCGCTGGGAGTCCTCCGGGAACCCTCAGGGCACACCCGTTCTGTTCCTCCACGGCGGGCCCGGGGCAGGGTGCGCCCCGATGCAGCGACAGTTCTTCGACCCGCACTTCTACAGGATCATCCTGTTCGATCAGCGAGGCTGCGGCGGATCGGTCCCTCATGCCGCCTTGGAATCGAACACCACCTGGCATCTCGTCGATGACATCGAACGGCTGCGCGAATACCTGGGAATCAACACATGGATGCTCTTCGGCGGTTCTTGGGGATCGGCGTTGGCACTGGCCTACGCGCAGACTCACTCCCAGCGGGTTGCGAGCATCATCCTTCGTGGGGTGTTCACCCTGAGACGGTCGGAGCTGGACTGGTTCTACCACAGCGGCGCTTCCCATGTGTTCCCAGACGAGTGGGCTGAGTTCCTCGAACCCATTCCCGAGGGTGAACGGTGCGATCTCGTCGAGGCCTACAGAAGACGGCTGACCCACCCTGACGCCGAAGTGCGACTGAGCGCGGCCAAGGCGTGGAGTGTTTGGGAGGCCCGTGCCATTCACCTCGATCCCCGCGCCGCGGACACCGCCTCCTTCGAGAACGAAGACTTCGCTCTTGCCTTCGCCCGCATCGAGAACCACTACTTCTCTCACGGAGGGTTCTTCGACCCGGAACAGCTCGTCGATCGGGCCGAGACTCTCAACGGGATCCCAGGAATCATCGTTCAGGGACGCTATGACATGGTCACCCCTGTCCGCACGGCATGGGAACTGTCCCAACGCTGGGAGGATTCCGTACTGCAGATCGTTGAAGCAGCAGGACACGCCGCTGACGAACCCGCCATTGCCTCCGCACTCGTCGAAGCGACCGACAGCTTCCGCGTCCTCGTCGAGAACCGCGGCATCGACGATCCCCGGTCGCTGTGACCGGGCGGGGAACCAGTAGAATCCATGGCGTGGATATCGTCTTCGCCGGAACCCCGGATGCCGCAGTGCCCGCTCTCGAGGCCTTCGCCGAATCCGAGCACCGCATCCGTGCGGTCCTCACCCGACCCGATGCCCCCATCGGCCGCCGGCGCGTCCTCACACCCTCACCGGTCAAGACCCGCGCCGTGGAGCTGGGCCTCGACGTGATCGAAGCCGAGCGACTGCGCGGAGAGGTCATCACCCGACTCCAGGAGAAGGAGGTCGACGCCGTGGCCGTCGTGGCCTACGGCGCCATCGCCGGACCCGCCGCCCTGTCCACCTCCCGCCTCGGCTGGTTCAACCTCCACTTCTCCCTGCTGCCGGCCTACCGCGGTGCCGCACCCGTCCAGCGCGCCCTCATCGACGGACTCGACCGCAGCGGAGTGAGCGTGTTCCGGATCGATGAGGGCATGGACACCGGCCCCGTTCTGCGCCGCCTCGAACTCCCACTCGACCACGCCGACGTCGCCGCCGCCCTCGACGACTACGCCCACCGCGGAGCCGAAGAGCTCGTAGCCGCCTTCGACGAACTCGCCGCGGGCACCGCGAAGGAATCACCGCAGACCGGACAGGCCTCCCATGCGGACAAAATCACCGTCGCCGACGCCCACCTCGACCTCACCGCCCCCGCCGAGGCCGTGATCGACCGTGCCCGCGGAACCAGCCCCAGCCCCGGCCCCTGGGTGGAACTCGACGGGAAGCGGACGAAGCTGTTCGGACTCACCCCGGCCCCCGATGCCGCCGTCAGCGGCGAGGCCGGGCAGCTGCGAAGCTGGAACGGGACCCCGGTGCTGCGCTGCGGCGACGGCTGGGTCCGCGTCGCCGAGATCCAGCCCTTCGGCAAACCCCGGATGGCGGCCGCCGACTATCTGCGCGGCCACGGCGACATCCGCTTCGACCTCCGCACCGACCAGGGAGCATGAGACCAATGGCCCAATCCGACGGCAAGCGCGGCGATCGCCGAGGACGGCAGCGGACCGACCGACGCCCGGCCCGGGCGAATCGTGCGAACGCCGCACCCGGCCGGGGCGCGACGAACCTGCCGCGACGCATCGCGTGGGAAGTCCTGGTCGATGTCGCGACCAAGGACGCCTATGCGAACCTGCTGCTTCCGGCGAAGCTGACGCGCGTGCACATGAACGCTCAGGACGCCGCCTTCACCACCGAACTGACCTACGGCGCCCTGCGTCGGCAGAAGTTCTACGATGCCGTGATCGAAACCGCCGCGTCACGCAGCGTCGACGCCATCGACGCCGAACCACTGGCAGCGATGCGCCTCGGCGCCCATCAGCTGCTGTCCATGCGCGTGCCCGACCACGCGGCCCTGTCCGAAACCGTCGCCGTGGTCAAACGCACGGCGGCGAAGACCGCCGGCTTCGTCAACGCGGTGCTGCGCCGCATCAGTGAGGCCGACAGTCAGGAATGGCTCGACCGCGTCACCGCCGGAGCCTCGGAGACGACCCGAGCGGCCATCGAACACTCCCATCCGGAATGGATCGTGCGGGCGCTGAGGCAGGCGCTCAAAGGCCACGGACGCGATGCCGGGGAACTCGAGGATCTGCTGGCCGCCGACAATGCGGCGGCGAAAGTCGGCGTCAGCGCCCTGCCCGGCCTGCTCGACCGCTCTCAGCTGCCGGGAGAGCCGAGCCCGCTGTCGCCGATCGGAGCGAGCCTGGACACAGCGGTGCCGCGTGACGTCCCGGCCGTGGCCGACGGTCTGGCCCGTGTCCAGGACGAGGGCTCGGCACTCGTGGCGCTGGCCCTGGCCGAAGTCGACGCCCCCGCCGGCACCTGGGGAGATCTGTGCGCCGGCCCCGGCGGCAAGGCCGCCGTGCTCGGTGCCGCAGCCGCGCAGGAGGGTCAGACGCTTGAGGCCTTCGATTCGAGCGAGCACCGGGTCGAACTCGTCCGCGACTCCACCCGGGCTCTGAACAACGTCACCACAGCCGTACGTGACGGCCGCGCTGCCCGCGGCCCCTATGCGAAGGTGCTCGTCGACGTGCCCTGCTCCGGACTCGGCGCCCTGCGCCGACGTCCCGAGGCCCGCTATCGCCGGCAGCCCTCCGATATCACCGCACTGACCGGACTGCAGCGCGAACTGCTCACCGCCGCCCTCGACGCCTGCGCGCCCGGGGGAGTGGTCGCCTACTCGACGTGCTCACCGCACTACGCCGAGACCGTGCTCATCGTCGACGATGTGCTGCGTGAGCGGGCGAAGACGGGCCGGGACGACGTCGAGATCCTCGACGCCGCCTCCGTGCTCGCCGAGATCACCGGCACCCCGGCAGATGACTTCGCCTCGGTGTCACGAGGCGAGGGGCGCTGCGCTCAGCTGTGGCCCCACCTGCACAACACCGACGGAATGTTCCTGGCACTCCTGCGAAAGGCGAAATGACAGATGGCGATCGACATCAATCCGAGCATCCTGTCCTCGGACTTCTCGGACCTGCGGGGTGAGCTCGCGAAGATCAGCACCGCCGATATGGCCCACATCGATGTGATGGACAATCACTTCGTGCCCAACCTCACATTCGGTCCGCCCGTGGTCGAGCGGATCCACGCGATCTCCCCGATCCCGCTCGACGCCCACCTCATGATCGCCGACGCCGACCGCAACGCTCCCGTGTACGCGGAGATCGGCTGCGCCTCGGTGACCTTCCACGCCGAGGCGGCCGCAGCACCCGTGCGGCTGGCCCGCGAACTGCGCAGGCTGGGGGCGAAGGCCAGCCTCGCGCTCAAGCCCGCCACCCCGATCGAACCCTTCGTCGACTTCCTCGGCGAATTCGACCAGATCCTGATCATGACCGTCGAACCCGGGTTCGGCGGCCAGAAGTTCCTCGACGGATGCCTGCCGAAGATCGCTCGGACCCGTCAGGCGATCTCCGCCTCCGGACTCGAGATCCGCCTGCAGGTCGACGGGGGAGTCTCGGCCTCGACGATCGAACGCGTCGTCGACGCCGGCGCCGACGTCCTCGTCGCCGGATCCGCCGTCTACGGAGCCGAGGACGCGGCCGCGGCGATCAGCCGGCTGCGCAGCCTCGCCGCCGCCCACACCCACTGACCGATCCGGGCCCCTAAGACCCGCTGTCCGAAGAGAGGCGCCGATGGAACTGCTCGACTGGTTGAACACCCCGGCATTCGAGCTGCTGGGCAAGCCCGTGCCCTATTCCGACCTGTTCGGCAACATCTGCGCCCTGGCCACCGTGGTGCTGGCGCTGCGACGCAACATCCTGTCCTGGCCGGTGCAGATCCTCGGGTCGGTGCTGCTGTTCTCGGCCAGCATCTCCGCCGGGCTCGGCGGCAACGCCTCCCGCCAGGTCGTCATCATCGTCGCCGCCGTCTGGGGCTGGACCCAGTGGAAGAAGTCGAAGGCCGCCGCCGGTGAGGTCATCGTCCGGTGGGCCACCTGGAAGGAGCGCGCTCTGCTGCTGGCCGCCCTGCTCGTGGGCACCGGAGTCTTCGGCTGGATCCTGGCCGCAGGCGGCTGGTCGTGGAACCCCTACCCGGACGCCTACATCTTCATCGGTTCGGTCGTGGCCATGTACGCCCAGGGCCGGGCGGTCGTCGAATTCTGGTTCGTCTGGCTGGCCGTCGACCTCGTCGGGATCCCGCTGGCGGTGGCCGGTGGGCTGGTGTTCTCCGGCGCCGTCTACCTGTTCTTCCTCGTCATGGTCGTGCTCGGACTCATCGACTGGTCGAAGCGGTCGAAGCAGACGATCTCGGCACCGCACCGCTCGGCCACCGAGATCGGCCGCGACCCGGACGACTGAGCCCCCGAGCGCCGATCCCGGCCCCCGTTCGGAACATGAGACCCCTCATGCCTCGGGTGGTGCGGATGCATTAGGCTGGTCGGGTGAAGACCTTTGACTCTCTCTACGCCGAACTCCAGCAGAAATCCCTCGATCGCCCCCAGGGCTCGAAGACCGTGGCCGAACTCGATGCGGGAGTCCATGCGATCGGCAAGAAGGTCGTGGAAGAGGCCGCCGAGGTGTGGATGGCCGCCGAATACGAAACGAAGGACGAGCTCGCCGAGGAGATCTCACAGCTGCTCTACCACGTGCAGGTGATGATGATCGCCAAGGGCCTCAGCCTCGACGACGTCAACGCCCATCTCTGAGCATCTGACGAACCCGACACCGAACCGACACCATCGAACTCACAAGGGACCCCATGCTGCGTGTAGCCGTGCCCAACAAGGGTGCACTGTCCGAAGCCGCCACCGATATGCTCGGCGAAGCCGGATACTCGACTCGACGCGGATCGAAGACGCTGGTCCATCAGGACGAGGTCAACGGAGTCGAATTCTTCTACCTGCGTCCCCGCGATATCGCCATCTACGTCGGCTCGGGCATCCTCGACGCCGGAATCACCGGACGCGATCTGCTGCTGGAGTCGCAGGCGCCGGCCCAGGAAGTGCTCGGACTCGGCTTCGGCGCCTCCCGCTTCTTCTACGCCGGCACCGTCGGGTCCTTCACCTCGCCCGATGAGCTCGTCGGCGCCCGGATCGCGACGAGCTTCCCGAACCTCGTCGCCGACGATCTTCACGCCCGCGGCATCGACGCCACGACGGTGCAGCTGGACGGGGCCATCGAGGTCTCGATCCAGCTCGGCGTCGCCGACGCCGTCGCCGATGTCGTCGAGACCGGATCGACCCTGCGTGCGGCCGGCCTGGAGACCTTCGGTCCGCCTCTGCTCGAGTCCGAGGGCGTGCTCATCCAGCGAGCCGACGCCGAGGGACGCATCGATGTGCTCAAGCGCCGGCTCGAATCCGTCATGGTCGCCCGCCAGTACGTGCTGGTCGACTACAACATCGAGCAGCGGCTCGTTCCCGAGGCGATCTCGCTGACCCCGGGCCTCGAATCACCGACCGTCTCACCGCTGCAGGAGACCGGTTGGGTCGCCGTGCGTGTGATGGTCGAGGCGAAGGAGGTCAACAACGTGATGGACCGGCTCTACGGCGCCGGTGCTCGAGCGATCCTGGTGACGAACATTGGCGCCTGCCGAATCTGATCTCGAGATCTTCCGGCCCCGACAGGTGCGCATCATCAGCATCGTCGGCGCCATCGCTGTGACCTGCGGGTTTGCGATCCTGTCCGTGGCCCTGCTGATCGTGGACTGGGAGCCCTGGACCGTGCTGGACATGGTATGGATGAACCTGTTGGGCATACTCTTCGGCGCCGCGCTGCTGCGCATCGCCGATATCCATGCCCGACCGACGGACACGGGTCTGGTGGTCAGGAACATGGTCCGCACGCACCGTTTCGAATGGGGGCAGATCCTCGGAGTCTCGTTCTCGCCCGAGGGCGACGACCCCTGGCCGCTGCTCGACCTCGCCGACGGCACCACGTGCGCGGTGATGGCGATCCAGCATGCCGACGGTCCCCGCGCCCATGCGGACGTCGCGCGATTGCGTATGCTCATCACCAGACACACCCACTTCAAGGAGGATTAGGAATGGCGAACGAGACACCGACGGGACCGCTGACCGGCTACACCGTCATCGATCTCTCCCGCGCGTTGGCCGGGCCCCATGCGGGAATGATGTTCGGCGACCTCGGCGCCCGTGTGATCAAGGTCGAGAACCCGGGCAGGGGAGACGATTCGCGTTCCTGGGGCCCTCCCTTCGTCGGTCCCGAAGACGATCCGCAGGCCACCTACTTCTTCTCCTGCAACCGCAACAAGGAATCCATCGCCCTCGATCTCAAGTCCGACACCGGCAAGGACACACTGACCGGGCTGATCGCCCGGGCCGATGTGCTCATCGAGAACTTCCGCTCCGGGGTCCTCGACCGGCTCGGGTTCTCCACCACCCGGTGCATGGAGATCAACCCCCGCCTGGTCATCCTCTCGATCACCGGATTCGGCCACGACGGTCCCGAAGCCTCACGCGCCGGCTACGACCAGATCGCCCAGGGCGAGGCCGGACTGATGTCGCTGACCGGCTCCGGGCCCGATGACATGCAGCGCGTGGGAGTGCCGATCGCCGATCTGCTGGCCGGCATCTACGGCTCGTACGGCGTGCTCGCCGCTCTGCTCGAACGCGAACGCACCGGCCGCGGAAAGGTCGTGCGGACCTCGCTCATCGCCGGCATGGTCGGTGTCCACGCCTTCCAGGGAACGCGGGCGACAGTGGCCGGCCAGGAACCCCAGCCCGGCGGCAACCACCACCCCTCGCTGTCACCCTACGGTCTCTTCAACTGCCGAGACGGGGCCGTGCAGATCTCCGTGGGCAACGAGAGCCTGTGGCAGAGGTTCTGCGCGGCCTTCGACATCGACCCCGCCACCGAGGGACTGGCCGACAACGCCTCCCGCGTGGCCAATCGACCCCGCCTGATCGAACTCATCGAAGAGAAGTTCTCCGCCTTCGACTCAGACGAACTGCTCGCCGCACTGAGCGAGGCGGGCATCCCCTCGGGCACGGTGCGCACCCTGCCCGAGGTCTACGAGTGGGATCAGGCACTCAGCCAGGGCCTCAAGGTCTCCGTCGACCACCCGGTGCTCGGCGACATCGACCTGCCCGGGCCGCCGCTGCGGTTCTTCGACGCCTCCGGCGACGGCGAGGTCGAGACCACCCGCAGCCGGCATGAGGCCCCGCCGCTGCTCGACGAGGACGCCGAATCGATCGTGGCCTGGTTGGCCGACGAGAACTGAGCGGATCGTCATGCCACGTCTGAACGCACACGAACTCGTCGACATCGTCCTCGACGAGGGATCCTTCCGATCCTGGGATGCCGCACCCATCCGACCAGCCGGCGGAATCTCCGAGACCTATGCAGCCGAGCTCGCCGCCGCTGCCGACAAGTCGGGGGTCGACGAGGCCGTCATCACCGGCGAGGGCACGATCTCCGGACGCCGCGTGGCCGTGGTCGTCGGCGAATTCCGCTTCCTCGCCGGCTCGATCGGCGTCGCCGCGGCCGAACGCCTCGTCGACGCCATCGAACGGGCCACGCTCGAAGGGCTGCCGCTGCTGGCCGGACCCGCCTCGGGCGGGACGCGGATGCAGGAGGGCACGATCGCCTTCCTGTCGATGGTCAAGATCACCAACGCCGTCGTCGCCCACAAACGGGCCGGTCTGCCCTACCTCGTCTACCTGCGCCACCCGACCACCGGTGGAGTCTTCGCCTCCTGGGGATCCCTGGGACATGTCACCGTGGCCGAGCCCGGATCGCTCATCGGCTTCCTCGGCCCCCGCGTGTTCGAAGCCATCTACGGGGAGAAGTTCCCGGACAATGTGCAGACCGGGGAGAACCTGCACAAGAACGGCATCATCGACGCCGTCATCGGTCCCGAGCGGACCACGGCCACGGTCTCCCGCGTCCTCGACGTGCTGATGGGAGCCAAGGAAGTGCCCGGGCAGGTGCCGAACCCGGACACGGCACCGGACGTGGTCGACCCGGACTCCGATGCCTGGGCGGCGATCACGAGCTCGCGACGTCCCGAACGCCCCGGGGTCAGGGATCTGCTGCGCACCGCCGCGAACACCGTGCTGCCGCTCAACGGCACCGGCGAGGGGGAGAAGGACCCCGGGCTGCTGCTGGCCCTGGCGAAGTTCGGCTCCGCACCGTGCATCGTCCTCGGCCAGGACCGGTTCCGGCAGGACTCCCGGGCCCCCTTGGGACCGGCAGCGCTGCGTGAGGCCCGCCGTGGGATGCGCCTGGCCGCCGAACTGCACCTGCCGCTGGTCACCGTCATCGACACTCCCGGTGCGGCGCTGTCCCAGTCCGCCGAGGAGGGCGGAATCGCCGGCGAGATCGCCCGCAGCCTGGCCGAACTGGCCAATCTCGACGCCCCGTCGGTCTCGCTCATCCTCGGCGAGGGGTCCGGGGGAGGGGCCTTGGCGCTGATCCCGACCGACCGGGTCCTCAGCGCCGAACACGGGTGGCTGTCCCCGCTGCCGCCCGAGGGCGCCTCGGCGATCGTCCACCGCACCACCGAGAGGGCACCGGAGATGGCGCAGAGCCAGGGAGTGCACGCTCCCATGCTCAAGGCCACCGGAGTCGTCGACCGGATCATCGCCGAACACCCCGATGCCAGCGACGAACCGCTGGACTTCGTCGATCGGGTGGGCGCGACGCTCGAATTCGAACTCATCTCGCTCATGCGCGAACCGTCGGCGCGGCGTCTGGCCCGCCGGATGGATCGCTACCGGGGCCTGGGCATCTAGGAGAACTGCATGGTAGCTGTGAGAATCATCCCCTGTCTCGACGTCGACGGCGGACGCGTGGTCAAGGGTGTGAAGTTCGCCGATCTCAAGGACGCCGGCGACCCCGTCGAACTCGCCAAGCGCTACGGCGACTCCGGTGCCGACGAACTCACCTTCCTCGACGTCACCGCCAGCAGCGGCGACCGGGAGACCGTCCACGACGTCGTCCGCTCCTGCGCCGAACAGGTCTTCATCCCGCTCACGGTCGGCGGGGGAGTGCGCAGCCTCGCCGATGTCGACCGTCTGCTGCGCGATGGGGCCGACAAGGTCTCGGTCAACACCTCGGCGGTGGCGAATCCGGGACTGATCAGCGAGATCTCCCGCCACTTCGGCAACCAGGTCCTCGTCCTGTCCCTCGATGCCCGCCGCGCGCGGTCGACGACGACGGACTCGGGCTTCGAGGTCACCACCCGGGGCGGACGCGAGGGCACGGGCCGCTGCGCGATCGACTGGATCCGGGAGGCCGCCGAGCGCGGAGTCGGCGAGATCCTGCTGAACTCCATCGATGCCGACGGCACGCGCGAGGGCTTCGACCTCGAACTCATCTCCGCCGCCCGCGCCGCCGTGGACCTGCCGCTCATCGCCTCGGGCGGGGCCGGGAAGGTCGAGCACTTCGCTCCTGCCGTGGCCGCCGGAGCCGATGCGCTGCTGGCCGCCAGCGTCTTCCACTTCGGCACGCTGAGCATCGCCGAGGTCAAGACCGCACTGCGAGCCGAGGGGGTCGAGGTCCGATGAGCTCTGTCGGCGAGCTGGACGCCACACCGGAGAACTGGCGCGAACTCATCCGGCCGAACGCCGATGGGCTGGTGCCCGTCATCGTCCAGGAGGCGACGAGCCGCGAGGTCCTCATGCTCGCGTGGATGGACGTCGAAGCCGTCGAACGCACCCTGGCGACCGGCAGGGCCACCTACTGGTCGCGCTCACGCGGCGAATACTGGGTCAAGGGCGAGACCTCGGGGCACGTCCAGCACGTGCGCTCACTCAGCCTCGACTGCGACGCCGACACTCTGCTGCTGCTGGTCGACCAGACCGGACCCGCCTGCCACACGAACACACCGACCTGCTTCACCGGAAGGACCATCAGTGCCGACTGACCCGGCCGAACTGCCGATCCGCCCCAGCCTCGAACAGTTCCGTTCGCTCGGGGCCGAGCATCGGCTCGTGCCCGTCCACACCCAAGTGCTCGCCGATTCCGAGACTCCGCTGAGCCTCTACCGCAAACTCACCGACGGCGGACCCGGCAGCTTCCTCTTCGAATCGGCCGTGGCCGGTTCCTGGGCCCGGTACTCCTTCATCGGTTCGGCGCCCGTGGCCACCCTCGTCTCGACCGCCGAGGGCTTCCGCTGGTCGGGGACCCCGCCCGTGGGCATCCCCACCGACGGCGACGTCCTCGAGGCCATCACCGCCGCGCTCGACCTCCTCGCCGTCGATGCAGACGAATCGGACCTGCCGCCCATGGTCTCGAGCCTCGTCGGCTATTTCGGCTGGGACATCATCCGCCGCTTCGAACGCCTCGGCCCGCCTCTGCCCGATGAGCACCACCTGCCCACCGTGCAGCTGATGATCCCCGGCGACATCGCCGTCTACGACCACTACACGAGCATGGTCACCCTGGTGGCCAATGTGTTCAACGTCAACGGCGCCGACACCGGCATCGATGAGGCCCACGCGGCGGGCGTACGGCGGATCGGCGAGATGCTCGAACGACTCCGCCGCCCGAGCCCGGCCGATATCATCGACATCCGCCCGACCGACCCCGAGGTGGCCACGCGGACACCGCGACAGGTCTACCTCGACGGCGTGGCGCAGGCGAAGCAGGAGATCGTCGACGGGGAGATCTTCCAGGTCGTGCTCGGGCAGAGATTCGACACCCCGTGTGCGGCGGACCCGCTGAGCGTCTACCGGATGCTGCGCCATTCGAACCCGAGCCCCTTCATGTACCTGCTCAACCTCCATGACGATGCGGGGCAGCCGGCGAGCATCATCGGCTCCTCGCCCGAGGCCCTCGTCACCGTCCGCTCCGGCGAGGTCGTGACCCACCCGATCGCAGGCTCCCGTCCGCGCGGGGCCACCCCGGAGGCCGACGACTCCTTGGCCCGTGAGCTGCTGGCCGACGAGAAGGAGCGCGCCGAACACCTCATGCTCGTCGATCTGGCCCGCAACGACCTGGCGAAGGTGTGCACCGCCGGGACGATCGACGTCAGCGAGTTCATGGACATCGTCCGCTACAGCCACATCATGCACATCAGCTCGACCGTCCGCGGTGAGCTCGAGCCCGGGACCACGGCCATCGACGTTCTGCGCGCGGCCTTCCCGGCCGGAACGCTGTCCGGTGCGCCCAAACCCCGGGCGCTGCAGATCATCGACGAGCTCGAACCCGTCGGTCGCGGGGTCTACGGGGGAGTGGTCGGCTATATGTCGTTCACCGGAGACCTCGATCTGGCCATCGCCATCCGCACCGGTGTGCTCCGGCAGGGGACCATGAGCGTCTACGCCGGCGGGGGCATCGTCGCCGATTCCGTGCCCGAGACCGAATACCAGGAATCCGAGAACAAGGCCGCCGCCGTGCTGCGCGCCGCAGCGGCGGCGAACGCCGTGTCTGCGGCACCGGCCGAGTCGACGGCGGACGGAAGACAGGAGTGAGCTGAGATGTCGAAGTCACGCGGAGTCCTCATCGTCCTCGTCATCGCCGCCGGTCTGTGGGCGCTGACGATCTCGTCCTGGCAGGCCGGCGCCGTCGGTGACGCGCTGGGACCCACCGGTGTGGCCTCGGTGACCGAGGATCCGAACGCACAGGCCTCGCCCGTGGCCACCGCGTGCGTGGCCATCATCGCCGTGACCGGCCTGCTCGCCGCGATGCTGGGGCGGGCCGGTCGCTTCGTCGTCCTCGGATTCGCCGCGGTCGCGGCTCTCGGCTACGGCATCACCGCGCTCTTCGCCGCCACGGCGCCCGGAGCCACCGGTTGGCCGATCATCGCGGCCGTGGCCGCGGGCATCTCGGTCATCGGCATCATCTGGGTCGCGACCGCCTCGGCGGGGTGGACGAACTCCAACCGATACGCCCGCACCGCCGAGGCGGCCGAGGGCGAATTCGACTCGGCCGCGACCTGGGACGCACTCTCCCGCGGAGAGGACATCGTCGACGATGCGGGTTCGGACCCCGGTGACGGCGACGAGGGGGCCGACGGCGAAACGGGCGCGGACGCCGATGCGGACCCGGACGCGGACCCGGACGCCGATGCCGACCCGGATTCGAAATGACCTTGTGACCGGGTCGGTGTCCGGTCAGGATCGGAAGCGTGACACAATGGAGGAAAGTTTCCACACGCGTGCCACGCCTATCACACGAAGGAGCACCATGTCGCAGTCCCTCGCCCGCAACGGGGCCACAGATCTCGACAAGTCCACGATCGACTACGCAGCGATCGCCGATCCCGGTCACGGCAATTCCGTGGCGGGATGGACCGGTGTGATCATCATGCTCATCGGCGTCTCCGTCGGATGCGTGGGCTTCACCATCCACAATCCGACGATCACCTATGTCGCCATCGGCATCGTCGCGCTCGGCATCATCGTCGGCCTGATCCTGCGGGCAGTCGGACTGGGCAACAAGCCGAAATCGCAATGACGGTACTGTCCGAGATCGTCTCCGGGGTGCGTGAGGACCTGCAGGCACGCCGGAACGCGATCCCCCTGTCGGAGATCGAGGACCGAGCCCGTGCGGCCGCACCCGCGAGGGAGTTCGACCTCAACGCCGACTTCGGCGTCATCGCCGAGGTCAAGCGGAAGTCGCCGTCCCGCGGCGATCTGTCCCAGATTCCCGACCCCGGCACACTCGCCGGCCTCTATGCCGCCGGCGGTGCCCGAGCCGTGAGCGTGCTCACCGAAGCCCGCCGCTTCTCCGGCAGCCTCGACGACCTCGACGCCGTACGCGCCGCCGTGGACATCCCGGTCCTGCGCAAGGACTTCATGGTCGACGAGTACCAGTTCCACGAGGCCCGGGCGCACGGGGCCGACATCGTCCTGCTCATCGTCGCCGCCCTCGATCCGGTGCAGCTGCGCGAGTTCTACGCTCTCGCCGGGGAACTGGGCATGACGGCGCTCGTCGAGGCCCACAACCGGGAAGAACTGGAACTCGCCGCCGACATTCGTGCCGAACTCATCGGCGTCAACTCCCGCAACCTCAAAGACCTCAGCGTCGACACCGACCGGTTCGAGCCCTTGGCCGGACTCGTCCCTGCCGAGGCCACCCTCGTGGCCGAATCGGGTGTCGCCGGGGCCGGGGAGGTCGCGAAGTACGCCGACGCCGGAGCCGACCTCGTTCTGGTCGGCGAAGCCCTCGTCACGGGAGGCCGACCGCAGGCCGCGGTCGAGGAGTACACCGCCATCGGCCGGGACCGTCGCCTGTCCGCATCCTGAACCCCGACCGCGCCCATCAGCCGAGTTGACCGACGATGGGCGGATACTGCACCCATCCGGCCGTCTGCCGGGCTCGAGGCCGTGCCCAGCCCGCCGACGTTCACGAGGAGATCGAGAAGGACCGCAATGAACGATGTCAGTCAGGAGACCGGACCGTACTTCGGCGCATTCGGAGGCAGGTTCATCCCCGAAGCACTGATCCCGGCACTCGATGAGATCGAGGAGACCTGGCGCAAGTCCCAGGTCGATCCGACCTTCACCGAGGAACTCCTCGATCTCCAGCGGAACTACATCGGCAGGCCGTCCCTGCTCACCGAGGCCACGCGCTTCGCCGAGCACTGCGGCGGGGCCCGCGTGTTCCTCAAACGTGAGGATCTCAACCACACGGGCAGCCACAAGATCAACAACGCCGTCGGCCAGGCCCTGTTGGCCAAGCGCATGGGCAAGACACGCCTGATCGCCGAGACCGGTGCCGGGCAGCACGGAGTCGCCACCGCGACCGCCGCGGCCCTGCTCGACATGGAGTGCGAGGTCTACATGGGCGAGGAGGACACGCAGCGTCAGGCCCTCAACGTCGCTCGCATGCGCCTGCTCGGGGCCGAGGTCAACGCCGTGACCAACGGCACCCGCACGCTCAAGGACGCGATGAACGAGGCCATGCGCGACTGGGTGGCCCATGTGGGCGACACCCACTACGTCATCGGGACCGTGGCCGGTCCGCACCCGTTTCCGGCAATGGTGCGCTCGTTCCAGAACGTCATCGGTCTCGAGGCTCGCGAACAGTTCCTCGACCAGCTCGGCCGGCTGCCCGACGCCGTCTGCGCGTGCGTCGGAGGAGGCTCGAACGCGATGGGTCTGTTCGCCGCGTTCCTCGGCGACACCGAGGTCGAGATCTTCGGCTTCGAGGCCGGCGGCGAGGGCATCGAATCCGGTCACCACGCTGCCCGCTTCTCCGGGGGCAGACCCGGAGTCCTCCACGGTTCGGCCACCTACATCCTCCAAGACTCCGACGGGCAGACCCGGCCCTCGCATTCGGTCTCGGCCGGTCTCGACTACCCCTCGGTCGGGCCCGAGCACTCCCACCTCCACGACAGCGGACGAGTGACCTACGAACCGGTCGTCGACGATGAGGCGATGGAGGCCATGCGGCTGCTGTCGCGCACCGAAGGCATCATCCCGGCCATCGAATCCGCTCATGCTCTGGCCGGAGCCATGCGGATCGGACGCAGACTCGGACCGGAGGCAGCTCTTCTGGTCAATCTCTCCGGCCGCGGCGACAAGGACATGACGACGGCCGCGAAATGGTTCGACTACCTCGACGAAGGGGCGGTGCAGGTATGACGCACGCAGGTCCACGCACAGGCACAACGCTGTCCGCCGTGACCGAGGCCGGTCGCAAGGCGGCGCTCATCGGCTACCTGCCGATCGGGTTCCCCAGCGTGCCCGGCTCCATCGAGGCGATGGTCGAACTCGTCCGCAGCGGCGTCGACATCGTCGAGGTCGGGGTGCCCTATTCGGATCCCGGCATGGACGGTCCCGTCATCCAGCGTGCCGCCGAGGCGGCTCTCGAGTCAGGGGTGCGCACGAAGGACGTGTTCACCGCCGTCGAGGCCATCGCTTCAGCCGGCGGCACCGCCGTGGTCATGAGCTACTGGAACCTCGTGCTCCAGTACGGCGTGACCGACTTCGCCCGGGACCTCGACGCGGCCGGCGGGGGAGGAATCATCACCCCCGACCTCATCCCGGACGAGGCGCACGACTGGCTGGCCGCCTCCGACCGCTACGATCTCGACCGGATCTTCCTGGCCGCGCCGTCGTCGACGCCCGAACGTCTGGCCCGCATCGTCGAAGGCAGCCGCGGCTTCGTCTACGCCGCCTCGACCATGGGCGTGACCGGAGTCCGCTCCGAGGTCGACGTCCACGCCCGCGACCTCGTCGCCCGGCTCAGGGAGGCCGGGGCCGAGCACGCCTGCGTCGGCCTCGGCGTGTCCAACCGGGACCAGGCCGCCGAGGTCGCCGAGTACGCCGACGGCGTCATCGTCGGTTCCGCCCTCGTCCGCGCCCTGGACTCCGAGGGAGTGCCCGGGCTCGGCCGCCTCGCCTCCGAGCTCGCAGAAGGGTGTGCATGAGCTTCAGCCCGGCATGGGTCGGCCTCACCGTCCTCGGGATCGGTCTCACGGTATGGATGACCGCACTGCAGTGGCACACGCGCCGCGGACACAAGGGTGATCTGTGGGCGATCGCGATCATCACGATCCCCGCGACCGTCATCGGCGGCCGGATCAGTCACCTCATCACCTCCCCGGGGCCGTACTTCGGCCCGGACGGCAACCCGCTGGCAGCCTTGGCGATCTGGGACGGCGGCTTCGGATTCTGGGGCGGATTCGTCATCGGCTTCCTCGCCGCCTGGGCGATCACCCGCTTCCAAGGCATCAGATTCCTGCCGTTCCTCGATTCCGTGGCCCCCGGGCTCCTGCTCGGCCGAGTCGCCGGGGCCTGGGCCGATTTCGCAGAGGCACGTCTGTCGCTGGCGACGGTTGTCGTCGAATCCGTGTGGAACCTCATCGGCTGCGTCCTGGCCATCGTCCTGGCCCGTCGTCTGCGACTGGGCCACGGTCAGGTGTTCGCCCTCTACCTCTGCCTGTTCGGCCTCGGGCGGGTGTGGCTGCACCTCCTGCGGCTGGGCAGCCCCGCCGCCGAATCCGCTCACCTCATCGCCGGTGTGCCCGTGAACGTGTGGACGGCGGCCCTGACGCTCATCGGCGGCCTCGTCTGGTTCACGGCCTCCCGGATCCGCCACCGCGAACCGGAGACCGTGCTCTACCTCCGCCAGTCCCGGGCGATCCACCGGCGGCGCGGCCGCGGCAAGCACATCTATGCCGCCCTCGACCCCGATCCCGCGGACTCCCATCGGATTCAGACGTCACCGGGGTCCGCGACACAGGCGAGCGCCGACGGCAGCGCCGGAGTCCGAGGTCCCGGCGATCAGGGCATCGGCGAACTCGACGAGGACGGTCGGCACAGTTTCGGATTCTTCGGCGCGGTCACCTCGGCGATCTCCATCGTCCCGGATGTTCGCGGCCGGACAGAGAGCGGTCAGAACCCTGACTCACCAGGGAATACGCGATCCTCTGGATCCGGTGGGTCCGTCCACTGAGACTTTTTGGTCCGGTGAACGGTCCTTTCTCGAATTCCTCAATGTGCGCAGTTGGGTGTAAGTTGTACTCCCGACCGTGAGAACCACGTCACACCACCGTGTCCGAGGACGATCTCCTTGAGGACACAGAACAGCCGTTTCAGACAGCGTCGTCTTTTCGGACCGCACACGAGACCGTGAAGGCATCGCATGAGACAAGAGACTCCTCCGACCCAGAAAGCTCCGGCACCGCCAGGCCGTGTCGGCCTCTACGACCCGGCTCTCGAGCACGACGCCTGCGGGCTCGCGCTCATCGTCCGCTACCGCGGGCCGGCCGACCACGAGGTCGTCGACCAGGCCCTGACTGCGCTGCGCAAGCTCGAACACCGCGGCGGCATCGGCTCGGACGAGGGCACCGGCGACGGAGCGGGCATCACACTCCAGATCCCGCACGACTACTTCTCGCAGGTGCTGTCCGATCAGGGCGTCGATCTTCCCGCCCCGGGCGAATACGCCGTCGGCATCGGCTTCTTCTCCCAGGACTACCGTCAGGACCTCATCGGCTCCAAGGCCGCCGTGAACACCGAGACCACCAGCGGACTGCCTCAGCCGGGCACCGACGGGGCCGAAGCCGACACCGTGGCTCGCATCGCCGCCGAAGAGGGGCTGCGCGTGCTCGCCGTCCGCGATGTGCCCCATGATGAGAGCGTACTCGGCGAGATCGCGCGAACGACGCAGCCGCGGATGCGACAGGTGTTCTTCGACCTCGACCCCGATCACCCGGCCAGAGACACTGAGGACCTGCGCCGGCGCGCCTATATCGTGCGCAAGCGCCTCGACACCGAGGGCATCTACTTCCCCTCGCTGTCCCCGGCGACGATCACCTACAAGGGGATGCTGTCGACCGGACAGCTGGCCAGCTACTTCACCGAACTCAGCGATGAACGTCTGACCTCGCGGATCGCTCTGGTCCACTCGCGGTTCTCGACGAACACCTTCCCCTCCTGGCAGCTCGCTCAGCCCTTCGGCACGATCGCCCACAACGGCGAGATCAATACGGTGCGCGGCAACCGGAACTGGATGCAGGCCAGGGAATCCCAACTCGACTCCGAGCTGCTCGCCTCGCCGGTGCCGACGACCTCCGACAGCCTCGACCGGCTGTGCCCGATCGTGCCGCCCGGCGCGTCCGACTCGGCCTCCTTCAACGCCGTGCTCGAGCTCATGGTCGCCTCCGGCCGATCCCTGCCGCAGGCGATGCTGATGATGATCCCGGAAGCCTGGGAGAACAATCCGGGCATGGGCGAATCCCGCAAGGCGTTCTACGAATACCACTCCCTGCTCATGGAGCCCTGGGACGGACCCGCCTGCGTGGCCTTCACCGACGGTCGCCTCGCCGGTGCCGTGCTCGACCGCAACGGCTTGCGCCCCGCCCGCTATGTGATGACCGACGACACCGTCGTCCTGGCCAGCGAGATCGGCGTGGTCGACCTCGACGAATCCGCGGTCATCGCCCGCGGACGCCTCACCCCGGGCCGGATGTTCCTCGTCGACACCGAGACCGAGCGGATCATCTCCGACACCGAGATCAAGAACCAGCTCGCCACCGAGCACCCCTACCAGGACTGGGTGAAGCGCAGCTCGAAGCGTCTCGAAGAACTGCCCACCCGTGTCCACGTCACGCACCCGCAGGCCTCGGTGCGTCGCCGACAGCGGACCTTCGGCTACACCGAGGAGGAGCTGCGCGTGCTCATCTCGCCGATGGCCGAGACCGGCGCCGAGCCGCTCGGAGCGATGGGCACCGACACCGCGATCGCGGGCCTGTCGACGCGTCCGCGCCTGCTGTTCGACTACTTCCACCAGAACTTCGCGCAGGTGACGAACCCGCCGCTCGACTCGATCCGCGAACAGATCGTGACGTCCATGGCCGCCGGGATCGGACGGGAGGGCAACCTCCTCGAACACGACCGGCCCGACTCCGCGCACATCATGCTGGACCGCCCGGTCATCGACAATGACGAGCTCGCCGCGATCGCCCACATCCGCGGTGAGCACCTCGGTGCGGACAATCCGCGACCGGCAGTGACCCTGTCCGGGCTGTACTCGGTCAATGCGGGACCCGATGCCATGGCCCGCCGCATCGAGGCCCTGTGCGCCGAGGCGAGCGCCGCCGTGGAATCGGGCGTGATCTTCATCGTCCTCAGCGATCGGGAATCCACGGCCGATCTCGCGCCGATCCCCTCGCTCCTGCTGACCTCCGCGCTGCACCACCACCTCGTGCGAGAACGGACGCGGACCCGGGTGAGCATCGTCGTCGAGGCCGGCGACGTCCGTGAGGTCCACCATGCGGCCACGCTCGTGTCCTTCGGCGCTTCCGCGGTCAACCCGTACCTGCTCATGGAGTCGGCTGAGGATCTCGTCCGAGCCGACCGCATCCGCGGTGTCAGCGAGACCGCTGCGGTGGCCAACGTCCTGTCCGCGCTCAACAAGGGTCTGCTCAAGATCATGTCGAAGATGGGCATCTCGACCGTGCAGTCCTACCACGGTGCGCAGACGTTCGAGGCCGTCGGCCTGGCCGCGGACTTCATCGACCGCTACTTCACCTCGACCCCGCACCAGCTCGGGGGCAAGACCATCGCAGACATCGCCGCGGACACCACCGCCCGTCACGCCGATGCCTACCGCGACGATCATCCGAAGCCGTCCCACCGTCCCCTGCGGATCGGCGGGGAGTACCAGTGGCGCCGCGAAGGCCCCGGTCACCTGTTCAGCCCGGAGACGATCTTCAAGCTCCAGCACGCCACGGCGACGAAGCGCTTCGACATCTTCTCCGAGTACACGGCAGCCATCGACGAGCAGTCGCGGGAGCTGATGACCCTGCGCGGACTGTTCGATCTCGCACCCGGTGCTGCCGGACCGATCGACATCTCCGAGGTCGAACCGGCCGAGGCGATCATGCGCCGGTTCTCGACCGGGGCGATGAGCTACGGCTCGATCTCGAAAGAGGCCCACGAGACCCTGGCGATCGCGATGAACCGCATCGGCGGGAAGTCCAACACCGGTGAGGGCGGTGAGGACACCGATCGGCTGGTCGACCCCGAGCGGCGGTCGGCGATCAAGCAGATCGCCTCGGGACGGTTCGGGGTGACCAGCCATTACCTGACCGAAGCCGACGAC
The DNA here is from genome assembly GCA_019117545.1 of Candidatus Brevibacterium intestinavium. GTDB lineage: Bacteria > Actinomycetota > Actinomycetes > Actinomycetales > Brevibacteriaceae > Brevibacterium > Brevibacterium intestinavium. Next base: position 30,156 of record DWZN01000142.1, read on the forward strand.
CTGCAGATCAAGATGGCGCAGGGGGCCAAGCCCGGTGAGGGCGGACAGCTGCCGGGTGAGAAGGTCTACCCGTGGATCGCGAAGACCCGCCACGCCACACCGGGGGTGGGGCTGATCTCTCCGCCGCCGCACCACGACATCTATTCCATCGAGGACCTCGCACAGCTCATCCACGATCTCGGCCGGGCCAACGCCCGCGCCCGCGTCCACGTCAAGCTCGTCTCCGCGATCGGTGTGGGCACCGTGGCCGCGGGAGTGGCGAAGGCCGGAGCCGACGTCGTCCTCATCTCCGGCCACGACGGCGGCACGGGTGCGAGTCCGCTCAACTCTCTCAAGCACGCCGGCACTCCGTGGGAGCTGGGATTGGCCGAGGCGCAGCAGACGCTGGTCCTCAACGGGCTGCGCGAACGCGTCAGCGTCCAGGTCGACGGTCAGCTCAAGACGGGCCGGGACGTGATCATCGCCGCCCTGCTCGGGGCCGAGGAGTTCGGCTTCGCGACCACCGCGCTCGTCGTCTCCGGCTGCATCATGATGCGCGTGTGCCACAAGGACACGTGCCCCGTCGGGGTGGCCACGCAGAACCCGGTGCTGCGCGAGCGCTACCACGGTCAGGCCGATCACGTGGTCAACTTCTTCACCTTCATCGCCGAGGAGGTGCGCGGCTACCTCGCCCAGCTCGGCTTCCGCTCCCTCGACGAGGCCATCGGCGCCGTCGAGAGGCTGCGCATCGACGAGGACAGGGCCGCCGCCTCCGGGCTCGACCTCGATCTCGAGTCGATCCTCACCGTGCCCACCGACCTGTCGGGATCGACCACCGGTGCGCGCAAGTGCGCGGGACCGGTGAACCGGGACTTCGCCGGCGAGCTCGATCTGCGTCTGCTCGAGGCCGCCGAGGACGCGATCGTCGGCGGCCGACCGGTGAGGATCGGCTCGAGGATCGAGAACACCGACCGGTCGGCCGGCACCCTGCTCGGCCACCACATCACCCGGACCCACGGTGAGCGCGGGCTGCCCGAGGACACGATCGTGCTCGAACTGGACGGCACGGCCGGCCAGTCGCTGGGCGCCTACCTGCCGGCCGGGGTGAGCATCGACCTGTCCGGAGACGCCAACGACTACGTCGGCAAGGGGCTGTCCGGCGGCACCATCAGCGTCCATCCCGGGCCGGACAGCCGCACCCGTCCCGAGCACAACATCATCGCCGGAAATGTGCTCGGCTACGGAGCCACCTCGGGCCGGCTCTTCGTCTCCGGTCAGGTGGGGGAGCGGTTCATGGTCCGCAATTCCGGCGCCGAGGCGGTCGTCGAAGGCATCGGCGACCACGGGCTGGAGTACATGACCGGGGGCGTGGCCGTCATCCTCGGCGGGACCGGCCGAAACTTCGCGGCCGGTATGTCCGGCGGCACCGCCTACGTGCTCGACTTCAACCCCGCCCGGCTCAACCCCGATGAGCGCGGCGCCGGCGTCTTCCGGTTCACCGGAGTCGGCGTCGAGGACATGACGGTCCTCGAACGCCTGCTGGACGACCATGTCGAGTGGACCGGTTCGCCCCTGGCCGCCGAGCTCCTCGGCGGACTCCGCCGCGGGGAGGACGTCATGTCCCGCTTCACGAAGATCATTCCCGTCGCGTACCAAGCCGTCCGCGACATCCAGGCCGAATTCGCCGCCGCCGGGCATGCCCCGGACTCCGATGCCGCCTGGAACACCATTCTGGAGGTCACCCATGGCTGATCCGCACGGATTCCTCACCGTCACCGACCGTGAGCTGCCGAAGCGCCGGCCCGTTCCGATCCGGCTGATGGACTACCGCGAGGTCTATGAGGCCGGAGACCCCGAGCAGCTGCGCCGCCAGGCCTCGCGCTGCATGGACTGCGGTGTGCCCTTCTGCCACCAGGGCTGCCCGCTGGGCAACCTCATCCCCGAGTTCAACGACGCGATGTACCGCGGAGAGCTGGCCCGCGCCGTCGAACTGCTCCACGCGACGAACAACTTCCCCGAATTCACCGGTCGGGCCTGCCCGGCGCCGTGTGAGAACGCGTGTGTGCTCGGCATCAACCAGCCGGCGGTGACGATCAAGCAGGTCGAGGTCAGCATCGTCGACCAGGGATTCGCCGCGGGCCTGATCACCCCCGAGGTCCCGGAGCGGATCACCGGACACACAGTGGCCGTCATCGGCTCGGGACCGGCCGGTCTGGCCTGCGCCCAGCAGCTGACCCGGGCCGGGCACACGGTCGTCGTCTACGAACGCGATGACCGCCTCGGCGGGCTGCTGCGCTACGGGATCCCCGACTTCAAGCTCGAGAAGCATCACATCGACCGGCGCATCGAGCAGATGAGGGCCGAGGGCACTCGTTTCGAGACCTCGGTCGAGATCGGCTCCGGCACCGGTCTGGAGGATCTGCAGGCGCGTTTCGACGCGGTCGTCGTGTGCACGGGAGCGACGGTGCCGCGGGACATGCCGGTGACCGGGCGCGAACTGGACGGCATCGAATTCGCCATGGACTACCTCGTGCCCTCGAACCGGGTGCAGGCGGGGGAGGAGACCGTCCCGGGCATCGACGCCGCCGGCAAGCACGTGATCATCATCGGCGGTGGGGACACCGGCGCCGACTGCCTCGGCACGGCCCTGCGCCAGCAGGCCGCCTCGGTGACGACCCTGGCGATCGGGGCGAAACCGCCGACCGAGCGCGGCGAGAACGATCCCTGGCCGACGGTGCCGCGGATCTTCGAGGTCCAGAGTTCGCATGAGGAGGGCGGCGTCCGACGCTACCTGGCCTCGACCACGGGCTTCGTCAGCGACGGGAACGGAGCCGTGCGCGGGATCGAGGTCTCCGAGACGCAGTTCCTCGACGGCAGGCGTGTCCCGACCCCGGGCACCGAGCACGTCCTCGAAGCCGATCTCGTCCTCCTGGCGCTCGGCTTCTCCGGGCCCGAGGCCGAGGGGCTCGGCCTCGAACTCGATGCCCGTGGGGCGTTCTCCCGCGACGGCTCCTACCGGAGCGGGACCGACGGCGTCTTCGTC
>DWZN01000143.1 GCA_019117545.1 Candidatus Brevibacterium intestinavium
GGAGGCCCTCTGAGCGACTTCTATGACGTCATATGACGAGGAGTGACACTACTGCAATCGTGAATTTGTTGAGCAATCAATCCTCTTGTAGCGTGACGTTCCACTGGTTCCCCTCAGCGTTTGGAGATGACCATGTCCACTCAGGTGGAAGCGAACAAGAAGACCGCAGGTGACAAGGCCGCCAAGCGACCGAAGCGGCCGAAGAAGTCCAATGGACAGTGGAAAGTCGACGGTCGTGAACCGTTGAACAAAAATGAGGTCGATAAGTCCGAGGACGACGGCCTCAATGTCCGTGACCGGATCGAGAACATCTACGCCAAGGGCGGATTCTCCTCGATCGCCGCCGATGATCTTCACGGACGTTTCCGCTGGTGGGGGCTGTACACTCAGCGTAAGCCCGGAATCGACGGCGGCCGCACGGCGACCCTCGAGCCCCATGAGCTCGAGGACGAGTATCTGATGATGCGCATCCGCATCGACGGCGGCAAACTCACCACCGAACAGCTGCGGACGATCTCGGACATCTCGAACGACTTCGCCCGCGGCACCGCTGACGTCACGGACCGTCAGAACATCCAGCTCCACTGGGTCGAGATCGAGAACGTGCCCGAGATCTGGCGCCGCCTCGAAGCCGTGGGTCTGAAGACGACCGAGGCCTGCGGCGACGTCCCGCGCGTCATCCTCGGCTCCCCGGTGGCCGGCATCGCCGCCGATGAGCTCATCGACCCGACCCCGGCGATCGAAGAGATCTCACGCCGCTACATCGGCGACCCGAGCTTTTCGAACCTGCCGCGCAAATACAAGACCGCGATCACCGGCCACCCCAGCCAGGACGTCGTCCACGAGATCAACGACTGCTCGTTCGTCGCCGTCGACCACCCCGAACACGGCATCGGCTACGACCTGTGGGTCGGCGGGGCACTGTCCGTCGTCCCGCGCTTCGCCGAGCGCCTCGGCGCCTGGGTCGCCCCCGATCAGGTGGTCGACGCCTGGGTCGGTGTGACCTCGATCTTCCGCGACTACGGCTACCGACGGCTGCGCAACAAGGCGCGGATGAAGTTCCTGCTGGCCGACTGGGGTCCGGAGAAGCTCCGCGAGGTCCTCGAGACCGAATACCTCGGCTACCGGCTCGCCGACGGCCCCGCCCCGGAGAAGCCGCTGACCGCCGGCGACCATGTGGGCGTGCACAAACAGGTCGACGGTCGCTACTACATCGGCGTCAGCCTCATCGCCGGCCGCGCCTCGGGCACGCTTCTCGGCCAGATCGTCGACCTGGCCGAGAAGTTCGGGTCCACCCGGCTGCGGACCACCCCGCACCAGAAGATCCTGCTGCTCGACATCGAGGAGCCCGACGTCGATGCGGTCGTGGCCGGACTCGACGCCCTGGGCCTGTCGAGCCGCAAGGACCTGTTCCGGCGGTCGACGATGGCCTGCACCGGCATCGAATACTGCAAACTCGCGATCGTCGAGACCAAGCAGACCGCCGCCGATGCCGTCACGAAGCTCGAAGAACGACTGGCCGATCTCGACCTGCCGCACCCGATCAGCCTCCACCTCAACGGCTGCCCGAACTCCTGCGCCCGGATCCAGACCGCCGACATCGGTCTCAAGGGCCAGATCATCACCAACGACGAAGGCCAGCAGGTGCCCGGCTTCCAGGTCCACGTCGGCGGGGGACTGGCCTCGAAGGACCGCGACGAGGCAGGGCTGGGCCGGACCGTGCGCGGCCTCAAGATCGCCGCCGACGACCTGAGCGACTACGTCGAGAAGCTCGTCCGCCGCTTCCTCGACGGACGGTCCGAGGCCGAGACGTTCTCCGAATGGGCCCACCGCGTCGACGAGGAGGAACTCAAATGACGACCACCGCTGCCAAGCGCCCCATCGAGGAGCTCAAGACCCTCGCCGAGGCGGGTGCCCGCGAACTCGGCGGAGACCCGGAGGCCGGGGTGGCCGAGTCCAACCCCGCCGACGTCATCCGCTGGGTGTCCCGGCACTTCGACACCGCCGCCTGCGCCGTGGCCTGTTCGATGGCCGACGCCGCCCTGCCGCACTACGTCGCCCAGTACCAGCCCGGCGTCGACGTCCTCTTCCTCGACACCGGCTACCACTTCCCGGAGACCTACACCACCCGCAACGAGGTGGCCCGGAAGGTCGACGTCAACATCGTCGACGTCCTCCCGGAGCAGACGGTGGCCGAGCAGGACGCCGAGTTCGGCAAAGACCTCTTCGCCCGCGACCCGGGTCTGTGCTGCGCCCGCCGCAAGGTCGCCCCCTTGAAGAAGTCGCTGGCCGGCTACGAACTCTGGTTCACCGGAGTCCGCCGGGACGAGGCGCCGACGCGGACCAACACACCGCTGATCACCTTCGATGAGAAGAACGGCCTGGTCAAGGTCAACCCCCTGGCCGCCTGGTCCTTCGACGACCTCCTCGACTATGCCCGCGCCTTCGAGGTGCCGGTCAATCCACTGCTGTCGCAGGGCTACCCCTCGATCGGATGCCAGCCCTGCACCCGCCCCGTCGCCGAGGGAGAAGACCCCCGCGCCGGACGCTGGGCGGGAACGAACAAAACAGAATGCGGACTGCACACATGAGCATCGACAACACCAGAATCGACAACGCCCACATCGACGGCGGGCCCCGCACCGGACTGTCGACCCTCGACGCCTTGGAATCCGAGGCCATCCACATCATCCGCGAGGTCGCCGCCGAGTTCGACAACCCCGTGCTGCTGTTCTCCGGCGGCAAGGACTCCGTGACCGTGCTCCACCTGGCCGCGAAGGCGTTCTGGCCGGCGAAGATCCCCTTCGGCCTCCTCCACGTCGACACCGGCCACAACTTCCCCGAGATCCTGGCCTTCCGCGACCGGACCGCCGAACGCTTCGGCCTCGACCTCACGGTGGCGAAGGTCCAGGACTACATCGACGACGGTCGGCTGCGCGAACGCCCCGACGGCACCCGCAACACCCTGCAGACGCAGCCGCTCATCGACGCCATCGCCGCCGGCGGCTTCGACGCGGTGTTCGGCGGGGCCCGCAGGGATGAGGACAAGGCCCGGGCGAAGGAGCGGATCATCTCCTTGCGCGACGAGTTCGGCGGATGGAACCCCAGCAGCCAGCGGCCTGAGCTGTGGAACATCTACAACGGCCGCCACCTGCCCGGTGAGCACGTGCGCGTGTTCCCGATCTCGAACTTCACCGAACTCGATGTGTGGAGTTACATCGCCCGCGAGAACATCGACCTGCCCGAGCTCTACTTCGCCCACGAACGCGAGGTGTTCAACCGCGACGGCATGTGGTGGGCCACCGGCGAGTTCTCCACCCCGCGCGAGGACGAGACCGTGGTCAGAAGGACCGTGCGCTACCGCACCGTCGGCGATATGTCCTGCACCGGCGCCGTCGACTCGCAGGCGGCCGATATCGACTCGATCCTCGCCGAGGTGGCCGCGACCACCGTGACCGAACGCGGAGCGACACGTGCCGACGACCGGATCTCGGCCGCGGCCATGGAAGACCGAAAGAAGGACGGGTACTTCTGATGACGACACCACCACCGACCACCGAGGCGACCCCCGGACTGTCACCGACACAGACGAAGACGCTGCTGCGCTTCGCCACCGCCGGGTCCGTCGACGACGGCAAATCCACCCTGGTGGGCCGACTGCTCCATGATGCGAAGGCGATCCTGGCCGACCAGCTCGAAGCCGTGACCGCCACCAGCGCCGAACGCGGATTCCTCGGCGGGGAGTTCGACTTCGCGCTGCTCACCGACGGTCTGAGGGCCGAACGCGAACAGGGCATCACCATCGACGTCGCCTACCGCTATTTCGCCACCGACCGCCGCTCGTTCATCCTCGCCGACTGCCCCGGCCATGTGCAGTACACCCGGAACATGGTCACCGGTGCCACGACCGCCGATGCCGTCGTCGTCCTCATCGACGCCCGCAACCGGCCGACCGAACAGACCCGACGCCACCTCACCGTCGTCTCCCGCCTGGGCATCCGGCACGTGATCATCGCCCTCAACAAGATCGACCTGCTCGACTACGATCAGGCGGCGGTCGAAGACGTCGAGAACGAAGTGACCGCACTGGCGAACGAGATCGGGCTCGACACCCCGCACCTCATCCCGATCTCGGCGCTGGCCGGTGACAACATCGCCGGCCCCTCGGACAACACCCCCTGGTACACGGGCCCGGCGCTGCTCGAACTGCTCGAGACCCTGCCGAGCAAGGAACAGGACACCGCCGATCTCGAGCCCTTCCGCCTCGATACGCAGACGGTGCTGCGCCCGCAGGGCGGGCTGGCGCCCGGCCTCGATCCCGAACAGTACCGCGACTACCGGGCCGTGGCCGGACAGATCACGTCCGGCCGGGTCCGCCTCGGCGATGAGATCGACGTCCACCCCGCCGGAGTCCGCACGCAGGTTGTGGGCATCGACACCGCCGACGGTCAGCTCGAGACCGCGGGCGCGCCGCAGTCGGTGGCGCTGCGCCTGGCCGATGACATCGACACCGCTCGCGGCAGCGTGATCGTCGCCGCCGGCACCCTGCCCGAACCGCGCAAGCGGCTGCGCGCCGAGGTGTTCCCCTTCACCACCGAGGGCCTGCGCTCGGGCGATCCGGTGCTGGTCAAGACCGGAACGACGACCGTGAAGGCGATCGTGACCATCGACGCCAAACGGAATCTGGCCACCTCGCAGATCGAACCCGCCGAGGTGCTCGCCGGCAACGACATCGGCCTGGCACAGGTGAAGCTGTCCGCCGCTCTGCCGATCCCGGACTTCCGCGACCACGGCCCGGCCGGTGCGTTCCTCATCATCGACCCGCAGACCGGCAACACGCTGGCCGCCGGAATCCACACCCCGGAAGAGGACCCGTCATGAGCCTCTTCCCGAAGCAGTCACCGGGCAGCGTCCTGCTCATCGGTGCCGGACCCGGCGACCTCGGTATGCTGACCGTGACCGGTCTGCGCGGCCTGGAATCGGCCGATGTCATCGTCGCCGACCGCCTCGGCGCGAGGTCGGTCATCGACCAGCTCGAAACCGAGCGGGGCCGGCCCTTGGACGCGGAGATCATCGACGTCGGCAAGCACCCGGGCCATCACCCGGTCCCGCAGTCGAGGATTAACGACATCCTCGTCGAACAGGCCCGCAGCGGTCGCCGCGTCGTCCGCCTCAAGGGTGGGGACCCCTTCGTCTTCGGACGCGGGGGAGAAGA
>DWZN01000019.1 GCA_019117545.1 Candidatus Brevibacterium intestinavium
TGACCACGAGGACATGGTCGACCAGGCCCACGATCGGGTCGCCGAACTCCATGCCAAGGGGCTGACCGAGGCCCGACTCTACGGGGCGAACCCGAACGACGGCGTCGGCGGAATCGGATCGGTCTTCCTCATCCTCGACGAACCCGAGGTCTACGGTCTGCCGCCGGACCCGCGGGTGCCGACGAAGGACCTGCCCGGCATGTTCGCCCACGCCGGTGCCGCTGCCCTGGGCATGGTCGCCGCGGCCGGACTCGCGTTCCTCGGGAGCCGCCGTTGAGCACTTCAGAATACGATTCCTACCGCCCGCCCGAGCCCGAAGGCGGACGCAGGAAGCGCCGCCGAGGCGGTGGCGGACCCGGCGCGTCCGGCGGCGGTCGCGGCCTGGGCGCCGGAGGAGGTCGCCGCGGTGGTCGTCGGGGCGGCGGGTGGAAGAACCGCGGTGCCGAGGGCAACCGTGAGATGCCGATGGTCGAGGACGTCGAGTTCACGTCCTACTACGGCAGACCCATCGTCAAGGCCCCGCCCTGGGGTGATGAGATCGGGACCTACCTGTTCCTCGGCGGCCTCGCCGGAGGTTCGTCCCTGCTGGGCCTGGGCGCGCAGATCAGCGATCGGCCGGGGCTGCGGATCGCGAGCCGAATGACGGCGATCACCGCGACCGCTGTCGGCGGAGCGGCACTCGTCGCCGACCTCGGCCGACCCGAGCGCTTCCTCAACATGCTGCGGGTGTTCAAGGTCTCCTCGCCGATGAGTCTGGGCACCTGGATCCTGTCCGGGTTCGGTGCCGGTTCGGGAGTGCTGGCCGCCATCGAAGTCGATCGTCTGACCGGAGAGAGGGTCCTGCCGCTGGGGCCGCTGCGCCGCGTGCTCCATGCCCTCGAAACGCCTGCCGCCATCGAGTCCGCTGTCTTCGCCACACCTCTGGCCGCCTATACGGGAGCGCTGCTCGGCGATACCGCGGTTCCCACCTGGAACGCGGCCGGTCGCAACGGTCTGTCGTATGTGTTCGTGGCTTCGGCCTCCGTGGCCGCAGGGGGCGTGGGCATGGCCCTGGCTCCCATCGGTGAGACCGGACCGGCTCGGCTGCTGGCGCTGACCGGTACCGCCGGTGAGATGGTTGCGATGGACCGGATGAAGAAGGGCATGCATCCGGCCGAGGTCGACCCCCTCGAGGACGGTGAGCCCGGGCGCAAGCTCGACCGGGCCGAGAAGCTGCTCATCGCCGGTGCTCTCGGCACCGCCGCCGTCGAGGTCGGGGCCAGAGTGTTCGCGAAGAAGCTCGGCGCTCGGGCCGGGGCTCCCGGCAAGCGCAGCTGGAAGACCCGAGCCGCGCTGCGCGGACTGTCCGTCGTCTCCGGTGCGGCACTCGCGGCCGCCTCGGCGTACACGCGCTTCGGCGTGCTCGAGGCCGGCATCGAATCGACGAAGGATCCGCGCCACGTGGTCGAACCGCAGCGCGCTCGCCTCGAAGAGCGCCGCGCGGCCGGCATCGTCGACGACTCGATCACCACCGGCCGGTAGGGGCGTCGCCCACCGTGAGTGCCACGTCCTACATCTAGCGCGGCATCCCACACCGCTCCTGCCATAACGCACCGGTGCAACAGGTGGTTCTGGCAGTCCGGGCGCGGGGTTGCCCATGTGACGGCACTGCTCGGTGAGGAAGTCGGTCGCCGAAGAGGCATGATCCGGCGTGAACCTGTTGGGCTGGGGCAACGGAATGTTCTCTTGGTGGGAAGTCCTGCTGGGCGCTCCTGTGGTGGGAGTCTTCTACTGGTTCTTCATGTCCAGCTTCCGCCAGTTCCGCGACGAAGAGATCACTCCCGGCTGAGCAGGGTCGGAGAAGCGGTCGGTGACTGTCGCGGACGTCCTCACCGCACATGCATGGCAACTCACCTCACGTGGACGCCCGAACCTGCGACGATCTCGCCGATGACCGGGTGACCGGGCAGCTCGCCGACGACGAGGAGGCCGCCGGAGGTCTGGGCATCGGCCAGGAGCAGCAGGTCCTCCTCGGTCACTGAGTCATCGGCAGTGAGATCGGGGCGCACCCAGTCGAGGTTGCGCCTCGTTCCGCCCGAGACGTACCCGGCGGCGATCGACTCGTCGACACCATCGAGGCGGGGCACCGCGGCCGCGTCGATGACCGCCCCCACGCCTGAGGCCCGGGCCATCTTGAACAGGTGCCCGAGCAGACCGAAGCCGGTGACATCCGTGGCTGCACGGATCCCGGCGGCCACGGCGGCGCGCGCGGCTTCGGCGTTGAGCGAGGTCATCGTCGCCACAGCCTCCTCGAAGTCCTCGCCGGTGGCCTTGTGCCGGTTGTTGAGGATGCCCACACCGATCGGTTTGGTCAGAGTCAGGGGCAGGCCGGCCTCGGCGGCGTCATTGCGCATGAGTTCGTCCGGGTGGGCCACCCCGGTCACCGCCATTCCGTACTTCGGTTCGGGATCGTCGATCGAATGCCCGCCGGCGACCGGGCAGTTCGCGGCTGCGGCGACGTCGAGCCCGCCGCGCAGCACCTCGGTCAGCAGCTCCATCGGCAGCTTCTCCCGCGGCCATCCGACGAGGTTGATCGCCGTGACCGGAGTCCCGCCCATCGCGTAAACATCGGACAGCGCATTCGCCGCGGAGATCCGACCCCAGTCGTAGGCATCGTCGATGACCGGGGTGAAGAAGTCCGCGGTCGACAGCACTGCGAGGTCTTCGCGAACACGCACGGCCGAGGCGTCATCGCCGTCATCGAGGCCGACGAGGACATCGGGACCCGGCTGCCCGACCAGTCCGCGCACGGCGTCCTCGAGCTCGCCGGGCGGAATCTTGCAGGCGCACCCTCCACCGTGAGCGAATGAGGTCAAACGATCATGATTGTCAGTCATATCGTGAGACTAACACCGCGAGTCACGGGGCTGAAGAGCCATCCGAGTCATCATCGCCGCGATATTCTCGTTGCGGCATCAGTGCTTCCCGAATTTTCGGCCGACTCCACGGAGCCGTGCGACGCGGACGGTGCCGAGGCCGACGACGATGAGCAGAGCACCGAGAGCCGCGGTGAGCAGAACCGGGCCGCCAGTGCGCGGAAGGTCGCCGCCACCGTCTGAGGAGCCTGTAGAGTCTGCACCGCCGCCCGACGAGCCGTCGTTCGCAGTTGCCGAATCGGAGTCGCCGGAATCGTTGCCGGCACCTCCCGATGCGGCGTCGGACGAAGAGCCCCGACCCGCGTCAGCTGTCGACCCACCGGACGATGAGGTGCCTCCGTCGTTTCCATTCGATCCGTCGTTTCCGTCCGCGGAATCGTCGCCGTCCTCGGTCGCTTCGGCCGAGGCATCCGACGAAGCTCCGTCCGCCCCGGTGTCTTCGTCCGCCCCGGTGGAGGCGCCGCCCTCATCGCCGCTGCTGTCCTCGGACCCATCGTCATCACCTGGTTCCGGCGGCGGTTCCTCACCAGTGACCTCGACAGTGGCCTTCGCGGTCTTGCCGTTGACGGTGACCTCGAGTGTTGCGGTCCCCGGGTTCTCGGCCGTGATCTCACCCGTTGACGGGTTGACCCGGACGACGTCGGACGCCGCCTCGGGGGCACCGGATGCAAGCGCCTGTGCACTGAGCTTCGCGCCCATCGCCTTCTGCATGTCCACCTCGGCGCCGGAGTCGATGACGACGCCCTCACCACCCCACTGAGCCGTGGCCGGCCACCCCACGGGGACGGTGCGATCGCCCTGCGTGAACTCGGCGGACACGTCCGCGGACTGGCCCGGCGCCAACGAGTCGGGCGCTTCCAGCGAGATCGAATCGACACGCGGCTTCGTCTCCGCGGCCAGCCAGCTGACCCGATCGGACGTGGTCGGATTGTCCCCGAACTTGCCCAGGCCGGGATCGACACCGAGCATCGTCCACCCGGTGAACCCGCCGGTTGCCGGGGTTCCGGCCGGATCCTTCCCGGAGTTGCCGTTGATGAGATAGGTGACGCCTTCGACCGCGGAGC
>DWZN01000144.1 GCA_019117545.1 Candidatus Brevibacterium intestinavium
GACGAGTTCGGCGCTGCGGCCGTTCTCGTTCTCGCGTGCAAGTGCCAAGTGGGATTCGCTCAGTTCATTCAGGTCAGCCACGTCAGTCCTCACAGTCGTCGGGATGTGATCCACGATACCCGAGCGGGCCCGCGCCGCGGGGTTCGCCGGTCAGTAGCCGCGCGAGCGTCTGAAAGCGGCCTGGCCCGTGCCCGCACGTGACCCGATGGGCCGTTCGAGACCCGCGTCACGGGCCCGTCCGGGCGCCGCTTGCCGCCGCGGGGAACTCAACGAACTCTGATCACATGCACACGCGTCCGTGACGATTCGTTGCGACGAGACGGAGCCACCTATCAGCCTCTCTGCATTGCACCGGCCCCTCGCGTCGGGGAGTGTGGTGTGGGGCGATTTCCGGTTCACCTCCTGTGCCGAAAGACAGGAGATCGCAGTGGACCGAGAACCCGGGCACGACTTCGCCCGGACCGCTCGCCCGACCCCAGAGGAAAGTGAGAACAGATGAGAAGCGTGCGCACACTTGCGGTGACCGCACTGTCGGCTGCCGTCATCGCTGGGGGCGTCACCCTGGCGACGGCGACCTCGGCCACGGCCGACCCGATGTCCGGGGGCGTCGACCAGACGAGCGAGAGTGCCTCGGGCACCGACCAGGGTGACGGCACGACCGGCGGCATCGACGACCCGGATGAGCTCAGCTCCGAACAGGTCGACAACGCCCGCACCATCATCGGCGTCGGCAAGGGCGCAGACCTGTCGAAGGACGCGCAGACGATCGCCGTGATGACCGCACTGCAGGAATCGAGCCTGCAGAATCTCGACGGAGGAGACCGCGATTCCGCCGGTGCGTTCCAGCAGCGACCCTCGATGAATTGGGGATCGGTCGACGAAGTCACCGATCCCGTGTACGCATCGAAGGCCTTCTACGGAGTCGACTCCGGAAGCGCCAATCCGGGCCTGACCCAGATCGACAACTGGGAGAGCATGGCCCCGGGCGATGCCGCACAGGACGTGCAGGCCTCGGCCTTCCCCGACGCATATGCGAAGTGGGAGCCGCTGGCCGAGCAGCTCGTCGACGAGAACCAGGACGTCGACGACATCGACTGAGCGGTCGGCCCGAACTCGAGCCGACCTCCACGGGAGCCGGTCCCCTCCTGTCCCTCTGCCGGCCCGGACTCAGGCCAGGGCGCCGGCGGCCAGCCGTCGAACCACCTCGGTGAGGTGACGCAGGCCGGAGACGAGGTCCTCGTCCTTCGTGAACTCGTCCAGACTGTGTGAGATCCCGTCCACGCTGGGGACGAAGAGCATGACGGTGGGCACCGTGTCCTTCATATTCGTCGAATCGTGCCCGGCCACGGTCATCACCCGCGCCGAGGTGAGCCCCAGGTCATCCGCGACTGTGCGGGCCAGCTCGACCCCCTCGGCCGAGTACGGGTTCCGATCCCAGCTGTGCTCGGCGACGATCTCGATCTCGACCCGGGCGTCCTGACACACCCGTGCGACCGTGGCCATGAGCGAATCATGGGCGTCGGCGATCACCTCGGCGCTGGGCGAGCGCAGGTCGAGCAGCAGACTGACCTCGCTGGCGACGACGACCGGCGAATTCGGGTAGACGGTGAGCTGGCCGCAGGCCGTGTGCAGCGCACCGGGCTCGAACTCGTCGGCCAGATCACGCGCGGCGACGACGAGGCGAGCGGCGCCGAGCAGCGCATCCTGACGGTCGGCCATGAGCGTCGACCCGCTGTGGGCCTGGGCTCCGGTGACCTTGAACTCGTACTTGTGGGCAGCCCAGGTCGCGTTCACCAGCCCGATGCTCACCCCGTCCTCTTCCATGCTGCGACCCTGTTGGACGTGGATCTCCGCATAGGAGGCGATGTCCGGGGGTGTGAAATCACCGCGCTCACCGAGGGCATCGAGTGCCTCGGCGACGGTGATCCCGGCGGCATCCTCCGTGGCCAGAGCCGCCTCGAGCTCGGCCTTGCCGGTGAAGACATTGCTGCCCATCATCGAGGGCTTGAACCGCGAGCCCTCTTCGTTGAACCAGTTGACCACGGCGAGGTTGAACCGCGCCTTCGTCGGATCCGCCCGCAGCTCATCGGCGACGGCGAAGCACGCGTGCGCCGCGGCCATCACCCCGTAGGCGCCGTCGAAGCGCCCGGCCGTGGGCTGCGAATCCAGATGCGAGCCGGTGAGCACATAGGGTGCGCCGGGCACGAGCTCGAGGAGTCCGAACTGGTTGCCGATGGCATCGCGTTCGACGCGGAAACCGTGCTCGGTCAGCAGCTCGGCGAACCACTTCCGCTGCTGACCGTCCGCCTGGCTCGCCGCCTGCCGGTCGACGCCGTTCGTGCCCTCGACCGCGCCGAAACGCGAGTGCACGGCCCAATCAGCGAGGAAGTCGGCTTCGCGATCAGCACTGGTCAGGAAGTCGGTCATGAAACGTCCTTTCGAGGGATGTGCCGCGGACGGAAGTTCCGCAGCGGTGGGGATGGTGGAGTGAGTCTCGTCCGCGGTCGCAGTCAGGACGTCTCGTCGGCGGCCGGCGGCATGGTCGCAGGATCGATGAGCACGTGGATGAGCGCCGGCCCGTCCGCGGCCAGAGCCCGGTCGAGCGCGGGCGCGAAGTCCTCGGTCGTCTCGACGCGCTCGCCGTGACCGGACATACCCGCTCCCACCGAGGCGGCCCCGTCGAACGCCCGCATCCACGTGGCGAAGTCCGGGTTGACCATCCGGGTGCCCGAGGGCCTGCCCGGATAGTGGTTCTCCTGATGGGACACGATCGTGGCGTACACACCGTTGTCGATGACGATGATGAGCGGAGTCGCACCGTGAGCGAAGGCCGTGGCGATCTCCTGACCGTTCATGAGGAAGTCCCCGTCGCCGCAGATCGCGACGGCACGCCGGTCCGGGAACGTCAGGGATGCGGCCACCGCTGCCGGGACGGCGAGTCCCATGGCCCCATTGCGCGCCCCGACGAGGCTGGCCGCCTGGTGGTGGCGGATGAACCGGTGCCCCCAGATCGTCGCATTGCCGGCGCCGTAGGTCAGGATCGCCTCTCCGGACAGGCGATCGTCGAGGATCCCGAACGCCACGCCGAGGTCGACCCCGCTCCGGGGTGTCTGTGTCGCTTCGGTCGGCGGCTGTGCCTCGGCGTCGGGCCGATGGGCGGCGAACCGGGCCTGTGCGGCAGAGCGCTCCTCCATCCATCCGTCTGAGCGCCCACCACGCAGCGCATCGGCATCAACACTGGTCAGCGCCTCGGTGAAGGTGCCCGGTGAGGCAAGGATGTGCTGGTCGATGCGCCCGGCGTGCTGAGTGGCCTCGGTGTCGAGGGAGACGAGCACGGTCTCGGCGCCGAAGCCGATGGTGAAGCCGTCACTGGCCACATCGGACCGGGTGCAGCCGATGAAGATCAGCAGGTCCGCCTCGGCGAATCCTCCGGCCACGGCATCGGCGCGACCGTAGCCGAGCCAACCGGACCAGGCCGGCGAGTCATGGGGCACGGCGTCATAGGCGCGCCAGTCGCAGAAGATCGGGATCCCGGACGCGGCGGCGAGGCCGGCGAGATCCGCTCCGGCCCCGGACTGCCAGCCGTCGCCGCCGAGGACGAACGCCGGACGTGAGGCGCCGGCGAGGCGGGCGGCCAGCGATTCGAGTTCGGCGGGGGCAGGCTTCGGTTCGGCCGCCTCGGCGAGGGTCGGGATGGGGGCCTCGGTGAGGCGGACGAGGACGTCCTCGGGCAGACCGACGACGACGGGACCGGACCGGCCGGCCGCGGCGATGCGCAGCGCTTCGGCGGTGAGCTCGCCGGCGCGGTGCTCGTCGTCGATGGTGATCACGCGTTTCGCGGTCGAGGAGAACCACTCGGGCAGGCTGAACTCCTGGAAGGATTCGCGCGCCCGGTCCGCGGTCGGCACGAGGCCGACGAAGAGGACGAGCGCCGTCGCGTCCTGCCAGGCGGTGTGGATGGAGATCATCGCATTCGCCGCACCCGGACCGCGCGTGACCATGGCGATGCCCGGACGCCCGGTCAGCCGGGCCTCGGCCAGGGCCATGAACCCGGCACCGCCCTCCTGACGGCAGACGATCGTGTCGATGGGGGAGTCGTAGAGTCCGTCGAGGACGTCGAGGTAGCTCTCACCGGGCACCGCGTAGACCCGTTCGATGCCCGCGGTCTCCAGGGTGGCGACGATGAGATGGCCGGCCGAACGCGGCATGATCGGGAGTCCTTTCGACGATGGGAGCGGAAGCGCGGTGGGACCCGGCTCAGTGCTTGAAGCCGGGCAGGTCGACGCTCAGCCGCGGGGCGACGAGGCCGGCGAAGGCGGTGAACAGCGACAGGAACGCGAGCATCGCGGCGGCCGGCCACCAGTGATCGCCGGCCGAGGCGACGAAGCCGGTGGCCAGCAGCGGGATGAAACCGGAGATCATGCCGGCCGCGTTCTGCGACATTCCCACACCGGTGTAGCGGGTGTTGGCGGGGAACAGACCGGTCATCACGGTGCCCGAGGCCGCGTACGGCAGTGAGAGCGTGCCCACCGCAAGAGTCATGGCGATCACGACGAGCACCGGTTGGCCGGACTCGAACAGGAGGAACGCGGGAACGGAGACCACCGCCGAGGCGACCCCGCCCCAGAGGATCACCCTGCTGGCCCCGTACCTGGCGCCGAGCATGCCGCCCCAGAGGAGGACGAAGATCTCGACGGCGGCGGCGACCATGCTGCCCAGCAGCAGGAGTGAATCGTCGTAGCCGAGGATGTTGACCCCGTACCAGACGCAGAATGCGGTCACGAGGTAGAAGCCGCCGACGCCGAGGAGGGCCGCGGCCATTCCCACGATGATCTGCTTCCAGGACTCGGTGAACGTCGTCCGGATCGGGCTCTTGGAGACCTCGCCGGACTCCTCGAGCTGACGGAAGACCGGTGATTCCTCGAGCCGGCTGCGGATGTAGACGGCGACGAGGAGGAGCGGGATGGCCACGAGGAAGGGGACCCTCCAGCCGAAGGAGTCGAAGTTCTCCTGCGAGAACAGCAGCGTCATGACGAAGAACCCGCCGGAGGACAGGATCGTGCCGATCGGTGAGCCGATCTGCGGGATGGCGGCGTAGCGGGCGCGCAGGTGGAGCGGGGCGTTCTCGACGACGAGGGTCATCGCGCCCGACCACTCTCCGCCGACGAACAGTCCCTGGAGGATGCGCATGAGCACGAGCAGGGCCGGTGCGGCGAAGCCGATCGCGGCGTAGGTCGGCAGGAGTCCGATGAGACCGGTGACGATGCCGATCCCGACGATCGTGATCAGCAGGACTCGGCGGCGACCGATCCTGTCGCCCATGCGGCCGAAGATGAGACCGCCGATCGGGCGGGCGGCCAGCCCCACTCCGAAGGTGGCGAAGGAGGCCAGCGCCGCAGCGGTGGCGTTCTCGTTCGTGAAGTACTGAACATTGAAGATGAGCGCGGCGGCGGCACTGAAGAGGAAGAAGTCGTACCATTCGAGTGCGGTGCCGATCAGCGCCCCGATGGCCACCTTGTTCGCGTCCTTGACGCTGAGTTCCTGGGTGGCACTGAACTCGGCTGCGGCGGTGGGGGCTCTTTCGCTCATTGTTGTCTCCGTCGCGGGTTGGGGACTCGGTGACGAGTCGGGAACTGGTCGAGTTGTTCAGGTCGCCTGATCGAAGGATCCGACCGGCATCCCATGACACTCATCCGATGACATTACAGAGTGTTCCAGGTCTCATTCCAGACGCATTTGTCGCCGAAGACAGGTGCGTGCTTGTGCATATGCACATATTCTGGGGTGATGGTTGACTTCCACGACCGTCAGCTGAGGGATCGGCCGCTGCCCGGGGACGAACGACGCTGGCTCGAACTCCTCGACTCCCTCGACCTCGACGAGCTGACCGAGAGGTTCATGACCCGCGTGGTCAGAGTACCCGGCTACGACCCGGCCCCGATCCCCGTCTCCGAGCTGCGGCGCACCGGACGGCTGTCCTTCACCACCCTCATCGAGGGACTCCGGGCAGGAGGCTTCGACGGGCCGGTGGCGATCTCGACCGAGGTCGGCGTCTCCCGGGCGCGGGCGGGCATTCCGCTGGAGGCGCTGATGACGGCGATCCGGCACGATTTCAATGTGCTCTGGGAGGTGCTCACCAGGGTGGCGGAGCCGACCGACGCCGAACTCGTCATCCGCCATACGGGCATTGTGCTCTCGACCGTCGACGAATACGTCTCGCAGGTGCAGCAGGCCTATACCGCCGAGCTGCAGAGGATGCGGGCCGAGGAGTCATCGGTGCGTGCCGGACTCATCGCGAGCCTGTTCCAGGATCCCGATCCGACGGACGAACGTCTGGCCACGATCGCCTCCGGCCTCGGCCTCGACGTCGATGCTCCGCTCCTGGTCGTCGCCGCCACAGGTGACGACGTGCGGGCCCTGCGCGTGCTAATCTCCGACCACGTCCGGGCGGGTGGGACGATGTTCACGCACCACCTCGGCGAGGTGCTCATCGCCTTCACCCGCAGCTCGGACGCCCCTGGACACCCTGATGAGTCCCTCGAACGCGGAATCGCCGAGGC
>DWZN01000145.1 GCA_019117545.1 Candidatus Brevibacterium intestinavium
TCATCGGAGATGAGGTGCTCGTGCATGACCTTGATCGCGATCTCACGATCGAGGCGCAGATCGGTGCCGCGGTAGACCATGGCCATGCCGCCGCGGGCGATCTTGGCATCGATGCGGTAACGGTCGTTGAGGACCGTGCCGATGAGGGGATCTCGGCGGGCGGTCACAGGGCCTCCTGCATTCTCTGGCGCTGCAGCTGCACGGTGCGCACGAAGGCCTTCGTCTCCGCCAGCAGCCCATCGGCACGAACGGAGCGCAGATCCTGGTAGTAGCCGGCCAGGGCCTCCTCCTCGGAGTCGGCGGTCTCGATCAGCCAGCCGAGGATGACTGTGCCGGCGACGATGTTGTCCTCGATGTCGAGCAGATCGAGTCCGCGACCGACGATATCCGACGCCCAACGCCCCGAGCGGGGAGTGACCTGCATGATGCCGATGGCATTGCCGGCCGAGACCGTCGTGTGCTGGAATCCCGACTCCTGGGCGGCCACGGCCTGCATGAGGGCCGGATCGGCACCGAGCTCCTCGGCGATGGAGGCCACGATGAGCCGGGCCTGGGCCGGGGCCGGATGCCGACGGTGCAGCAGGGTGTACTTATTCAGACGCGCAGCCCGCACGACCGCGGGAGCGATGCCCTCGAGCTGGGCGCTGGCGGCGACCCGGGGGATGTCCTGCGGCGGTTCGGGCGCCGTGCGACGCGGCCGGGCCGCCGACGGACGCAGCAGAAGCAGCTCGCCGACCTTGAGATAGGAGTCATCGCCCATGGCGTTGGCCCGACGCAGGGTCGACGGCGAGATGCCGTGCCGGGCGGCGATGCCCTGCAGGGTCTCGCCGGGAGCGACCACGTGCGAGGGGTCCTCATCGGGCAGATCGTTCTTCTCCGGCAGGGACAGGACCTGACCCTGGTGGAGGTTCTGGCGCGGAGAGATCCGGTTGAGTTCGGCCAGGGCCGGCACGGAGACGCCGTGCTTGCTCGCCACGGCGTAGAGGGTGTCGCCCTGCTTGGCCTTGTAGGTGCGCCCGCCGTGGGTGACGGGCACGGTCGCCCCGGCAGTGCCGGAGATCCACTGCGGCCCGGTGGCGGGTGAATCCGCCGAGGCAGCCGGTGGCACATCGGCGGTGCGGCCGGATTCGCCGGAGGGATCGTCCTCGTCGAGCGAGCCGGCCGGGGACCCCGCCTCGGCGGTGGTGGCCTCCTCGGGGGACGGGTCGGTGGCAGCGTCGGTGTCATTCGGATCGGTTTCGGGGTCGACGCGATCGGCTCCTGGGATCGGACCGGTCGAATTCACCTTCGAGGCGGCACGGATGTCAGGAGCGGCGGTGATGGGCATCTGCTGATGCCGTCGCGGTCGTGTCATCTGTCACCTGTTGACTTCATGTCGAGTGGGGAAGCTGTGGTTCCCAGCCTAACGAGTGGCCGTCGCCGACCCGAGCATTCGGCTCCGCATGGCGGCGTGTTTCTGCCAAATATTGCTAGGCTTGAAGACGTGAATACCGAAGAACTGGTCCAGGACTGGGCCCCGCTGCCCGACATCGCCGAGCTGACCGGGCTGGGCATCTCCCAGGTGCGGCGGCTGCTCGAAGACGGCGCCATCTGCGGAATCAAGATCGGCGAACCGAAGGTTCTCCAGGTGCCGCTGGCCTTCTTCGTCGACGGCGAGGTCGTCAAACCGCTCAAGGGTACGCTGAGCACTCTCCACGATGCCGGTTTCGACGACGAGGAGGCGATCGTGTGGCTGTTCACCCCGGACGACTCCCTGCCCGGCCGACCCATCGACCTGCTCCGGGTGGGCAACCGCAAGGAAGTCCGGCGCCGCGCTCAGGCCCTCGCGTTCTGAAGCACCCGCACGTGCCGAGCGCCCGCACGTTCAACCCGCGCGTGCCGAGCACCCGCGCGTGCTGAGCGCCCCGGCCGGAGGCCTCAGCTGGTGCGGTAGCTCAGCGCCGTCGCGAACTCCTTGAGACGGTCCTCAGCCGGGCCGCCGAGTCGGATGCACTCCGAGCCTCCGCTGGCCCAGGCGTCGATGCGCGACTGTGCCTGCGCGTGCTTGGCTGCGATGTAGGACTCGACGGCGGCCAGGCCTCCCGAGTCGGTGATCATGTCGACGCATTCGGCCACCTCGGCGGGGGAGAGGTCAGGATCTCCCAAACGGGCGGCCAGGACCTCGAGCTGATCGGGGCTGAGCCGGGCCGCGGTCTCGGCGATGAGCACTGTTCGCTTGCCCTCGCTGATGTCATCGCCGGCGGGTTTGCCCGTGGCCTGCGGGTCGCCGGTGATGCCGAGCACATCGTCGCGCAGCTGGAAGGCCTGACCGAGGGGGAGTCCGAACTCGGAGATCTCATCGAGCAGATCCTCGCTCGCCCCGGCCAGGGCCGCACCGAGCAGCAGCGGCTGCTCGACCGAGTACTTCGCGGACTTGAAGCTGAGCACCTCCCACGCCCGATCGGCGAGGCGGGCGTCGTCGAGGGCGATCACCTCGGCGAGCACGTCGAGGTACTGGCCGACCATCACATCCCGGCGGACGGTGGCTCGCAGCCGGCGGGCCGGAGTCGTTCGGCCCAGCGTCTCCTCGGCACGTTCGAACAGCTCCTCGCTCAGCGCCAGGCAGATGTCGCCGACGACGATCGACGAGGACACGCCGAAGGCCGCTCCGTCCCCGGCCAGGCCGTGCCGAGCGTGGCGGGCCTCGAACTGCCGGTGCAGGGAGGGCCGGCCGCGGCGGGTGTCCGAATTGTCGATGACGTCATCGTGGATGAGCGCCGCGGCATGCAGCAGCTCCAGCGAGCCGGCGGCCTGCGCCAGCCCCGTGGCCGACTCCGCGTCCGTGTCGACGGAGACGCCGGCGAGTTGGAAGCCCCACCAGGCCAGGACGGGGCGGATCCGCTTGCCGCCGCGGGTGAACTCGATCAGTGCCTGCCCGATCGCGGTCGCATCGGGGGAGATGGCCTCGAACTCACCGGCCTTGTCGGCGAGGAACCTCTCGAGCTCAGCCGAGACCCGTGCTGCGATGGACTGCGGGGAGTCGAGAGCGCCGACCACGGCAGAGGCTTCCGGGGCAGAGGACGCCGGGACAGAGGATGCCGGAGCCGTCGATGTCCGGTCGTCGGCCGGCGTCGCGGAGCTGTGGGAGGTCATGGAACGATGTTTCCGCCGATGGTCACGACCTTGTGCTTCTTGTCACCGGCATCATCGGCGACCGTGACGACGAGGACGCTGTCATTGTCCTTGTGCCTGAAGTTGAGCACGCGCGCGCTCTTGGTCTTCACCTCATCGCCGAGCGGTTCGTAGTCGGCCTTGCCGAGCTCCTTCTCGTAGTACGCGAAGACGTCCTTCGTCTCCGCCTTCGCCCGGACGACGAGACTGATCTGCTCCGGCTTCTTCGAATCCTTGTCATTGTGGGCCTTGACGATCGAAGCCGAGACCACCTCGGAGTCCGGGTAGGGCTTGACGTAGTCGGGCAGATCATCGACATCGTTCGAGGCCTCGGGCTCGTCC
This sequence comes from Candidatus Brevibacterium intestinavium, assembly GCA_019117545.1. Taxonomy (GTDB): domain Bacteria; phylum Actinomycetota; class Actinomycetes; order Actinomycetales; family Brevibacteriaceae; genus Brevibacterium; species Brevibacterium intestinavium. The sequence continues at coordinate 3,493 of DWZN01000145.1, forward strand.
GAAGCCCCATCGGTGGCCTCGGTCGTGGCCGGCGCCGATTCCGAGGCCGTGGCCTGGGCCGAGGTCGTCTGTTCGGTGGCCGGGGACGATCCGGACTCGCTCTCATCGGTCCCCGAGCACCCCGTGAGGGCGAGAGCGGCGGCGATGGGCAGTGTCATGACAGTGGTGCGCGATACCATGCTTCAAGAGTACCTGGACTGTTCGGCGCAGCCGAAAGGGACGAGCGAGGGGCAGGCTGATGAGTCGCAAGCAGCTGGCACGATCCGGAGGCGATCTGAGCCGACTGGGCACCGATGACGCCGGGGCGACCATGCTGCACCTGGACATGGATTCGTTCTTCGTGTCCGTCGAGCTCCTCAGCCGTCCGCAGCTGATCGGCCTGCCGGTCATCGTCGGCGGGCGCAGCGGTCGCGGGGTCGTGGTCTCGGCCAGCTACGAGGCCCGCGAGTTCGGTGTCCATGCGGCCATGCCGATGTCGCGAGCGATGGCATTGTGCCCCGTCGCCGAGGTGATCCCACCGTCCCACGGGCTGTACTCCTCGTACTCCCGACAGGTGTTCGACATCGTCGCCGAGGTGACCCCCGAGGTCCGTCAGGTCAGCGTCGACGAGGCCTATATCGACGTCTCCGGTGCCGTGCGCCGCCTCGGGCCTCCGGCGACGATCACCGCGCGGCTGCGCGCGCAGATCAAGGAGACCACCGGTCTGAGCGCCTCGGTGGGCATCGCCGGCAGCCAGGTCGTGGCCAAGCTCGCCTCGGCGAGAGCGAAGCCCGATGGGCAGCTGCTGGTGCCGGTGGCCAAGACCCAGGAGTTCCTCGACCCGATGCCCATCGAAGCCCTGCCGGGAGTGGGGGAGAAGACGCAGCAGGCCCTTTCCCGCTACGGGATCCGTCTCATCGGCGACCTCGCGGCCGTCGACGAGGACTGGGCCGCACGGGTCTTCGGCGCCCACGGGCATCAGCTCTGGCGCAGCGCCCACGGGCAGGACTCCTCCGGCTTCGACCGAGAGGCCAAGGACCACTCGATCAGTGCCGAGAACACCTTCGGCGAGGACATCTGGGACCTCGGCGTGCTCGAACACGAACTGCTGCGCTTGGCCGACAAGGTCGCCTATCGGGTCCGTGCGGAGGGGAAGGTGGCCACGACCCTGGGTCTGAAGTACCGCCTCGGCGATTTCACCACTCTGTCGAGGACGGTGACGGCCTCGGCGCCGACGGATCTGGCCCAGGAGATGTACGAGGCGCTGCGGCCGGCGCTGCGGAAGCTGCGCGAGCAGCGGACCCAGGGAGTCAGGCTGCTCGGTGTCAGAGCCGCGGGGCTCATCGACTTCGCGGCCGCAGGACGGCAAGCGACCTTGGACGAACCGGAGCATTCGGGGCGGGAGGCCGAGGTGGCGCTGGACGAGGTGAGGCGCCGATTCGGGACCGAATCGATCTCTCAGGCCTCACTTCTGCGCAGACGCCGGGACTCCTGATCGGCGGTGAGCCGGATCATAGTCTGAAGACCCAGTGGGAATCCGGGCCTCAAGCGACCCCCGAGATGTTTTTTCAGTGCTCACAGACTATGATTGAGTCAAAGACCTGAGTAGGGAAACGGGGGTTCGAGATGCCACTCTCCGATCACGAACAGCAGCTGTTGGATCAACTCGAGAAGCAGCTGCGCAGTGAAGACCCCCGTTTCGCGCGCAATATCTCCGAGACCCAGGCCGCAGCCACGGGACCGGGCTTCTCCGCCAAGCGCTTCGTCCTCGGCATCCTCATCGCCCTGGCCGGGCTGGCCGCGACGATCCTCGCGATCTCGCTGGTGTCGAACTCCGCGTGGTGGATCGCCCTCGGCGTCGTCGGATTCGGCCTCATGGTCAGCGGCATGTACTGGGCGTTCAGCCGCCCGGGCCAGCGACAGTCGAACCAGACCGGCGCGAAGAGCTCCGGCCGCAAGTCCGACTCCAAGGGCGGCGCCGGGTTCATGAGCCGACTCGAAGACCGGTGGGAAAAGCGCCAGCGCGGCGAATGACCCCGGCCGGACCGATCAAGGCATCCTCACGATGAGGGTGCCTTTTTCTGTCCCCACCGGCGGCCGTGTCCGGTGCGGACTCGTCCTGGGTGGACTCGTCGCAGTCGGTCTCACGGCCGTGGCGGCCTGCGGGGAGATCGCCCATCTGCGCTCGAGCAGACGGCGGCTCGGCGCGGCCCGGACGGCGGCCGGCAGGGATCAGATCATTGTGGTGCTCGGGTACCGGAACCCGGGACCACGGGCCAACGGCCTCAACCGCTTCCGAGCCCGCGCCGGACTGCGCTCGATCGACCCGGCGGCACGATCGGCCCTCATGATCTTCTGCGGAGGGCCTGTCGCCGGCCCGGTGCCCGAGGCCGGGGTGCTCGAGCGCTTCGCGTGTCAGGAGCTCGGCTACACCGGGCCCGCACTGGTCGAGACCGAGAGCGCAACGACGTGGGAGAACATCGCGAATGCGATCCCGCTCATCGACGAGGTGCTGAAGACCGACTCGGTGATCAGCATCGTCTCGAACTCCCACCACGCGGAGAAGGCACGCGACCACCTGTGGCAGCTGAGACCGGATCTGGGGCGCAGACTCATCCGCGGCGCCGACTACCGGTTCGGTGAGCTGCCGCTGGTCAAACCGATCGCCGCCGCACGCGGACTGCTGGCCCTGCGCAGACTCGACCGCGAGACGGCCGATGGAGGCTCACCCGGCCGACAGTGAGCCTCCGACGGCCACCGACCGCGGTTGAGCGCCGGGCCGCACCCGCGGTTGAGAACTCAGCCGCGGTTGAGAACTCAGCCGCGGCTGAGAACTCAGCGCGGGGGATTGAACAGGCTGGCCGGCCAGATCTTCGCCGAGATCCGACTTCCCGGCGTCGCCCGCTCGGACAGGTCCGTTCCCACCTCGTCGATGAGTGCCTGCACCTCGGACGAATCGAGCGATTCGGTCGCAGCACCATAGCGCTGGGCCTCGAGCGCATCGATGAACGCCGACAGCGCGGTATCTGCACTCTGCGTCTCCGGCTCGGTGGGAGCCGGACTGTGCAGACGCCGCAGACGATCGTCAGCGTGGGCGGACGTCGAGGTCTCGGCCGCACCGGAGGCCCCCGCGGCCGCCTCGGCGGCGGACTTGCGTGAGACCTCCTCGCCGCCGGACCCGGCCGCGGACGGCCCGCCCGCCGACGGCTCGCCGGCGCTCGGTTGGTCCGTGGTCGGCTCCTCGGCGGCGGTCCCGGCAGTCGTGCCCGCGGGCTCTGCCGTGGTGGGCGCGATCCCGGAGAGGATGAGCTCGTTGAAGCGCAGCGTTCCGCTGGGATCGAGGCTCTGCCCGTAGTCGGTGGCCAGGGCGCGGACCTCGGTCCACACCGCCTCGAGGTCGTTGGGGTCCTTCGTCCGGCGTGAACGCAGGATCGACCGCCAGATGGCGGGGATCGCCGCGAGCAGGAGCAGGGCGAACACGATCACTCCGGCCCACACATACGTGCTGGCCGTCGCTCCGGCGGGTTCGGCCGCCTCGGTGCTCGTCTCCTCCTCTTCGGTCGGCTCCTCGGACCCTTCCCCGGCCGTCTGGGTGGCTTCCTCGGACTCCTCTTCGCTCGGGCTCGCCGACTCCGATTCCTCGTTCGAATCGTCCTCCTGCTCACCGCTGGCCAGGGTCCACTCCGGCGGATCGCCGGCGGGCCCGCCGGGGGTGGGCTCGAAGCGCACCCAGCCGGCGCCTTCGAAGTAGAGCTCGGGCCAGGCGTGGGAGTCCTGCATGCTCACGTCATAGCCGCCGTCGTCCTCCTCGCCGCCGGCGAAGCCGACACCGATGCGCGCGGGGATCCCCATGGTCCTGGCCATGATCGTCATCGCCGAGGAGAACTGGACGCAGTAGCCCTTCTTGTCGCTGAGGAAGTCCGAGATCGCGTCCCCGCTGGCCTTCTCCGGGGCATCGAGAGAGTACTCGAAGTCACCGCCGCGGAAGTAGGCCTGGAGCAGAACCGCGGCCTCCCACTGGTTGTCGGCATCGGCAGTGATCGCGTCCGCGGTCTCCTCGACGCTCGAGGGCAGGGAATCGGGGACGGCGAGCTCGGTGTCGAAGTCGCTCTCGTTCACCGGTGTCGCGTTCTTGAGATCCTCGGCCGACGGTTCGGGGGAGACGTAGTTCATCGAATACTGCAGCCCACCGGTCTTCTCACCGTTGCCCACGACCGTCAGGGTCTTCTCATCGAAGATCCATCGTCGGTCGAGTCCGTCCGGCTGCTGCGGGGCATACGGCGAGGGCAGGTACTGCTGGTCGTAGCCGTCGTCGATGCTGACGTCGATGGTCTCGTCCTCATAGCCCCCGTCCCGGGGCAGGCCCTCGGGCCACGGCATCCCATCGACGGCGATGGCGAAGGGGTCGAGGCTGAAGGAGCTCGGCGCCCAGTTCTCGCCGTCGAAATCGTCGATGGAGGTCAGACGGATCGGCTCGGAGTCCGAGCCGGTGGTCTCATAGCTGAACAGCCTCGAATCATCGCGATCGCCGAGGTTCTGCCGCAGATTGAGGAACGGATTCGTCACCGTCAGATCGCCCTGCTTGTTCGATGCCCTGTCGGGCAGGGTCGGCACCGGCGGCAGCAGCAGCGGCAGCCCGATGCCGATCGCCAGGGCCAGTCCGCCGGCCAGGATCGCGGTCAGGCCCCCGCGCCAGCGCGTGGCGGGCAGGTAGGGGCTGAGCATGAGCAGCAGGAACGCGGCGAGGATCGCGACGATATGCCACCAGCGCACTTCCTGGGGCGCGAAGTAGACGGGGATCATCCACAGCACGAGCAGCAGCACACCGCCGACCTTCGGGGCCCTGAGATCGGAGACCAGCCCGTCGATGAGGATCGTGATCAGGGTGAAGGCGATCGTCAGCATCGCGGTGAAGCCCGGGGTGCTCGCGGCCGGGGGCGCCGTGCCGTAGAGATCGTTCATCCCCTCGGAGAGCCGGTCGATGACCATGCCGAAGGACTCGCCGGTGGGAATGAAGCCCAGCAGCAGGGAGCCCTCGGCGCAGACGACGAAGACGGCGATGAGACCGGCCACGCACTGGGCGATGACGGCGGTGCCGCTGGAGCGCAGCACCGGTACGCTGCGGAAGATCGCACCGACGATGACGATGACTCCGGCGGACACGAGCACGGGAGGCAGCCAGGCGAGGTCCTTGAACACCGCGGACACGGCCACGGCCGTCAGCGTCATGGCCGCGAAGACGATGATCGCCTCCAGCCACCCCGTCGAGGGGCGGGACTGGTCGGTCGAGGTCGGTGCCGGGGCCTGCTGCGGCGGTTCCTGGGAGCGGGTGGGGGAGGCGTCGAGGCTCATCGGCTCACCCGCTTCGACTCGAAGGTCGTCCAGGACTCGGGCAGATCCTCGCTGAGTCCCAGCATCGTCATATCGCCGATCTCACTGAGCGTGCGCAGCGTGACGGGGATGCGGCGGGAGAAGTGCGAGGCCAGCTCCTGACCGCGCTGATCGCCGACGGAGCAGATGACGACGTGGTTGGGATTGTCGTGCGCCGGCAGTTCGGCCCTGCCCGGCCGGATGAGAGCGGAGAGAAGACGCAGCTTGTCGATATCGCGTGCTCCTTTGAATCTGATCTGGTGGCCGTGCGCGACGACGAAGACCTCATAGTCGGCCCTGAGGAAGGCCGTTCCCGCGGCGGTGGCCGCGGCCAGGAGGAACTCGACCTCGAGATCGGTCGGCTCCTCGTCCCCCTCGTCGGCGACCAGATCGATGACGATGAGGGCGTAGAGCGTCTCCTCATCGGCTTCGTGCCGGACCATGAGCTCACCGAACTTCGCGGTCGAGGGCCAGTGCACGTGCCGCAGGTCGTCGCCGGGCACGTACTCACGGGTGTGGAAGTCACGGGTGGTGTGTCCGGTCACGACCTTGCCCTCGTCGAGGCGGGCGGGACGGATCGACGAGTCCTTCGGAATGCGTCCGCCCAGCGACGGCACGGACACGGCCACGGGGAAGGCGCCGTGGACCTTCCGCTTCATCTTGACCAGGCCGAAGGGGCCGTAGACGGTGATGAGCACCGCCGAGAGGCCGCTGATGCCGCGTCGGTTCGGGGTGAAGGAGGTGAGCACGGTCTGCCGGCCGCGGTGGGCCAGGGGCGGGACCTCGCCGGAGGTGGAATCGCCGAAGCCCTCGGCGGCGACGAAGTCGATCGTGGCCGCCGGGATCGCGAGCTGCCCGATGTTGGTCACCCGCGCCTCGATCTCGACCTCTTTGCCCTCGGCCGCCAGCGGGTAGCGGTCCTGCGAGGGCGAGAGTGCGACCTCGCGCAGGGACGTGCTCATCGTGATCGACACCCGTCGGGTGCCCCAGGCGATGAGCAGGGCCGAGAGCAGGACCAGCCCGAGCAGGAGCAGACCCGCCGGGAGCAGTCCGGGCAGCGCGAAGCGATAGGCGCCGATGATCAGGGCCGCCCCGGCGAGGACGAAGATGATTCCAGAGGTGCTCAGTCGCATGCGGTCACTGGCTGTTCGAGACGGGCACGCGTGCGAGCACCCGGCCGATGAGCTCGGCGGCCAGGTCCGAGTCGTCGCCGTCGCGGGGGATGATGCGGTGGGCGAGGATGTAGGGGGCCAGGGCCTGCACATCGTCAGGGGTGGCGTATGTCCGACCCGACAGGGCCGCCCGGGCCTTGGCCGCCCGCAGCAGATGGACGCCGCCGCGCGGTGAGCTGCCCAGCAGGATCGCCGGATCGTTGCGGCTGGCGTGGAGGATGGCCACGATGTACTCGCGCAGCTGCCGGCTCGCGGAGACGTGCCGGACGATGCTGCGGGCCTGGACGATGTGCTCGAGGTTCGTCACCGCGGTCGCGGACTCGAGCGGGTCGTTCTGGATCTGGTTGTCGAGCAGGTCGACCTCGTCGGCCGTGGCCGGGTAACCCAATGAGATGCGGGTGAGGAAGCGGTCGCGCTGCGCCTCGGGCAGGGCATAGGTGCCCTCCATGTCGATCGGGTTCTGAGTGGCGATCACGACGAACGGGGTCGGCATCTGATAGGTCTGCCCGTCGACCGTGGCCTGGCCCTCGGCCATGCACTCGAGCATCGCGGACTGGGTCTTCGGAGAGGCACGGTTGATCTCATCGGCGATGACGATGTTCGCGAAGACCGGCCCCTGCCGGAACTCGAAGTGGCGGGTCTCCTGATTGAACAGGTTGACGCCGACGACATCGGTCGGCAGCAGGTCGGGAGTGAACTGGATGCGGCGGACGGAACCGTCGACGACCTTGCCCATGGCCCGGGCCAGGAGGGTCTTGCCGACGCCCGGGACGTCCTCGAGCAGGACGTGGCCGCCGGCGAGCAGGGCGATGAGCGAGAGCCCGACCGCTTCGTCCTTGCCTTCGAGCACCGTGTTCATGGCCGTGCGCGCCCGCGAGGTCAGATGCTGGACCCATTCGATGTGCTGCGCACCGATCACGGAATTGGTCTGTGTTCCTTCTTGGCTGATCGACATACCCTCCATTGTTCCCTATGGGCGGCACTCCGGCCACACGAGGTTCTCCCAGGTTCCGCGCGCCCCACCTGCCTCGCCCCCACCTTCCTCCACGACGGAGTCCCCACTCGGCTCCCCAACCGCCTCCACGGCAGCCGCCCCACCCGGCTCCCCACTTTCCTCCACACGGACCCTCCACTTTCCTCCCCACATCGATCCACCTCGGCGACGGAAATCCTCGAGATCGGCGAGTTCTCGCCGATCTCGGCGCGTGAGCGGTCCCTCGCCGAGGCGGCCCACCCTTGCGTGCGAACCCACCCCGGACGACCTCCGAGAACCGCTGCGACGCACCGGCGCGAAAAAATCCCCACTTTCCTCCACCTATCTGACCTGGGAAAACGTGAGAGTTTGAACACCGATGGGGTAAAACGCTGGAATACGTGGAGGGAAGTGGAGTACTGTGGTTGCTATCGGAGCCGATGGGTTTCGAAAGGGGTGAGACGACATGTTCTTGGGCACTCATATGCAGAAGCTCGACGACAAGGGTCGCCTCATCCTGCCCGCAAAGTTCCGCGAGGAGCTGTCGCCCGGACTCGTACTCACCCGTGGCCAGGAGAATTGCCTCACCCTGTTCCCCACCACGGAGTTCGAAGCCGAGCACGCGCGAATCCAGAACGCGCCGAAGACGAATAAGGAAGCCCGCGATTACCAGCGTGTGTTCCTGTCGGCGGCATTTGCGGACCAACCGGACAAACAGGGACGCATCACGGTCCCGAACATATTGCGGCAGTACGCATCACTGACACGGGAAGTCGCAGTGATCGGCATGGGCAACCGAGTCGAGATCTGGGACGCACCGACCTGGGAGGACTACCTCGTCGGCGCTCAGCAGGCCTTCGCCGAACGCGAGGAGGAGGTGATTCCCGGAGTGATCTGATTCTGCTCGGGCCTGATCCTTGCCCGCCGTGCTCGAGTTTCGGGGAACTTCCCCGTTTCCGAAGCTCGGACGTCCTGACACACTTCCCCGGTGCCAGGGCCGCGGCGGTCGAGGTTCTGGCTCCAGCAGCACCACCGACGACACCCACGGCAGAAGGACCCACGCATGACAGCACAGCACGTACCGGTGCTCCTCGAGCGTGTGGTCGAACTCATCGGCATCGGCGTCGAGGCCGCGCGAACGGCCGGACTGACCCCCGTGGTCGTCGACGGCACCCTGGGCATGGGCGGCCATGCCGAAGCCGTGCTCAGCGCCTTCGACGATGTCCACCTCGTCGGCATCGACCGCGACCAGCAGGCCATCGACATCGCCACCCGGCGACTGGCCCCCTTCGCCGAGCGCATCGACATCGTCCACGCCGTCGATGACGAGCTGCCAGAGCTGCTGACCGACCTCGGCATCGAATCCATCAGCGCGATCCTGCTCGACCTCGGCGTGTCCTCCCTGCAGCTGGACGAGGACGATCGCGGATTCTCCTACTCCCGGCCCGCGCCCCTGGACATGCGCATGGACCGGACGCAGGAGCTCACCGCCGCCGAGGTGCTCGCCACCTACTCCGAGGCCGATCTGCGCCGCATCCTGCGCGAGTACGGCGAGGAGAAGCTGGCCGGAAAGATCGCACGGATCATCGTCACCGACCGCGAGCACACCCCGTGGGAGACCTCGGATCAGCTCGCGGCCATGCTCGGCCGCGTGATCCCGCAGACGAAGAAGAAGTCCCACCCCGCCAAACGCACCTTCCAGGCCCTGCGCATCGAGGTCAACGACGAACTCGGTGTGCTGCGCACGGCCCTGCCGGCCGCACTGGAGGCGCTGCACCTGGGAGGGGTGGCCGTGATCGAGTCCTACCAGTCGCTCGAGGACACGATCGTGAAGAAGACCTTCCGCGCCGCCACCACCGCCTCGGCGCCGCCGGACATGCCGGTGGTCCCCGAAGAGCACCAGCCGTGGCTGTCCGAGATCATCCGCGGGGCCGAGACGGCCGATGCGAACGAGGCAGAGAACAATCCGCGGGCGGCCAGCGTCCGCCTGCGGGCAGTGCAGAAGATCAGGGAGGCACGATCGTGAGGAATTCCCAGGCGACCGCCACTCGGGCCCACTTCACCGAACGCCCGCGCCGGTACGAGGAGCCCGGCAGCCTGAGCCGACCGAAGCTGGCGCTGCTGAAGTTCGAACTGCCGAAGTCGCGCCTGCCGTTCTCGCTCATGTGCGTGGGGATCCTCGTGGCCACGCTCGTGGCCGTGCTGCTGCTGAACATCTTCGTCTCCCACACCTCGTACAAGGTCGATCAGCTGACGAGTCAGAAGGAGGCGCTGGCCGAGAAGAAGGACCGCCTCATCGAGGACAACTCGTACCGGGAGTCGCCGCAGAACATCGCGCTGGCCGCCGAGGAGCTCGGCCTCGTCCGCGATTCCTCGCCGGAGTTCCTCGACGCGAAGACCGGTGAGATCATCGACGCCCCCGGCATCGACGTCTCCGGTGAGAAGGAACCCACAGTCGTGCCCGGACCGCGCGCCGATACACGAGAAGACCTCCGACCCAATCTACGATCGGATGAGAAGCTCCCGGTCGTCGGGGGCAGCCCGAGCAAGGACATCGCGGCTCCGAGTCAGGAGACGCCGAAGTAGTCCGAGCTCACCGGGGTGCCGGACTCGGCCCGAACACCCGTGGAGCCATTCGCCGACAGAGCTAAGGACAGTGCAATGGGCCCAGCCAGGACTCGACTGAAGAAGAAGCGCAGCGGCAGCGGGCCCAATCTGCGCCTGCGGATGGGCATCATCGCCGCGCTGTCGATCCTCGCCCTGCTCGTCACCTC
>DWZN01000020.1 GCA_019117545.1 Candidatus Brevibacterium intestinavium
CCGCAGACCGGAGAGCTCGACACCGATTCCGGACGGGTCGCCTATGCGATCATGCCCGTGCAGATCGAAGGGCAGTCCGAGACGGCGCAGCTGGTCATCGTCGAATTCCTCGCCGGCGAGTACGAGGAGGCGTGGGCGACGATCTGGACGATGACCGGCATCGCCGTGATCGCGCTCATCGCCGCGGGCTTCTTCGGCTGGTTGGTGGCCGGTCGCGTGCTCGCCCCGATCCGCGAACTCAGCGAAACCGCCTCGGGCATCGGCGAGGACGACCTCACCCGGAGGATCGAGGTCACGGGCAACGATGACGTCGCTCACCTCGGCGATACCTTCAACCGGATGCTCGACCGCCTCGAATCCGCCTTCGACGGGCAGCGGCAGTTCCTCGACGATGCCGGTCACGAACTGCGCACCCCGATCACCGTCGTGCGCGGGCACCTCGACGTCATGGGCGATGACCCCGAGGATCGCAAGCACACGCTCGAACTCGTCGGCGATGAGCTCAAGCGCATGTCCCGCCTCGTCGACGAGCTGATCATGCTCGCCCGCAGCGAGCGTCCCGATTTCCTCGTCCCCGCCGAGGCGGACCTCACCGACCTCGTCCTCGAAAGCTTCTCGAAGGCGAGCGCTCTGGCCCCGCGCCGATGGATCATCGACTCCACGCCCGAGGCGTTCGGTGTCGTCGACGAGCAGCGACTGACGCAGGCGCTGCTGCAGCTGGCGGCCAACAGCGTCGACTACACCGACGAGTCCGACACCATCGCCTTCGGCGGCCGCATCGCAGGCGAGGCCTCCGAGGCGATGATCGAACTGTGGGTCCGCGACACGGGTGCCGGCATCGCCGCCGAGGACCAGAACCGGATCTTCGAACGCTTCGCACGAGCGAAGAGGACCAGACACGGGCGCCAGGGCACGGGGCTGGGATTGACGATCGTCGACCGCATCGCCAAGGCCCACGGCGGATCCGTCACCGTCAGCTCCGTCCAGGGCGAAGGGGCGACGTTCCTGCTGCGCCTGCCCTGGCACCGGGAAGAAAGGGAGACCAGTTGACTCGCATACTCATCGTCGAGGACGAGGACCGCATCGCGTCCTTCGTGGCCAAGGGACTGCGCGCCGAGGGCTTCTCCCCCGACATCGTCGAGGACGGCCACGAGGCGATCGACCTGGTGCGCACCGGCCGCTACGACCTCGTCGTCCTCGATCTCGGCCTGCCCGGACTCGACGGGTTCAGCGTGCTGCGCATGATCCGCAGCGAGCGCCATGAGCTTCCCGTCATCATCCTCACCGCCCGGGAGTCCATCGAGGACACCGTCGCGGGCCTGTCCAGCGGGGCCGATGACTACATGCGCAAGCCCTTCGCCTTCGACGAACTCCTCGCCCGCATCCGGCTGCGCCTGCGCGCCGCCGACCCGCAGGAGGCCACAGTGCTGCGGGCCGGGAACATCGCCGTCGACATCCGCACCCGCCGCGCCCACATCGGCGATCGCACCGTCGAGCTCAGCTCCCGCGAATTCACCCTCCTCGAGGTCTTCGTCAAACACCCCGATCAGGTCCTCAGCCGTGCCCAGCTGCTCAGCCGGGTGTGGGGCCTCGACTTCGATCCCGGGTCGAATGTCGTCGACGTCTATGTGCGCTATCTGCGGGAGAAGCTCGGCCACGAGACGTTCGAGACCGTCCGCGGCGCCGGCTACCGGCTGCGCGTGGCGAAGATGTGAAAGCTCTCATCTTCAGCTCATCGTGGTCTTAACCTCGCCCACCAGTGTGGATGGCGAACATCAACAGGAGGAATCTCAATGCCATTCGCCATCGCTGTGGGCACCGATCTGGTCGCCATCGTCATACTCGCCTATGTCCTGTACTTCCGCCGTCACCGCCGCCGGGATCTGCTGCTGTCCTATGTTGCCCTCAACATCGGGGTCGTCGCGGTCACCTCGGCGCTGGGATCGGTCGAGGTCGGCGTCGGGCTGGGGATGGGCCTGTTCGGCATCCTCTCGATCATCCGGCTGCGCTCGGATCAGATCACGCAACAGGAGATCGCCTACTACTTCACGGCGCTGGCGCTCGGCCTGCTCGCCGGCCTCCATCCGGAGCCGATGTGGCTGACACCGGTGCTCTCGGCGCTCGTGATCCTGGCCATCGCGATCCTCGACAGCCCGCTCATCGCTTCCTCGACCCACCGGCACACCCTGACCCTCGACCGTGCGATCACCGACCGTGACGCACTCATCGTCCATCTGGCCGAGATGTTCGCCGCCGACACCGTCCGCGTCGAGGTCCTCGACATCGACCTGGTCCGCGACACCACCCTCGTCGACGTCCGCTACAAGACGCTGCCTCGCCGCCGGTCCGGTGCCGCCGAGGACGGGCAGCCCGGCGGCCGCACCTCCGCCGATCACGCGGCCGGAATCCTCGACACCGAGGTCCGATGACGATGCGGGACGCCACCATCGCCGAGGCGGTCCCCGACCCGGGCATGAACCCCGCCCTCGCCGACGGGCCGACGGTCGGCGGCGGGCAGTCGGTCGCAGGCGGCGCCGAGGACACCACCGCGAGCGGGCTCGCCCTCGAGACCCAGCTGCAGCGGCTCACGCCGATCTCGCTCGACGAGATCAACGCCCAGGCGAGGCTGATGACCCGTGTCGATCGGAAGTACTTCCTTCCGCGCGGGCTCTTCATCGACCTCCTCGCGGCGACTCGGGACGACTTCCGGGTCCTCGAGATCGACGGCAAGCACCGCTTCGAGTACCGCACCGCCTATTTCGACACACCCGATTTCCGGTTCTACCGCGATCACGTCCAGGAGCGTCGGCACCGGTTCAAGGTCCGCACCCGCACCTATGTCGACACCGGCACCTGCCATCTCGAGGTGAAGTCGAAGGGCTACCGGGGGCAGACGGTCAAGGAGCGCATCGCCCATCCGCTCGACTCACCGCTGACGCTGACAGACGGCGACCGCGAATTCATCGACTCCGTCCTCGGCGGGCCACCGGCTCGCGCGGGCGGCGTCGATTCCGGCGGCCGGGTTTCCGGGGGACGCGATTGCGACGGCCGTGGGCCCGGCGGTCACGACTTCGGCTGCAGTCCCAGCGTCCGTGTTCGGCCGCAGGCGGCGGACCTCGCACCCGTCGTCGAGACCGTCTACGACCGCATCACCCTCTGTCACGCCGACCAGCGGCTGACCTGCGATCTCGACATCCGCGCGATCAGCGGCGATGCGCAGCATGTGGGGCCGAGCGACGTCCTCGTCGAGACGAAGTCACCCGGAGGCGGCGGAATCTGGGACGGTCTGCTCAAACAGGTCGGCATCCGACCGCACAAGGTGAGCAAGTACTGCGTCTCGGCCGCGCTGCTCAACCCGCAGCTGCCGAGCAACCCCTGGGAGCAGACGATCCGCCGGTACTTCCGGTGAGACGGCCCCTCGGGAGACCCCGGTATAGCCGAGGCCACCCAGTGAGGCAGATACCTGGTCAGGCGGGCCCCGCGAGCCGGACGCTCAGGCGTGCGTGTATTCCGTCCGGGGCTGCGTCTTCTTGCGTCCGCGGGCGAGGTCGATGATGCCGATGAGTCCCGCCAGGGCCATGGTGATCGCGATGAAGCCGAACCCGGCCACGATCGCCGCTCCGTAGCCGCCCAGCGACTGGACGACGAAGAAGACCGCAGTCACGATCGCAATGCCGATGGCCGTGCCCACACGCTGTCCGGTCTGCATCACACCGCCTGAGCTGCCGGCGTATTCGACGGGGACTTCGGCCAGCGTGAGCGTCTGATTGGGGCTGATCGCCATGCCCTGCCCGATGCCGGTGAGCCCGAGGGTGGCCATCAGCCACCAGATGCTCACACCCCACGTTTCGTGGGCGATGACGATGAGCGCCGAGGCGATGATGCCGGCCAGCGCGATCCCGACGCCGAGGACGACCATCTTGCGGCCGAAGGTGAGCACGACCCGGCCGGCCGCCTGTGCCCCGGCGGCCGAGAGCAGGGCCGAGGGCAGTCCGACGAGACCGGCCTCGAGGGCGGGGAACCCGAGCCCGTTCTGCAGGTAGAGGGCGACGATGACCCAGACACCGGGCATCCCAACGAAGTAGATCGACGTCAGCGACGCCCCGTAGGCGAAGCTGCGAGTCCGGAACATCTGCATATCGACCATCGGTGAGCCGCCTCGGCGGGCGTACCTGTTCTCCCACTTCACCCAGCCGAAGACGATGGCGGCGCCGGCGGGGACCAGCGCGTAGATCCATGCCCCGGCGCTGCGTTCGAGGAAGGGAAGCATGATGAGCAGAGTGCCGAAAGCCAGGAGCACGAGGCCGACCGGGTCGAAGTCCGCCCGATGGCGGTCGCGCGGATCGGGTTCGGCGCCGCTGCCGAACCAGGCGCTCTTCGGCAGCCAGACCTTGCCCAAGACGATCGCGGCCAGCGCGATCGGCACGTTGATGAGGAACGCCGAGCGCCATCCCCATTCGTCGCCGAGGACGGCGATGAGCCCGCCGCCGAGCACGGGGCCGATGCCCACGGAGACGCCGACGATCGTGCCGAACATGCCGAAGGCGCGTCCGCGCAGCTTGCCGTGGAAGTACTGCTGGAGCATGCCCACGCCCTGCGGGCTGAGCAGGCCGGAGCCGATGCCCATGACGATGCGGGCGATATTGAGCACGAGCGGATCGGGCGAGAGCCCGGCGATGAGGGAGCCGAGGGCGAAGACGCCGACGCCGATGACGAAGAGCCGCCCGCGGCCGAAGAGGTCGCCGGCCCGTCCTGCGGCGACGAGGAAGACGCCGAAGGCCAGCGTATAGCCTGAGAGCACCCACTGGATCGCCGAGTTCGACGCCCCGATCGAACGCTGCATGTCGGGCAGGATGACGTTGACGATCGAAACGCTCAGCAGCGACATGAACATCGGAACGAGCATCACCGCAAGGATCTTGCGCTGCTCGGCTGACATCACCGTCTCGGAAGTATTGCCCATTCATATAGTTCTACGCCGCCACGAGCGCAGGCACAATCGGTGACCGTGGTGCGATTGCTCACCCGCCGCGAAGATACGGACCGCCAACGGCGACGGCCCTGTCTGCGACAGAAAGCACTGGTTGCAAACCGAGCTCTCTGTCGCAGACAGGGCCGTCGCGAAAGCCGTCCCGTCAGAGCGGGCCGCCCCTCACTCCCCCTTGCCGATCGCTTCGACGGCGGTCGGGTCGGACGAGGCGAGGAACTCCTCGATGCGGGCGGCTTCCTCGCCCTCGCCGATCGCCCCGGCGGCCCGGCCGAGCGCATAGAGGGCGCGGAGGAATCCGCGGTTGACCTCGTGGGCGTACGGGATCGGCCCGGCCCCGCGCCATCCGGCCGCACGCAGGGCGTCGAGGCCGCGGTGGTAGCCGACCCGCGCGTAGGCATAGGCGTCGACGAGGCGGCCCTCCTGGTGGGCTTCATCGGCGAGTTCGGCCCAGGCCAGCGACGAGGCCGGAAGTGCCGCGGCCACGTCGATGGGCTCCTCACCGGCGTCGATGCGCTGCTTGGCCTCCACGTCCGGGTGGTCATCGGGCAGGTAGGTCGGCTGCGGCCCGAGCTGGCTCGCGTCGAGGTTGCCGATATGCGATGGGTTGCCGATGGGCTGGGTCATTGCATCTCCTTCTACGTCGTCGGGGTCGTATCATTCATCGTCAGAATCGTCTTCGTCATCGCGCCGAGGCGCCTCCCCGCCCCTGCATCAGGGTCAGTCGGTCTTCACTTCGGAGGGCAGCACCTCGTACGGATTCGTGCTCAGGGCTCCGAAGACGCCTGCGTCGGCCAGTTCGTCGAGCTGCTTCTCGTCCTCGACTCCGGTGGCCCACACGTCGAGCTCGCCGCCGGTCCGATCCGCTGCGGCATCGGCGTCGACGGCCAGGGCCGTAAAGCCGGCCTCGGACAGGGACTGTTCGCTCGAGGCGGTCACGTCCCCCGTGAACATCGCGTCGACGCCGGCGTCGGCGGCGGCACGGGCCACCTCGGCGTCGTCGGTGCGCACGATCGTCGAGTCCTCGAGGCCCGCCTCGGTGACGGTGTCCAGGGCGGGTCCGGCCAACTCGGCGGAGGTGATCTCGGGCAGGAAGACGGTGTCACCGCCGAGCTCGTCGACGAGGCCGTCCCAGGTGATGGGCTCACCGGATTCCGTGTCCTCGCGAGGGGGTGTGATCGAGGCGTCGAGGAATTCGTCGACGGTGAGTTCGTCGAGGCCCTTCTTCAGGCCCATCGACTCGGCCGCGGTCTCGGCATCGGCGGCGACGACCGTGCCGTCGCCGAGAGCGGCCAGGGTGGGGGCCGGGAGGTAGCCGAACTTCACGTTCTCCGTGAAGGCGCGCTTCGAATCGGGCGGGTACACCGCGGACCCGCCGTCGAGTGCGGCCACGGCCGGCGGGTTGAGCGAATCGACGGTCAGCTGGTCCTTGCTGCCGAAGATGTTGAACGCGAGCACGCCGACGACGGCGAAGACGACGATCGCACCGGCCCACAGGGGTGCGTTGAACTTCTTCGGCTCCGGGCGCTCGGGCACGGGCACGCGCTCCTGGGAATCGGGTTCGACCGAGGGCAGCGGGTCGTTGAGTCCGCGCCCGTACCGGTCCCGATCGGGGCGGCCTGGCTTCCTCTTGCTCATCGGCTGCCGTCCTTCGTCGTGCCCGCCCCGGTCACCAGGCCTTTGAGGAATCCGGCGCCCCAGCACAGGTGCATGGTCGGCAGGACGAGGCCGAACCAGAACCGTTCCCGTCTGCCGCAGTCCTTCGCCGCCGAGGCGGTTGCCAGGATCCCGGCGATGTAGCCGCAGCTGGGCACGTGGACGAGTGAGGTGAAGCGGCGGACGAACTTCGGCCAGGTCTTCGTCCGGCCGGTCAGCTGGAGCAGGGTCTCGATGACGGCGGCGCCCATGCCGAGCACCAGCAGGGGCGGGGCGAAGTAGCGCAGGGAGTTCTGCGCGCCGTAGCGGCGGATGAGTTCGGCCCGCCAGATGCCGGTCGCCCAGAACTGGCGGGCGATCTTCGACCAGGTCCCGCGGGGCCAGTAGGTGACCTGCATGTCCGGGTTGAACCAGATGCGTCCGCCGGCGGTGCGGATGCGCAGGTTGAGTTCCCAGTCCTGACCGCGTTTGATGCCTTCATCGAAGCCGCCGAGGGCATCGAAGACCTCGCGCCGATAGACGCCGAGGTAGGCCGATTCGGCTTCCTGCGCCTCGTCACCGGAATGGTAGGCGGGGCCGCCGAGGCCGACCGGGGACATATAGGCACGGGCGACGGCCTTCTGGAAGGAGGTCCTGCCGCGGGCGAGCATGAGACCGCCGCAGTTCGCGGCCTTGGTCTCGCGCAGGGTGTCGATGGCCTGCTGAGTGTATTCGGGGTTGAGCCCGGAGTGCGCGTCGACGCGGATGATCACCGGATGCCGGGTCGCAGCGATCGCGAGGTTGAGGCCGATCGGGGTCGCGGCATCCGGATTGTCGACCGTCTGGATCCGGGAGTCGGTCGCAGCCATCGACTCGATGATGGCGTTCGTGTCGTCCGTCGAGGGCCCGAGAGCGAGGACGATCTCCTTGTCCCCGTCGTAGTCCTGCGCGAGGATCGTGGTGATCGCCTGTTCGATGTGCTCGGCCTCATTGAGGACCGGCATGATGAAGGAGACTCCGGGCTTCTCGGCCAACGGCGGCAGGCCGTCCGGGGTCAGGATCTCAAGTACTTTCGACACGCCTTCAATCTTGTCACACGCGCGCGAGCGCGGTCTTGAGGGGGCGCACAGGTGGACCCGGGCCCGCTCGAGGCAATCCTGAGCGGCTCCTAGTCGAGCGCGATCGCCTCGATCGGCAGATCGTGCTGAGCGGCGAAGTCGACCCAGCGGGCGGTGGGCTCGGCGGCGAAGGCGCGTTCGAGTGTGTCGTGATCGGACCCGAGGTTCGCGGCGAGCGCCTTCGCGAAGTGGGGTTCGACGCAGGCCACGGCGATGTGCCCATCGGCGGTGGCATAGGTGCGGTAGAACGGAGATCCCCCGCCGAGGGGACTGCCCGGTGAGCTCAGACCGTGCCGCGCCGGCCCCGCCGCCCAGGCCGCGGCCTCGTCGAGGACGACCCGTCGGACGATTCCGCTGCTTGTCCCGCCGACTGCGGAGCTTCCGCCCCTGCCCACGTCCCGCTGGCGCAGGCCGGCCAGGGCCTCGAGTGCGGCATGCTCACCGCCGAGCACATCGGCGACGGGGACCGTCGGCATGTGTCCGGGCACCAGCGTGGCGTGCGCGGCCTGATAGGTGAGGTCGTGGCCCGGGACATCGGCACGGTCGCCGGCGAAGCCGACGATCTCGACGTGGACGAGTCCGTGCTCGTCGACCAGCTCCGGCACGCCCAGAGCGGCTGCGGCCCGGGGACGCATGGCGGTGAGCAGGACGTCGGCCTCGGCGGCCAGGGAACCGAGCTCCTTCGCACCGTCAGCAGTCTTGAGGTCGACCCGGCGGATCTCCTGACCCTCGGTCAGCTCCCGATAGTATTCGGCGACGGCGCCCTCGAGGGGGTCCCCATTGGGCGGTTCGACCTTGATCACCCGGGCGCCGAGCTGCGTCAGTCGTGCCGCGGCGAGCGGTCCGGGCAGATTGACGGCGAGCGTGAGCACCGTGATTCCGTTGAGCGGGGTCTGGTCGGTCACCCTGTCTCCTCTGGTCGATCGATCACCGGCCGGGCGAACGGCTCGAATCTGCCGAGCCCGACACAGATCACTGGTTTTGAACGAATGTATAAGCTGCTGAAAGAATGTTCAATAGTCTCTCGACGCGTCGGCACGGCGCGCCTGCCCCGAGCGGGCAGGCGCCAC
>DWZN01000146.1 GCA_019117545.1 Candidatus Brevibacterium intestinavium
GAACTGCGCGCGGCCATCGACAACCCGGTCGTGCTCACCAACGGGATGGTGTCCTCGAACGGCAACTTCCACGGAGCGCCCCTGGCCCACGCCCTGGACTTCCTCGCCATCGTCGCCGCCGATGTCGCCTCGATGGCCGAACGTCGCACCGACCGGATGATGGACGTGGCCCGCAACCAGGATCTGACCCCGTTCCTCGCCGACGATGCCGGTGTCGACTCAGGACTGATGATCGCCCACTACACGCAGGCCGCAATGGTCTCCGAGGCCAAGCGGGGCGCAGCCCCGGCCTCGGTCGACTCGATCCCGTCCTCGGCGATGCAGGAGGACCACGTGTCCATGGGCTGGTCGGCCGCACGCAAGCTGCGCAAGGTCGTCGACAACCTCGCCTCCGTCGTCGGCATCGAGCTCTACGCGGCCTCCCGGGCCTGCGATATGCGTGAGACCACCCCGGCGCCGGTCACCGGCGCCGTCATCGCGGCCATCCGCGAGACCGTGCCCGGGCCCGGACCCGACCGGTTCCTGTCGCCCGAACTCGCCGAGACCATTGCGAAGGTCAAGGACGGATCCCTCGTCGCCGCCGCCGAGGCGGTCGCCGAGTTCCGCCACACCGTGACCTCCGTGGCCGGAACCTGGCAGCCGGCCGGCGGCGGCCCGGCCGTCGATGACCCGGAGTTCACGGCCCTGGGCAACCTCGAAGCCGCTGCCGAGGCGTCGGGAACCGCCGCAGCGACCACCCACCAGGACTGATACCGGGTCGGGGCGGACCCGACCGATTTCGAACGGAGTGAACTGACAATGAGCGATGTGGTCTCACTGCTGAGCCAGATCGAGGACACCGGCCGCGACCCCCGTGGGCCCGGCTACCAGCGTCCCGGGTTCTCGGCCACCGAGCGCGAACTGCGCGATTGGTTCCTCGCCGAGGCCGACCGCCGCGGTCTCGACACCGAGATCGATGCCAACGGCATCACGTGGGCGTGGGCCACCCCGCCGGGTGAGAACGCCGTGGTCACCGGCTCCCACCTCGACTCCGTGCCCGGAGGCGGCGAATTCGACGGACCCTTAGGGGTCGCCTCGGCGCTGGCGGCCGTCGACGAGCTGAAGGCCTCGGGTGCGCCCGAGCGGGCCCGCCGACCCCTCGCGCTGGCCGTGTTCCCTGAGGAGGAGGGTTCGCGCTTCGGTGTCGCCTGCCTCGGTTCGCGGCTGCTCACCGGCGCGATCGAGACCGACCGTGCACTCGGTCTCAAGGACTCGGTCGGCGACACCTTCGCCGACGTCGCCCGTGGCTATGGCCTCGACCCGGATCGGGTCGGGCGTGACCAGTCTCGGCTGGCCGGGATCGGTTCGTTCATCGAACTCCATGTCGAGCAGGGCCTCGGTTTGGCGGGCACCGATCAGGCCGTGGCCATCGGCTCCTCGATCATCGGCCACGGTCGCTGGCACTTCTCCTTCACCGGGCCGGGCAACCACGCCGGCACGACGCCGATGAGCCATCGCGCCGATCCGGTGGTCGCGGGCTCCCGTGTGATCGGGGATATCCCGACCCTAGCGGCCGCCACTGACGCGAGCGCCGTTGCCACCGTCGGACGCACGCTCATCCACCCGGGCGGGACGAACGTCATCGCCTCGGCCATGAGCTTCTGGCTCGACATCCGCCATCCCGATGACGCCGTCGTCGAGCAGGTGCTCGACGCGATCAGCCGCCGGGCCGCCTCGCACGCCGACGAGACCGGTGTCCGGGTCGACGTCTCCCAGGAGTCGTACTCGCCGACGACGCACTTCACCGCCGACCTCAACTCGCGCTTGGCCTCGGTGCTGCCGCAGGCGCCGCTGCTGCCCTCTGGCGCCGGGCACGATGCCGGCATCCTCGCTCCGCACGTGCCCTCGGCGATGCTCTACGTGCGCAATCCCACCGGCGTCTCGCACGCCCCCGAAGAAGCCTGCGAGGTCGATGATCAGCGGGCCGGAGTCGATGCCCTCATCAAGGTCCTCGCACGCGAGCTCGAGATCGAGGTCCCCGGCGGCTCGGACGGTGCCGCGCCTGGGCCTGCGGGCGGTGCTGCGTCCAGGCCCGATGGCGGGGCCGCGACCGGGCCCGATGGCGGGGCTGCGACCGGACCTGCGGCCGGCGGCGGAGGCGCGCGATGAGCACTCAGTTCTGGTGTGAAAGAGCCTGGGTCGACGGGACCGTCGCTGATGGCGTCCTGCTCACCTGCGATGACACGGGTACGCTCAGCGGAGTCGAGACCGGCATCAGCTCCGCACCCGCCGGCGCCGAGGTGGTTCCCGGCCTCACCCTGCCCGGTGGCGTGAACGCGCACTCGCACGCCTTCCACCGCATCCTGCGCGGCCGCACACACGGTGACGGCGGGACCTTCTGGACCTGGCGCGAGGTCATGTACTCGGTCGCGGCGAAGCTCGACCCCGAAACCTATGAGACCGTGGCCCGCGCCGTGTTCGCCGAGATGCTCGCCGGCGGATACACCTCGGTGGGGGAGTTCCACTACCTCCACCACGCACAGGACGGGACACCCTACGGGACCGTGCCCGAGTCGGGACGTCCCCGCGGGGACGCGGCGGCGAGTCAGCTGAGGAGCGAGCCGACGAACGCACGTGAGGACGAGTCTCGTCCCCGCGGAGACGCGGCCGACGAGGCCGCTGGCAGCAGGGCGCACGCGATGGAACGGGCGCTGGCACGGGCGGCCGCCTCGGCGGGGATCCGGATCCGTCTGCTCGACACCTGCTATCTCACCGGCGCCATCGACGCCGAGCTGTCCGCCGAACAGGCCCGGTTCGGCGATGGCACGATCGACGGCTACATGGATCGCCACACGGCGCTGTCGGCTTCCTTCGCCGAGGAATTCCCCGTGCGCGCTCCGGGTGAGAGCTACGTCCATGTTGGTGCGGCCATCCACTCGATCCGTGCCGTGCCCGCCGCCAACCTGCCGCGCTTCACCGAACTCACCGGTCCCGTCCACGTCCACCTGTGCGAACAGCCGGCGGAGAACGACGCCTGCCACGCCGCCTACGGGACGACGCCGACGCAGGTGCTCGCCCGCTCCGGAGTCGTGGGACCGAACCTCTCGGCCGTCCACGCCACCCACCTGAGCGAAGACGACATCGCGATCCTCGGACAGTCCCAGGCCTCGATCGTCATGTGCCCGGCCACCGAGGCGGACCTGGCCGACGGCATCGGACCGGCCCGCGAACTCGCCGATGCCGGAGCCGCGATCGCACTCGGATCCGACCAGCACGTCGTTCTCGACGCCCTGCGCGAAACGCAGGGGCTCGAGGCCGGAGAGCGCCTGCGCTCGGGTCAGCGCGGCCGCTTCAGCCCGGCCGAGCTCATCAGCGCGCTCACCGAATCCGGGGCCCGCAGCCTCGAGCTGCCCGTCGGATCGCTCGAGGTCGGGAACGCCTGCGACTTCGTGGCGCTGCGCACCGACAGCATGCGCACCTTCGGGTCATTGGACGAACAGATCATCCTCACGGCCACCTCGGCGGATGTCCGCCTCACCGTCAGCGGCGGCCGGGTGAGGGTCCGCGACGGCGTGCACGCCGAACTCGGCGACATCGCCGACCTCTACGCGGCGGCGTTCGCGGCGCTGGGGATGGAGGGCTGAGCCGTGGCCGAGGTCACCGGACGACGCGCGGTCGACGGCGGGATCAGAGGCGGCCGTCATGGCTGAGGTCCCCGCGCTGCGTCGGGCGATCGCGATGCTGCGGCACATGGCCTCGTCGAACCGGGCGATCACGGCCGGGGCCTTGGTGAGGGCCCTCGAGATTCCGCGCTCGAGCGCCTACGACATCCTCGCCGTGCTCGAGGAGCTCGGGCTCGTCGCACGCACCGAATCCGGCTTCGTCCTCGGCGCCGGCGTGCACGAACTCGGCGCCTCCTATCTGCGGACGAACCCGCTGCAGCGCTTAGCGCAGCCGGTAGTGCGCCAGCTGGCCGACGACACTTCCGCGACCGCGCAGCTGGCCGTCATCCGCGGATGGGAGACCGAATACGTGCTCAAGGAGCAGTCGCTGAAATCGGTGGCCGTCATCACCGCCACCGGCGTGCGCCTGCCCAGCTACCTCACGGCCACCGGCCGAGCGATCCTCGCCCAGCTGCCGAAGTCCGAAGTGCTCGCGATGTTCCAATCCGAGACGGAGTTCGTCTCCCGCACGGGCAGGGGACCGACCTCGGTCAAGGCCCTGAACGCGATTCTCGCGCAGGAGCGGCGCGCCGGCTGGGCGATCGAGCACGGCGAGGTCACCCCCGGGATCTCGACGATCGCCGCACCCGTCTACGATGTGCTGGGCCGGCCGATCGCCGCCATCGGCCTCTCGGTCTCAGGTGACGCACCGGCCGGAAGCGGGACTGAGGGCGAAGCGCTCGAGCCCATCGTCGACCGAGTCCTCGAGGCCGCCGCCGAGGTGACCGCGAAACTGCGCTGAGCTGATGGGCCGGCGCCCGCGAGTGCTCCGGGGGCAGTGCCGGCCAGATTCGCGCTCACCCGTCCCTTAGGATTCGAATAGACAGCCATCCAGGCACGTGACCGGCGGCTATCCGACTTCAAGGAGCACATATGAGCGATCGGCAGATGAGAGCATTCGGCGAGGACGCGGCCCGGGCCAGGGAGATCCTCGAAGTCCTCGCCCGCTATGGCATCGCCGAACGCGCGGCACGGAAGCTGGGCGTCGAGGGGCAGGGCGTCGGACGGCGAGGACGCTTCGCCGATCCTGAGCTCGTTCGCCTCGATACCGGTGCACGGCTGACTTCGGCTCTGTCCGAGCTCGGCACCACCTGGATCAAGCTCGGCCAATCGCTGAGCATGCGCGCGGACATCATCGGAGACGAAGTCGCCCAGGCCCTGACAGGACTGCAGGCGGATGTTCCAGCCGACCCGGTCGGTCTCGCTCAGGACCGCATCGCAGCGGAGCTGGGAGCGCCCGTCGAGGAACTCTATGCGGACTTCGAATCCGTACCGTTCGCTTCGGGGTCCGTCGCTCAGGTCCACCGGGCGGTGCTCAAGGACGGGACAGACGCCGTCGTCAAAGTCCTCCACCACGGAGCCGAAGCGAAGGTCCGCAACGACCTCAACCTCATGGCGGCGCTCGCTGCCTTCCTCGAATCTGCCGATCCCGATATCGCCCGGTACAGTCCATCGGTGATGGTGGCTGAGTTCACCACGATGATGCTGCAGGCAGTGGATCTGCGGCATGAACTCACCTCGATGCGACGATTCGCTGCGGAGCTCTCCGGCTTCGACTGGCTCATCGTGCCCGAGCCCTTTCCCGAGCTCTCGTCGTCAGGGGTGCTGACCATGGAGCGCATGGAAGGTTCGTCCGTGCGCACGGCCTCCGACGTCACGGGCGTCGGGTGGGCCGTCAACGACCTGACACGACACGTCACCGAGGCGTGGCTGCACATGATCTTCGACGACGGGCTCTACCACGCTGATCCGCATCCGGGGAACTTCCTCGTGCCCGACTCCGATCACGTGATTCTGCTCGACTACGGTGACATCGGCTATCTGTCGGGCCCCAGACGCCACGATGTGGTGCGTCTGCTCATGGCGATCATCGAGCGGGACGTCGCGAGCCTGACCGATATTCTGCTCGTCGTCTGCAGAGCTCCAGCCGCCACGGACGCGAAGGCCCTCGAAAGGGCGGTCGACCACTGGATGAGCGAATACCTCCCGGAGAATTCGACCTCGGGTGACAGAGACATGGGAGCCGCGGCGACGGCGG
This sequence comes from Candidatus Brevibacterium intestinavium, assembly GCA_019117545.1. Classification (GTDB taxonomy): domain Bacteria; phylum Actinomycetota; class Actinomycetes; order Actinomycetales; family Brevibacteriaceae; genus Brevibacterium; species Brevibacterium intestinavium. Next base: position 5,740 of record DWZN01000146.1, read on the forward strand.
TGATGCAGCTGCTGCGTCGTTTCGACCTCAGCCTGCCCAGTGACCTCGCGATCCTCATCCGAGTCATGATCCGGCTCGAGGGATTCGGTGCTCAGCTCGGCAGCACGGTGACGGTGGAGGAGTATCTCGCGCCGTTCCTCACCGAGTACATCAGGGAGGAGAAGAGTCTGCGCAATGCTCTGCGGAAGGTGACGAGGAGCGCCTCCAGCTGGCGCCAGATCACTCGGGACCTTCCGCGTGACCTCGGGATCCTCGTCCAACAGCTGCGCGACGGAGACACGCGGATGGAGATCAACTTCCGTGATCCCGACGAGCTGACGGACAAGATCGTCGACGGCGTCATCGCTTCGTCGTCCCTGCTCGCAGCCTCACAGCTCATGTCCCACCGGATCGGACCGACGGTCAAGGGCTTCTCCGTGCCCGGAATCGCCGCCGCCGGCGTCGCAGCCGCCACCTGGCGGAGCCTGGCCGTGCGGCGCCGGAGTCATAAGACACTGGCAGAGGACGTCTTCGGACTCATCCGGCGGAGACGGTAGCGGCGCAGGCGTACGGTCGACGAGTCCGGTGTTCCGAGGGGCTCGTCAGCGCCCGAGGACGCATCGTTCGCGAGCGGCGACCTCGGCGATCTGATGATCACTGCGCAGCTCCTTGATCAGTGCGATGCCGAGGATGACCACGATGGCGGTGAAGGGCACGGCCGAGAGCATCGCCGCCTGTTGCAGAGCCTGCAGGCCGCCTACGAGGAGCAGCACGATCGCGCAGCCGCCGGTCAGTGCTCCCCAGGTCGCGATCACCGGGCGCCGTGGGGCGAAGGAGCCGTGTGAGGACAGCGAGCTGAGGACGAAGGTGTTCGAGTCCGCGGAGGAGACGAAGAACAGGATGACCATGATGATCGTGAACGTCGAGGCCAGCAGGGACAGCGGCAGCTGGTCGAGCAGGCTGAAGAAGGCGGTGTCCAAGTTGTTCTGCGTCGCCTCACCGATCGCGGCCCCGTCGATGTCGAGCTTGATCGCCGACCCGCCCATGACGGTGAACCAGATGAAGAAGACGGCGCTGGGCACGAGGAGGACGCCGGCGACGAACTCGCGGATCGTGCGTCCCCGCGAGATCTTGGCCAGGAAGATGCCGACGAACGCGCTCCATGACAGCCACCACGCCATCATGAAGTAGGTCCACCCGAGCATCCATTCGCTGTCTGCGGCATTCGTGGGCGTCATCAGGCTGAGTTCGAGGAAGTCACCGGCGAAGGCGCCGATGGAGCGCACGAACAGGTTGGAGACGAAGCCGCTGGGGCCGGTGATGAAGACGAACAGTCCCAGCAGGGTCGCCATGGTCAGCGTGATCTGTGAGAGGTGCTTGATGCCCTTGCTCACCCCGGTCAGCGCCGATCCCGTGAACAGCAGAGTGAGCACCGCAATGACGAGGATCTGCAGGATCGGAGTCGACTCGACGCCGAGGACGGTGTTGAGTCCCTGCCCGATCTGTGAGGCCCCGAGGCCGAGCGAGGTAGTCGTGCCGAAGAGCGTGGCGATGATGGTGAGGATGTCGATGAGGTTGCCGATCCAACCGTCGACGAACCGGCCGAGCACCGGGCGCAGCATCGTCGACACCAGCGCCGGGCGTCCCTTCCTGTGTGTCGAGCAGCCGATGGCCAGACCGAAGACTCCGAAGATCGCCCAGGCCTGAAAGCCCCAGTCGAGATAGGAGAACTGCATCGCGCGGACGGCCGCGCCCATGGTCGCCGGTTCGGCCAACCCATGGGGCGGGACCATGAAGTGCGACATCGGTTCGGCCACGCCGTAGCTGACCAGTCCGATCCCCATCACGGCCGCCAGGATCATCGCCAGCCAGGTGATCGTGCGGTATTCGGGGCGTGAGTCCTGCGTACCGAGGCGGAGGCGGCCGAAGCGGCTTGCGGCGAACCACACCAGCAAGACGATCGCAGCGAAGGGCACAACGAGGTAGATCCAACCGAAACCGGTCGACACTGCGGTCATCGCCCGCGTCATGATCCCAGCCAGAGCAGCGGGGGCGATCGTCGCCCACAGCATGAAGGCGATGACGACGGCGACCGAGCACACGAACACCTTTCCGACCCGATTCGAGCGGGTGACGACATCGAATGCAGGTTGCACATCGCCGGGTTCGGGCTCGGAGCCCGGCTCGGCGGCAGGGGGAGGGTCGTCGGAGGATGTGGACGCGGTTGAGCGATCGGATCCGCCTGCAGTGCTGCTTGCGGGTTCAGGGGTGGAAGAATTCAGCGTCGTCATCGTGGTCTCCGGACTCACAACCGCCTCAGCAGGCATGAGCGTTCGTCGGGGGCGGTCGGGTGGTGGAGCAGGCTGAAGAATCGGCCCCGCGAACAGGGACGTTCGAGGAGCCGTGCAGCGATGAGTCTATGCGGTTGGAAGCGAATCTCCACATGGATTCGGCTCTCAGGCGCAGAGTGTGAGACTTCTCGCGGTGACGGACCGAAGAGTATCCGACGGTCGGAGATATGGGAGAGTGCTCACCGCCGCTGAAGCAGCACCGCGACCTCGAGATGCTTCGTGTGCGGGAACATGTCGAAGATCCGCGCCTGGGCCACCTCGTAGCCGGGCATTCGGGCGAGATCCTTGGCCAAGGACACCGGATTGCAGCTCGAATAGACGATGTGCTCGACGCCGGAGCCCTCGAGCGCGGCCGCCAGGCGTGCCCCGATCCCGCGCCGAGGCGGGTTGACGATCACGCAGTCCGGCCCCGCGGCCTCCCCACCCAGCCCCGCCTCGGTGAACTCCGTGGCATCGCCGGCGAGGAATCGGGCATCGACGCCGAGCTCGGCGGCGCTGGTCTTCGCGGATTCGATCGCCTGCTCACTGACCTCGACGCCGGTGACTCGGCGGCCCCGGCCGTCGGCGACCCGGCCTGCCGGGCGCGCGCAGTGGAGGGC
>DWZN01000147.1 GCA_019117545.1 Candidatus Brevibacterium intestinavium
ACCCCCAGCCGCGAGACCACCGTCGACGAGGTCAACGAGGTGCTCGCACGTGCCGCGGAGAGTTCGCCCTACCTCGAGTACTCCAGCGACGAGCTCGTCTCCACCGACATCGTCGGCACCACCGCCTCGGCGATCGTCGACTCCCAGCTGACCATGGCTGTGGGCCAGCAGATCAAGGTCGTGGCCTGGTACGACAACGAGTGGGGATATACGAACCGGCTCAAGGACATGGTCAGCTTCATTCTCAGCGAAAGGGACTCATGAGGACATACGACGACCCAGGGATCTTCGCCGGCCGCACGGTGCTGGTCCGCAGCGATCTCAACGTGCCGATGGACGACGGCGTGATCACCGACCGGGGCCGGGTGCTGGCCTCGGCCGCGACGATCCGCGAACTCGCCGAGGCCGGCGCCAGGGTCATCGTCATGTCCCACCTCGGGCGTCCGAAGGGACAGCCGGATCCGCAGTTCTCCCTGCTGCCGATCGTCCCCGAGCTCGCCGCGGCCATCGACCGGGAGGTCGCCTTCGCCGCCGACACCGTCGGAGACGAGGCACGGGCGAAGGCCGCTGAGCTCGAGGCCGGTGAGGTGCTGCTGCTCGAGAACCTGCGATTCAACCCGGGGGAGACGTCGAAGGACGAAGCCGAACGCCGGGACTTCGCCGGTCAGCTGGCCGAGCTGGCCGATGACTTCGTCTCCGACGGATTCGGCGTCATCCACCGCAAGCAGGCCTCGGTGTTCGACATCGCCGCCCTCCTGCCGCACTACGCGGGCTCGCTCGTCCGGGCCGAGGTCGAGGTCAGCGATCGGCTGCTCAACGATCCCGCCCCGCCGTTCACCGTCGTCCTCGGCGGTTCCAAGGTCTCGGACAAGCTCGGGGTGATCGACAATCTCATCGATCGCGCCGACAACCTCCTCATCGGCGGGGGAATGGTCTTCACCTTCCTCGCCGCGCTCGGCCACAGCATCGGATCCAGCCTGGTCGAGACCGACCGCATCGACGACGTCAAAGGCTATCTCGAACGCTCGCAGGCGGGTGGGGCCCGCATCGTGCTGCCCACCGACATCACCATGGCCGCGTCCTTCTCAGCCGATGCCGAGCATTGGGTGCGGCCGGTGTCGGGACTCGAATCCACCCCCGCCGGGGCCGACGGGCTCGGTCTCGACATCGGCCCCGAATCCGCCCAGGCCTACGCGAAGATCATCGCGGATTCGACGACCGTGTTCTGGAACGGTCCGATGGGCGTGTTCGAATTCCCGGCCTTCGCCGCCGGCACGAAGGCCGTTGCCACGGCCCTGACCGGGGCAACGGGCACCGCCGAGCAGGAGCGCCTGACCGTCGTCGGCGGCGGTGACTCGGCGGCGGCTGTGCGCAGCCTCGGATTCGCCGATGACGAATTCGGCCACATCTCCACGGGCGGAGGCGCCAGCCTCGAATATCTCGAAGGCAAGACCCTGCCCGGACTCGAAGCACTCGCGTGAGGAAGAGGACAACTATGAGCGACCGCACCCTGCTGCTGGCAGGCAACTGGAAGATGAACCACGACCACCTCGAAGCGATCTCCAGCGTCCAGAAGCTCGCCTGGGCCCTGGAAGACGCGAAACTCGACGACAGCGCGTGCGAAGTCGTCGTGATCCCGCCATTCACCGATATCCGTTCCGTGCAGACCCTCGTCCAGGGCGACAAGCTGTGGCTGAAATACGGCGCGCAGGATGTCTCGCAGCACGCGCCCGGCGCACATACGGGGGAGATCGCAGCCAGCTTCCTGTCGCGACTGGGCTGCAGCTATGTCGTCATCGGACACAGTGAGCGGCGAGCGGACAACCATGAGACGAACGAGACCGTGGCCGCGAAGCTGCGGGCCGCCGTCGAGGCAGAGCTGACTCCGATCGTCTGCGTGGGGGAGTCCCTGCAGCAGCGCCAAGACAGGACGCACATCGACTTCACACTCGGTCAGCTCGACGAGTCGCTGGCCGGATTCACCGCCGATGAACTCGACGGCCTCGTCATCGCCTATGAACCGGTCTGGGCCATCGGCACCGGTGAAACCGCCACCGCCGCGGACGCCGCCGAGATGGCCACGGCGATCCGGGCACGGATCGGTGAGAAGTTCGGCACCGGTCTGGCCGAATCCACACGGATCCTCTACGGCGGATCCGTCAAGACCGCCAATGTGGCCGAGATCGTGGCTTCAGCGGATGTCGACGGCGCGCTCGTCGGCGGCGCGAGCCTCAGCGGCCCCGACTTCGCCGCTTTGTGCAAGGCCGCGGTCGCGAAGTAGACTGACAGACGAATCACTCGACGAAACATAGGTTGAATCCGACGTGGAAATCCTCAACATCATCCTCATCGCCCTGCTCGTGCTCACGAGCATCTTCCTCACCCTGCTGATCCTCATGCACAAGGGCAAGGGCGGTGGCATGTCCGACATGTTCGGCGGTGGAATGTCCTCCTCGCTCGGGTCGTCGGGAGTGGCCGAACGCAACCTCAACCGGTTCACCACGCTCATGGCGATCGTGTGGGCCGCCTGCATCATCCTGCTCGGCATCCTCACCCGCTTCAACGGCTGAGACCGAGGGCGGCACCGCTTCGAACACGTGAAGGGCCCCGACCGGATTCGGTCGGGGCCCTTCACGTGTGTGCGGCGCAGATACGTGTATGCGGCGCAGGTTCAGCCCACGTCGATGTCAGTCCACGCCGAAGTGGTGGAGGGGACTGATCTCGGTGATCGCCGCGGCCAGCTGCTCGAGTCCGCGCGAGCGGTCGAGCAGATGAACACGCAGCACCGGCCGGCCCCGGTTGCGCAGGGCTGCGGCATCGCCGGCGGCTTGGGCCCGCTGCAGCTGAGCGAAGCCGTACCCGAGCCCGGGCACCAGGATGTCCGTGCGCGCTTCGGCGGTGATCTGGAGGAACACGCCGTTGGGGCGACCGCCCTTGTGGTACTGGCCGGTCGAGTGCAGGTAACGGGGTCCGAAACCGAACGTCGACTGGACGCCGGCATGGGCCGAGACGAGGGGACGCAGCTCGGCCGCCTCGGCATCGGCGAGCCGATCGAGGTAGGCCTGGACTGCGACATAGCCGTACTCATCGACCTGTTCGAACAGCTCCCGCAGCGCCGAGACGAGATCCGTGGCCTCGCCGACGGTCTCGATGACATCGACCTCGCCCTCCCGGAACACGGCTTCTGCCGACTGGCCGGTGGCGGGCTGATCGAGCAGCTGCCTCGCCTGGGCCTTGGCCTCTTCGACATCGGGCTGGTCGAAGGGATTGACGCCGATGCTGTAGCCGGCGATGGCGGTGGCATACTCCCAGAACAGGAACAGCTCGCCCAGACCGCCCGATACGGTGGCCTCGAAGCCCGAGGGGGCACCGAGACCCGAGTCGTCGGGGGCGGGCCCGAGCACGCACAGCAGGGCGTCGGCCCGGGCGTCGGAGAAGCCGATGTCAGCCGGCGAGTCGACGACGACGGGCAGGATCCCCTGTCCGTCCTTGCCGAGCGATTCGGCGATGAGCTGTTCGATCCAGGCCGCGATGCCTCGCAGTCCGGCGTCGGTTTCGGTCAGCACGAGCTTGTCCGTCGTCCGCGCATGACCGATGCTCAACCAGGTGCCGAAGCGCAGCGCCGGATTGTCGAGGCCATCGGCTGCGAAGTCGGCGGCGGCCGCGGCCGCCTCGGCGACGATTCCGCGCACATCGGCTCCGGCCAGACCCGCTGGGACGAGGCCGAACGCGGACAGGGCGCTGAACCGGCCGCCGACGGTCTCATCGGCGTGGAAGGTCGCGAGGAAGCCCTCCTCGTCGGCCAGTCGGTCGAGTTCGGTGCCGGGGTCGGTGATGGCGATCATCCGGGAAGCCGGATCGATGCCCACCGATTCGAACGCGGCGGCGAAGCTGCGACGGATCGCATCGGTCTCCACCGTCGTCCCGGACTTCGACGCGACGACGAGGACCGTGTTCGACAGATCGGTGCCGATCGCCTCGACGATCTGGTCCGGGTCAGTCGAATCGACGACCTCGAGCGGGACGCCCGCGGTCGCGGCCATGACCTCGGGAGCCAGCGAGGAACCGCCCATGCCGGCCAGGCTGATCGTCCGCAGACCGCGCTGGGTCAGATCGGCCCGCAGAGCCTCGATCCTGGTGAGAAGATCCTCTGCCTGGTGCGGCAGATCCACCCAGCCCATGCGCTCGGCCGCATCCTCGGCGCCGTCGAAGAGCTCGGCGTCCTGCTGCTGCAGCCGCGAGGGCAGACGGGCATCGATGAGCCGTGCCGCCTCGGCTTCGAATTCGTCGCTGACCGGGACATCGAGTGCGAGTCTCATGACCGGTCCAGTGCCGTTCGGATGGTTTCCTGCAGTTCGGTCCAGCTGACGTCGAACTTCTTCAGTCCCTGCTCTTCGAGCACGGTCATCACCTCCGCATAGTCGATGCCGAGCCGGGCCAGGGCGTCGAAGACCTCATCGGCGGCCCGGTAGTCATCGGCAGTGATCTCCTGCGTGACCTCACCGTGGTCGGCGAAGGCCTGCAGGGTCGGTTCGGGCATGGTGTTCACGGTGTTCGGGGCCACGAGCCCGGAGACGTACATCGTGTCCGCGTAGTCGGGGTTCTTCACCCCGGTCGAGGCCCACAGCAGCCTCTGGGGGCGTGCTCCGGCGAGTTCGAGGACCTTGAACCTCTCGGAGGTGAACAGCTGGGAGTGGATTTCGTGGGCGAGCACGCAGTTCGCGATCCCGGCGCGGCCCTTGAACTCGGCCGCGGCCGGGTCGTCGAGGGCGTCGAGGCGCGCATCGATCTCGGTATCGACTCGGGAGACGAAGATCGAGGCCACCGACCGGATCGTGGACAGGTCGTGTCCGGCCGCGCGCGCCTTCTCCAGGCCCTGGAGGAAGGCTTCGACGACGTGCCGGTACCGGGTCAGGGAGAACACGAGAGTGACGTTGACGCTGATGCCGGCGGCGATGGTGTCGGCGATCGCGCGCAGTCCCGCCTCGGTGGCGGGGATCTTGATCATCGCGTTCGGTTCATCGACGCGCTCCCACAGCGCCTTCGCCGATTCCACGGTGCCCGCGGCATCGTGGGCCAGCGGGGGAGCGACTTCGATCGACACGCGGCCGTCGTCGCCGTCGGTGGCGTCGTAGACGGGCCGGAACAGGCGTGCGGCCTCGGCCACATCGGTGGTGGTCAGGGCCTCGATGGCCGAGTCGACGTCCGAGCCCTGACGGCCGAGTTCGGCGACCGCGGAATCGTAGTCCGATCCCGCGGAGATCGCATTCGCGAAGATCGTCGGATTCGTCGTCACGCCGGTGACCGATGATTCATCGATGAGCCGGGCGAGGTCACCGGATTCGAGCCGGGTCCGGGAGAGGTCGTCGAGCCAGATGGAGACCCCGTGTCGGCTCAGCTGCTTGAGAGATTCGCTCATGCTTCCGCCTTCGCTGCTGTGATGGATTCTTCGGCGGCGTCGACGACGGCCGCCGGGGTGATGCCGAACTTCTCGTAGAGCGTGGCGTAGTCCGCCGATGCTCCGTAGTGTTCGATGGACACGGCGCGTCCGGCATCGCCGAGGTACTTGTGCCAGCTCATCGCCGAGGCGGCCTCGATGCTCACACGGGCCCGGAGCGAGCGCGGCAGCACCGTGTTCCGGTATTCCTCCGGCTGGGCTTCGAACCATTCCTGGCAGGGCATGGAGATCACGCGCGCCGCGGTGCCCGATTCCTGCAGGATCTGTGCCGCCTCGAGGGCGATGGCGACCTCGGAGCCGCTGGCGATGATCGCGACCTCGGGCTGGTCACCGGTGTCGGTGAGCACATAGCCGCCGCGTGCCGCCTGAGCGGCGGGGGCGTACTTGTCCCGGTCGAGGGTCGGAACGGCCTGACGGGTGAGGACGAGGCCGCTGGGCCCGTCGGTGCGGTCGAGGATCTTGCGCCACACGACCGCGGTCTCGTTCGCATCGGCCGGGCGGACGACGTCGAGGCCGGGGATCGCGCGCAGCGCGGAGAGGTGTTCGATCGGCTGGTGCGTGGGACCGTCCTCGCCGAGGCCGATCGAGTCATGCGTCCAGATGAACAGGGTCGGCACCTGCTGCAGGGCGGCCAGGCGGACCGCCGGTCGCTGGTAGTCGCTGAAGACGAGGAACGTGCCGCAGTAGGGGCGGGTGCCGCCGTGGAGGGCGATGCCGTTGCCGATGAGACCGGCGGAGAACTCGCGGACGCCGAAGTGGATGTTCCGCCCGTACTCGTGGCCGGAGAAGGCCTCGGTCGACCGGTGCGCGGGCAGGAAGCTCGGCTCGCCCTTGATCAGGGTGTTGTTCGAACCGGCCAGATCGGCCGACCCGCCCCAGAGCTCGGGCATGGTCTCGGCGATGGCGTTGAGCACCTGTCCGGAGGCCGCGCGCGTGGCGATGCCCTTCTCGCTGGCCTCGAAGACCGGGAAGGCCGCATCGAGACCGGCCGGCAGCTCGCGCTTGGCCAGACGATCGAACAGGGCCGCGGCCTCGGGGTTCGCGCTGCGCCAGGCGGAGAAAGACTTGTCCCATTCCAGATGGGCCGCGCGGCCGCGGTCGCGGACCTTGCGGGCATGGGCGAGGACCTCATCGTCGACGGCGAAGGAAGCGTCGGGGTCGAAGCCGAGGATCTCCTTCGTCGCCCGGACCTCGTCCTCACCGAGTGCGGCGCCGTGGGCGCCGCCGGTGTTCTGGGCGTTCGGTGCCGGCCAGGCGATGACGGTGGACAGGCGGATGAATGAGGGACGAGAATCGGCGCGGGCCGCCTCGACGGCGGCGTGGAAGGCCTCGATGTCTTCCTTGTACTCGCCGCCGGCGGTGAAGTCCACGTGCTGAACGTGCGAGCCGTAGGCGGCGTAGCGGGCGGCCGTGTCCTCACCGAAGGCGATGGCGGTGTCGTCCTCGATGGAGATCCTGTTGTCGTCCCAGATCACCAGCAGGTTCGACAGTTCCTGGGTCCCCGCCAGCGATGAGGCCTCACCGGACACGCCTTCCTCGAGGTCGCCGTCGGAGGCGAGCACGATGACCGAGTGGTCGAACGGCGAGGTGCCGGCAGGGGCGTCGGGATCGAACAGTCCGCGTTCCCGGCGGGCCGCCATGGCCATGCCCACCGCCGAGGCGAGTCCCGAGCCCAAGGGTCCCGTGGTGATCTCGACACCGGAGGTGTGTCCGACCTCCGGGTGGCCGGGCGTCAGGGAACCCCAGGTGCGCAGCGCCTTGAGGTCATCGAGCTCGAGTCCGAACCCGGACAGATAGAGCTGAACGTACTGGGTGAGCGAACTGTGGCCGCAGGAGAGAACGAAACGATCTCGGCCGACCCAAGTCGGGTCGGCCGGGTCGTGGGTGAGTCCGTGCTGGTAGAGGTAGTAGGCGATGGGCGCCAGGCTCATCGCGGTTCCCGGGTGTCCGTTCCCCTTCCTCTGGACCGCATCGGCGGCGAGAAGGCGGGCGGTGTCGACTGCGCGGTTGTCGAGTTCAGTCCAGGACAGGGAGTTCATGTCTTCGAGCGATCCTTCGTTCGTCTGAGAGCGTGCACTCAAACTCTACCGCGACGGATGCCTGATGTGGGCAGTGCTGTCACAAGGTGGGAGAACGAGCGCGGGACTTTCCGGCTACCGGCGGGTAGAGTGTGGTCTGGCATACAGTTCACAGGCCGTGGGAAGGCCCGTGCTGTGAGCTCGCGAGGGCCCCGAACGTCAACCGCGTGAGGCCCCGAACGTCGACCGAGGATTGTGAGAGGAACACGGTGAGCGAGGGAGCGAAACCGGTGACGAACACCGCTGCCGTCCGCGGAGCCGATGAGCACCCGCAGTCGGGATCGGCCAGGCGACCGGTCCTCGCCGAGGTGGCCGCCGCGACCCGCGGCCCCCGTCGATTCGTCTCCCGCATCGGTGCGATCGTGCCTGCCTCGTTCATCCTGATCACGATCGCGGTGTCATCGTCGTTGGGCCAGCCCCTTCGCGGCGGCGTCGACGTCGGTGAGCTGCTTCTGTGGGCGGCATTCACCCTGATGCTGCTGACTCCCTTCATCGCCGCGGTCCTCGTCATGCTCACCGCCCGACGCGGCGGATTGGTCTGGACCACGACCCTGGTCTACGCGGTCGTGACGGGTCTGCTGGGAGTCGGAGTCGACGTCACGGTGCTCGGCACCGACTTCTCGAGTGCCTCGCTCAGCCTCGTCTCCGCCCTCATCGTGCAGGTGGTGCTGCTGGCCCCGGTCTGTGCCGCAGTGGCCTTCCTCGTCCGCATCGTTTCCGAATCGGCTCGCCGGTGAACGCTGAAGAGGGTCCTGCCCCGGATGGGCCGGGTCCGTCGCAACACGGTCGCGCGCGACTGGCAAAAAATTCGACAGAGGGTAGAATCGACGGCGTGAGGGAACTTCGTCAGAACCGGGAAGAGCAGAGTGAACGACCTCTGCAGAGGGCCATCGACGAGCAGGGTCTCGGCGCCCGACCGCGATCGATCATCAGCGCCTATATTGCGCTGACGAAGCCGCGCGTCATCGAGCTGCTCCTGGTCACGACCGCCCCCGTGATGTTCCTGGCGGCTCACGGTCTGCCGAACATCTGGCTGGTGATCAACACGCTCATCGGCGGTGCCGCCGCTGCGGCTTCGGCCTCGGTCTTCAACTGCTACGTCGATCGCGATATCGACGCGAAGATGGAGCGGACGAAGGATCGTCCGCTGGTCACCGGTGAGATCAGCCCGCGTGCCGCACTGATCTTCGCATCCGCGCTCGGGCTCGGTTCGATCTTCTGGCTCGGCGGATTCACGAACTGGGTCACCGCCGGCCTCACCGCGACCGCGATCCTGCTCTACGCCGTCTTCTACACTCTCATCCTCAAGCGCCGCACCTCGCAGAACATCGTGTGGGGTGGAGCCGCCGGCTGCATGCCGGTGCTCATCGGCTGGTCGGCCGTGACCGGGGGAGTGGCCTGGGAACCGGTGCTGCTGTTCCTCGTCGTGTTCTTCTGGACGCCGCCCCACTACTGGCCGCTGGCCATCAAGTACAAGGCCGACTACGACGCCGCCGAAGTCCCGATGCTGCCCTCGAAGCTGCCGCCCACGTCGGTCGGCCGCCAGATGATCCTCTACACCTGGGCGATGATCGCCTGCTCTCTGGCTCTCATCCCGGTCGCCCCCATGGGACCCGTCTACACCATCGTCGCAGTCGCTGCCGGAGCGTGGTTCCTGTACTCCTGCTACTCGCTGGTCTCGCGCGCCAAGAAGGGCAAGGAAGGCACCTCCCTGCGGGCCATGAAGGTCTTCCACGGGTCGATCACCTATCTGTCGCTGCTGTTCCTGGCCGTGGCCATCGACCCCTTCGTCGAAACGCTGATCCCCGGCATCTGGTGACAGCTCGGGGGCGGAAGCTCCCGGATGGGCGGTGCCCGGTCCTGATCGACCGGTCGATGCCGATCATCGAGTCCCTGCCTCGACCCCGGGTCCATGCCCTCGGCTGGACCCGGGGTCGAGCGTTTCCCATGCTCAAGACGATCCAGGCGGGCACGCCGCCGGCACGCGCCTGAGACGGCCGGACCACCCCGGTGGGAGTGCGCCCGAGACAAGGGACGGACCAGCAGGGGACGGACAGTTCTGCTGGACACCGCGCGGGCAACTGAAGCATTCCGGGCACCGAGGTTCGCCGCGGCGGAGGGCGCCGAAGCCGCAGGAAGGCACCGAAGCAGCAGCGGGCGAGGGCGCCGAATACACCGAGGCCCCCGGAGACGCGGTCCCCGGGGGCCTCGGTGGCAGCAGCGGGTCAGGCCATCACGGTCAGGGAGCGTTCGGTCCCGGCCTGCGTGCTTCGCGGGTAGGCGCTGTCCAGCACGGCGACGCTGGCGGCGATCGTGGCCGCGAGTCCGACCATATGGAGGGCGACGAGTTCCTCGGGCACACCGAGGAAGTACTGCACATAGCCGATCAGGCCCTGGGCGATCTCGACGATCAGCAGAACGGTCAGCGGGGCGACCATCGCCGTCTGGGCCTTCCGCTTCGCCAGCACCAGCGAGATGACCGTGGTGATGACGAGCAGCCAGACCGGGAGGGCATGGGCGCGCGTGATCCAGATGTTGTCGAGACCGTTGCGCGTCGACATGGTCGACCCCGAATGCGGTCCGGCGCCGGTGGTGAGCACACCGAAGACGACGATGACGGCCGTCAGAGCGAGCATGATCCAGGCCAGCGTCGGCAGCGGGGACGAGGCCCTGGTCGTGAGTCTGACGCCGGTGTCATAGGTGCGGCGGACGAAATAGGTCGCGACGCCGACGGCGATCGCCGAAGGGATGAAGTGCCCGGCCACGACCCACGGATTGAGCTTCGTCCACACGGTGATGCCGCCGACCACGGCCTGGACCGGAACGATGGCGAGCAGACCGATGTTGAGCCAGAACAGGTCGGGGCGCTTCTTGCGGTGGTTCCACAGCATGAGGGCGATGCAGACGCCGAGGATGGCCAGGACCACGGCGATGAGCCTGTTGCCGAACTCGATGTAGCTGTGGATGCCCATCGCCGGGGTGGCCACGAGCGAATCCGGGGTGCACTTGGGCCAATCCGAGCAGCCGAGCCCGGAGCCGGTGAGCCGGACGATGCCGCCGCTCAGGATGATTCCCGCCTGGGCGATGAGCATGGCCCAGGCGGCGACGCGGATCTTCTTCGTGACCACTTCACTCCTCATTCGAAACGGAACCACCTGCGTGCTGCAAGCGTCCCCACCAGCCCCCAGATCAGGAGCACGATGATTGCCTTGATGTCGATGCCGCCGACTCCGATGGCCGAGCGCATCACGTCGCCGAGCGCACCGGAGGGCAGATAGCTCACGACCGTTCCCCATTCTCCCGGATGCGCGACGACGAGACCACCGACGCCGGCCATGAGCACCCAGATGAGATTCGTTGCCGCCAGGGTCGCCTCGGCGCGCAGCGTCCCGGCCATGAGCAGTCCGAGCGAGAGCAGGCACGCGGTGCCGAACACGGTAGCCAGGACGAGGCCGAGCACATCGACGGGACCGCGGAAGCCGAGGCAGACCGCCACGGCGAAGACGAGCGCGAATTGGATGACCACGACCGCGATGACGGCGCCGAGCTTGCCGAGGATGAGCCCGTTCGTGCCCAGCGGAGTCGTGGCCAGCTGCCTGAGCACCCCGTAGCGACGGTCGAAGGCGGTGGCGATGGCCTGGCCGGTGAAGGCGCTCGAGGCCAGGCTCAGGCTCAGCGCACCGGCAACGGCGATGTTCAGCGGGTCCGCCGTGGAGTCGATGATGTCGAGACCGGCGAGCAGGGGAGTCTCGGCCAGGAAGATGAGCAGACCGAGAGGGAAGATGATCGACAGCAGCAGCTGTTCGCCGTTGCGGAGGACGGAGACGGTCTCGAACTTCGTCTGTGAGACGATGCGTCGCAATCTCATCGCAGGGGCCTCCCGGTGAGGTCGAAGAAGACTTCGGCCAGGGACTGGGCGTGCATGTCCATCTCCGTGATCTCCAGGCCCGCCTCGGCCAGAGCTGAGCACGCGGCCGCGACCTGGGCCGAACTCGGTGCGTCCTCGATCACGATATGAGTGCCCTGCACCGAGGTGGGGGCGATGTCATTCATCCGCGAGAGCAGCTGCGCCGAGGCGGGCCGATCGAGCCTGATCGACAGCGAGCGGGAATCGGCAGAGGCGTTGCGCAGCTCCTCCGGCGCCCCCTGGGCGATGATCCGGCCCCGGTCGATGACGACGACCTCGTCGGAGAGGTCCTCGGCCTCGGCGAGATCGTGAGTGGTCAGGACCACGGCGACCCCGCGGTCGGCGAGTCGGCGGATGAACGTGTGGACGACCTCTCTGGCCTGCGGGTCGAGTCCGGCGCAGGGCTCGTCGAGGAAGACCAGGCGCGGACGACCGATGAGGGCGGCGGCGAGTGCGACCCGCTGCTTCTGCCCGCCGGAGAGTCGGCGCATGGTGCGGCCGGCGAAGTCGTGCAGACCCAGCGGTCCGGCCAGTTCGTCGACGGGCAGCGGATCGCGGTAGAGGGAGGCGAGGTGCCGCAGCACCTGCAGCGGTTTCGAACTCATCGGCAGGCCGCCGTCCTGGAGCATCACCCCGGCCAGCTGCGAGGTCGTGACATGCTCGCGGACAGGGTCGTGTCCGAAGATCTCGACCGTGCCGGCGTCGGGCCGGCGCGTGCCCACGGCCAGCGAGATCGTCGTGGACTTGCCGGCGCCGTTGGGCCCGAGGACTCCGAGGACGGCGCCGGAGTTCGCGGTCAGGTCGATTCCGTCGACGACGCGGTGCGCGCCGTAGGAGTACTGGAGACCGCGAATGGTCAGGGCCGAAGATGACACCCCACCATTCTACGACCCGTCGAATGCGTACATGGTTAGGCTCACCTAGTTTTACGAAACAAATTACGCAACAATAGTGTTGTGTTAGTCAAGGAGGTGGATTATGGCTGCGAACGACACGGAGGACCGCCGAACCCGGCAGAAGGTCTTCCAGTCGGTGCTCGACGACGGCCCGATCACAGCTTCGTCACTGGCCAAAGCCCTCGACCTGACCCCGGCGGCGATCCGTCGTCATCTGGATGCGCTGGAGAGCGAGGGCCTCATCGAGGTCCGCGAACTCGCCGGCAAGCAGGCGGGCAGAGGACGTCCGGCCAGGCATTATGTGGTCACGACGGCCGGGCATGACTCGGTCAGCCATTCCTATGATGAACTGGCCGTCAACATCCTCCGCTTCATGGAGGATCGACACGGGAAGTCGGCCGTCGAGGATTTCACCGAGGACCTCGTGGCCCGTCTGCGGGATCGGCTCGGACCCGAACTCGACAAGCGCGGTGGGACCACCGTGGCCTCGCGTTCCCGAGCGCTGGCGACTGCACTGACACGGGAGGGGTACGCCGCCTCGGCGACACCGGTTGCGGCCGGAACCCCTCTCGAGGCGATGCAGCTGTGTCAGGGGCACTGCCCGATCCAGGCCGTGGCCGCAGAGTTCCCGGAGATCTGCGAGGCCGAGCTCGCGATGTTCTCCGACTACCTCGGCGTGGACGTCAGACGGCTGTCCTCGCTGGCTCAGGGAGACCACGTGTGCACCACCCACATCCCGACCTCGGAACTGACCAGACCACTCATCCACAGCAATGATCGACCTCAAGGAGGTTCACGATGACTGACACAGGCAATCGGATCATCGACGCGAATCCCGAGCTCAAGGACCTCGGGCACTACGCATACGGTTGGCGTGACGAAGACGACAAGGGACTGACCGCCGAGCGCGGTCTGAACGAGGACGTCGTCCGCAACATCTCGAGGCTCAAGGAAGAACCGGAGTGGATGCTCAAGCGTCGACTCAAGGCCCTCCGCCTCTACGACAAGAAGCCGCTGCCCAGCTGGGGCGCGGATCTGTCGACCCTGCCCTTCGACGACATCAAGTACTTCGTGCGCTCGACCGAGGGCCAGGCCCAGACCTGGGAGGACCTGCCCGAGGACATCCGCAACACCTATGACCGCCTGGGCATCCCCGAGGCGGAGAAGCAGCGTCTGGTCGCCGGCGTCGCCGCGCAGTACGAATCCGAGGTCGTCTACCACAAGATCAACGAGGAGCTCGAGTCCCAGGGCGTCATCTTCCTCGACACCGACACCGGTCTGCGTGAGCATCCCGAGCTGTTCGAAGAGTACTTCGGTTCGGTCATCCCGGCCGGAGACAACAAGTTCGCCGCGCTGAATACCGCCGTGTGGTCGGGCGGATCCTTCATCTACGTGCCCAAGGGCGTCCATGTCGAGATCCCGCTGCAGGCCTACTTCCGCATCAACACGGAGAACATGGGTCAGTTCGAGCGCACGCTGATCATCGCCGACGAGGGCTCCCACGTCCACTACGTCGAGGGCTGCACCGCTCCGATCTACAACACCGACTCCCTGCACTCGGCCGTCGTCGAGATCATCGTGAAGAAGGACGCCCACGTGCGCTACACGACGATCCAGAACTGGTCGAACAACGTCTACAACCTCGTCACCCAGCGGGCGATCGCCGAGGAGGGCGCGCAGATGGAATGGGTCGATGGCAACATCGGCTCGAAGGTGACCATGAAGTACCCGGGCGTGTGGATGACCGGCGAGCACGCTCGCGGCGAGACCCTGGCCGTGGCGTTCGCCGGCGAGGGACAGCACCAGGACACCGGTGCCAAGATGGTCCACGCCGCACCGAACACGCACTCGTCGATCGTGTCGAAGTCCGTGGCCCGCAGCGGCGGTCGCGCCGGCTACCGCGGTCTCGTGCACGTGCACCCGGGCGCGGAGGGCTCGTCGAACAACGTCCTGTGCGACGCCCTGCTCGTCGACAACGTCTCCCGCTCGGACACATACCCCTACATCGACATTCGTGAAGACGATGTCACTCTCGGTCACGAGGCGACCGTGTCGAAGGTCAGTGAGGATCAGCTGTTCTACCTCATGTCCCGCGGCATGGAGGAGACCGAGGCGATGGCGATGATCGTGCGCGGCTTCGTCGAGCCGATCGCGCGTGAGCTGCCGATGGAGTACGCCCTCGAGCTCAACCGCCTCATCGAACTGCAGATGGAAGGTGCAGTGGGCTGATCCGCTCCGCCCACCACCGACCTGCCTGACAAGGAGTTTTCACGTGACAGATACCACCAACCCACTCGGAGTCTCGGAGCACTCGCACGGCGCGGACGTCCACGTTCCGCTGTCCAAGCGCGATGACCGCACCCGCAGCTTCGACCCCGCCGATTTCGCCGTCCCGAACGGACGCGAAGAGGAATGGCGCTTCACCCCGGTGCGCAAGCTCAGCGACTTCTTCACCGATGAGGCCACCGAGGCGCGGCTGAAGATCGATTCCGACCTGCCCGAGGGCCTGTCGGTCGAGGAGATCTCGCTCGAGGCCGCCCAGGAGCTGGGCATCCTCGAGCCCGAGGACCGGCCCTCGGTCGTCGCCGCCAAGCGCGCCCCCGTCGTCACCCACTACTCGGTGCCGGCGAACACGCAGCTGGACAAGGCCGCGATCATCCACGCCGACGGCCAGGGCGACCAGGTCACCCATGGCCACGTCGTCGTCTCCGTCGGCGCGAACGCCAAGGCGACCATCGTCGTCGAGCACGAGGGACTGAGCCGCTATTCGGAGCTCGTCTCCCTCGTCGTCGGCGACGGCGCGGATGTCACCTTCGTGTCCCTGCAGCTGTGGGACGACGGCACCCAGCACATGGGACAGCACGATGCGATCGTGGGCAAGGACGCGAAGTTCAAGCACATCCACGTCACCCTCGGCGGTGACATCGTGCGCCTGAACACGAACGTGCGCTACTCGGCGCCGGGCGGAGAGGCCGAGCTGCTCGGACTCTACTTCGCCGACGCCGGTCAGCACCTCGAGCACCGGACCTACATCGACCACAACACGCCGAAGGCGACCTCGAACGTCCACTACAAGGGCGCACTCCAGGGCAAGGACGCGCGCAGCGTCTGGATCGGCGATGTGCTCATCCGCCCCGAGGCTCTCGACATCGACACCTACGAGCTCAACCGCAACCTCATCCTCACCGATGGGGCCCGGGCGGACTCGGTGCCGAACCTCGAGATCGAGACCGGCGACATCGCCGGTGCCGGCCACGCCTCCTCGACGGGACGCTTCGATGAGGAGCACCTGTTCTACCTCATGTCCCGCGGCATCCCCGAGGAGGTCGCCCGCCAGCTCGTGGTGCGCGGATTCTTCAACGAGGTGATCCAGAAGATCCAGGTGCCCGAGATCGAGGATGTGCTCAACGAGCGCATCGAGGAAGAGCTGTCCCGGAGCGTCCTGTGACCATGATCGACGTGGCGGCCACCGACGAGGTGGGGCCCGGCGCGACCATGCGCATCGAAGTCGGCGAGTTCGAGATCTGCATCGCTCGCGACTCCGACGGAACGATCCACGCCATCGACGACCTGTGCACCCATGGCGAGGTGTCGCTGGCCGAGGGCGATGTCGAGGACTGCACCATCGAGTGCTGGCTGCATGGATCGCAGTTCGACCTCAACTCGGGCAAGCCGGTGAATCCGCCGGCCTTCGAGCCCGTGGCGGTCTATGACTGCAAGGAGATCGCCGGGCGCATCCTCGTCGATCCGAACACAACTCTCAACTGACTTAACGACCGAAGAAAAGGGATCATTATGTCCACTCTCAAGATCGAAGACCTGCACGTCGGTGTCACCACCGATACCGGGCTCAAGCCCATCCTCAACGGGATCAACCTCGAGATCAGCTCGAACGAGACCCACGCCATCATGGGCCCCAACGGCTCCGGCAAGTCCACCCTGGCCTATGCCCTGGCCGGGCACCCGAAGTACGAGGTGACCTCCGGTTCGGTCACCCTCGACGGTGAGGACGTGCTCGACATGTCCGTCGACGAGCGTGCCAAGGCCGGTCTGTTCCTGGCCATGCAGTACCCCGTCGAGGTTCCCGGTGTGACCGTGACGAACTTCCTCCGTTCGGCCAAGACCGCCATCGACGGTGAGGCTCCGAAGCTGCGCACGTGGACGAAGGACCTCAAGCAGGCGATGGAGGACCTGCGCGTGGACCCCGCGTTCGCCAGCCGCAACGTCAACGAGGGCTTCTCCGGCGGTGAGAAGAAGCGCCACGAGATCCTCCAGCTCGAGATGCTCAAGCCCAAGTTCGCCGTCCTCGACGAGACCGACTCCGGCCTCGACGTCGACGCCCTGCGGATCGTGTCCGAAGGCGTCAACCGGGTCAAGGGCGTCACCGACGTCGGCGTCATGCTCATCACCCACTACACCCGCATCCTCAACTACATCACGCCCGATCACGTCCACGTGATCATCAACGGCAAGGTGGCCGAGGAAGGCGGACCGGAACTGGCCGATCGCCTCGAGAACGAAGGCTACGACCGCTTCTTCACCGCCGGCGTCTGATGTTCTCACGTCTGAGAGGCGACTTCCCGATCCTGGATGCCAGGATCGGGAAGTCGCCGCTGTCGTATCTCGACTCCGGGGCGACCTCGCAGAAGCCGCAGTGCGTCATCGACACCTTCGTCGAGTACTACCAGCAGCGCAATTCCGCCGTCCACCGGGGCGCCCACTCCCTGGCCGTGGAGGCCACGGACGCCTTCGAGAACGGCCGCATCGCCGTCGCCGGTCTCGTCGGCGGGGATGCGGAGCAGGTGTGCTGGACGAAGAATGCGACCGAGGCGCTCAACATCGTGGCACTCGGCATCGACCGGGCCAGCCACGGGTTCGGGGGAGAGGCCGCCGAACGCTTCGCCCTGAGCCCTGCGGACTCGATCGTGATCACCGAGATGGAACATCACGCGAACCTCGTGCCCTGGCAGCAGCTGGCCGCATCCACCGGAGCCCAGCTGCGCTGGCTGCCGGTGACCGATGCCGGTGAACTCGATCTCAGCCGCCTGACCGACATCGTCGACGAAACGACGAAGGTGCTGGCCTTCACCCACGTGTCGAACGTGCTGGGCACCGTCAATCCGGTCCAGCGGCTCGTGGCCCGGGCCCGCGAGGTCGGGGCGTACGTCGTCCTCGACGCCTGCCAGTCCGTGCCGCACATGCCCGTGGACTTCACCGACCTCGACGTCGACTTCGCCGCGTTCTCCGCCCACAAAGCGCTCGGACCCACCGGTCTGGGAGTGCTGTGGGGCCGGTCCGGACTGCTCGATGCGCTGCCGCCGGTGCTCACCGGAGGCTCGATGATCACCTCGGTGAGCATGGAGGAATCGGGATTCATGCCCGCCCCGCAGCGATTCGAGGCCGGAACCCAGCCGGTGGCCGAGGTCGCGGCCTTCGCCACCGCCGTCGGCTACCTCGCCGAGGTCGGGCTCGAGGAGATCTTCGACCACGAACGTCAGCTCGCCCGCATCCTGCTCGACGGCATCGCCGAGATCCCCGGCATCCGGGTCCTCGGCGACGCGGAGACGAGGATCGGGACCGTGGCCTTCGATGTCGACGGGGTCCACGCCCATGACGTCGGACAGTACCTCGACTCTCAGGGCGTGGCCGTGCGTGTGGGACACCACTGCGCCCAGCCGCTGCACCGCCGCTTCGGTGTCACCGCCTCGACCCGAGCGAGCACGTATCTGTACAACAACGCCGAGGACTGCCGGCGCTTCCTGAGCGCACTGGCCGAGGTCCGCCCCTTCTTCGGAGTGGCGGCAGAGGGAGCGTGAAGCGATGACCACACCGATGCAGCAGCTCTACCAACAGGTCATCCTCGACCAGTCGCGGGCGCGGACGGGCAACGCCGAACTGCTCGGCGACGCCGTCTCGGCTCCGCACGGCTATTCGCATCAGGTGAATCCGACCTGCGGCGATGAGATCGAACTCGAGCTCGAAATCGACGACGAGGATCACGTCACCGTGCGCTGGACGGGCGACGGCTGCTCGATCTCGATGGCCTCGGCCTCGGTCCTGTCCGAGCTGGCCGCGGACAACTCGATCGCGGACATGCTGCGGATCGAATCGGCTTTCCACGAACTCATGCATTCTCGTGGGACAATGGAAGGGGATGAGGGCATTCTCGGCGACGCCGCGGCGTTCGCTGGAGTGTCGAAGTTCCCGGGCAGGATCAAGTGTGCTCTCCTGTCCTGGATGGCGTTCAAGGACGCACTCACCCAAGCACAAGCAGCTCGTGAGGAGAAGGACAATGCCTGAAGTCATAGACGCACCGCAGAATGCCAGCGTCGACGAAGTGCGCGAAGCGATGATGGACGTCGTCGATCCCGAGCTCGGTGTCAACATCGTCGACCTCGGCCTGGTCTACGGGATCTCGGTCGAAGACGACGGCACGGCCGTGATCGAGATGACCCTGACCTCGGCGGCCTGCCCGCTGACCGATGTCATCGAGGATCAGACGGCACAGTCCCTCGAGGGGATCGTCCCCGCCTACCGCATCAACTGGGTCTGGATGCCGCCATGGGGTCCGGAGAAGATCACCGAGGACGGCCGCGAGCAGATGCGGGCGCTGGGTTTCAACATCTGAACGGGTGATCCCGTTCCCATCGCCGAGGTGGGCAGGCCTGACAGGGCCTGCCCACCTCGGCGATCTGCGTGCTCAGCGCGGCTGCGGTTGCGACCGTGAGAGCGCATGCGCGAGGTCAGGCAGATCACCGCCCCGCGTGCGGGGACGGCGGCAGAGGCGTGACAGAATGGAATCCGACTTTCCAAGGAGAACCATTGACGATCATCGCTGCCGCGGACGGTTCCGCGCTCGGCAACCCGGGCCCAGCCGGGTGGGCCTGGTACATCGACGAGGGCTGCTGGCACGCCGGCGGATGGAAGAACGCGACGAACAACCGGGGAGAGCTCATGGCCGTGCTCGACCTGCTGCGATCGACCGCCGACTGCGGCGAGGACCTGAAGATATACTGTGACTCGAAGTACGTGATCAACGCGTGCACGAAGTGGCTGCCGGGGTGGAAGCGCAGGGGATGGAAGAAGGCCGATGGCAAGGACGTCCTCAACAAGGACCTCTTAGCGTCCCTCGACGAGGAGCTGCGCGGCCGAGCCGTCGAGTTCGAATGGGTCAAGGGACACAGCGACCACGAACTCAATGAGGCCGCCGATGAGCGCGCCCGGGCCGTGGCAACCGCCTACCAGAAGGGCACGCCCGTGCCCGAAGGCCCCGGATTCGTCCCCGCGGGGACGCCCGAGACCTCCGGTGCAGCACCGGAGGTCTCGGCGGAGTCCGCCGGGAGCGCGGAGGACACGACCGTCATCTCCTGCCGTGTGCCCACCGCCGTGGCAGATGAACTCGTCGCCCGGGCGCGTGCCCGCAACATCCACCCCCAGCAATTTCTGGCCGATCTCATCGGCCGCAGTTTGGAGACAGAATGATTCAGGCCTCCGGCCTCGAAGTCAACGTCGGTGCCCGGACCCTCATGTCCGATGTGTCCTTCCGTGTGGACAAGGGAGACCGTGTCGGTCTCGTCGGTCGCAACGGTGCAGGGAAGACGACCCTGACCAAGGTGATCATGGGCAGGCATGCGGCAGCGGCCGGTTCGGTGTCGGTCTCGGGCACCGTCGGCTACCTGCCCCAGGATCCGCGCAGCGGTGACCTCACCTCGACCGGGCTCGAACGCGTCCTGTCGGCCCGGGAGCTCGATGTGCTCGTCAGACGCCTGCGCAAGGCCGAGCGGCAGATGGCCTCACCGGATGAGAAGGTGGCGACGAAGGCCATCGAGCGCTATCCGCGCATCGAAGCCGAATTCATCGCCGCCGGCGGGTACGCCGCCGAATCCGAGGCCTATGCGATCGCGGCGAACCTCGGACTCGACGAAGCGCTGATCAACCAGGAGATCGGCACCCTCTCCGGTGGACAGCGGCGTCGGGTCGAACTCGCCCGGATCCTGTTCTCGGCCCCGGACACGATGATCCTCGACGAGCCGACGAACCACCTCGACGCCGAATCCGTGATGTGGCTGCGCGACCATCTCAAGGCCTATTCCGGGGGACTGGTCATCATCAGCCACGACCTCGATCTCATCGACGAAGTCGTCAACAAGGTCTTCTTCCTCGACGCCACCCGACAGACCATCGACATCTACTCGATGGGCTATCGGCTCTACCTCAAACAGCGTGAGGACGACGAACGGCGCCGTCGTCGGGAGCGGGCGAATGCGGAGAAGAAGGCCTCAGCGCTCAACGCCCAGGCCAATAAGATGATGGCCAAGGCCACGAAGACGGTCGCTGCTCAGCAGATGGCCAAGCGCGCCGAACGGCTCCTGGCCGGGCTCGAGGACGAACGCGCCACCGAGAAGGTCGCGAACCTCAGGTTCCCCGCCCCGGCCGACTGCGGACGCGTTCCGCTCACGGCCGAGGGGCTGTCGCGCAGCTTCGGATCGACCGAGGTGTTCACCGGCGTCGACCTCGCCATCGACAAGGGCACGCGAGTCGTCGTCCTCGGCTACAACGGTGCGGGCAAGACGACTCTGCTGCGGCTGCTCGCCGGCCTCGACGAACCGGACTCGGGTGAAGTCGTGCCCGGTCACGGACTCAAACTCGGCTACTATGCGCAGGAGCACGAGACGCTCGATCTCGAACGCACGGTGCTGGAGAACATGGCCCGCAGCTCCCCGCACCTCGATGACACGGCGGTGCGCAATGTGCTCGGGTCGTTCCTGTTCAGCGGCGACGATGTGCACAAACCCGCAGGCGTGCTCTCCGGCGGGGAGAAGACGCGGTTGGCCCTGGCCACCCTCGTGGTCTCGAGTGCGAATGTGCTCCTGCTCGACGAGCCGACGAACAACCTCGATCCGGCCTCCCGTGAGGAGATCCTCTCAGCGATCCGCCGCTATGAGGGAGCGATCGTGCTCGTGACCCACGATGAGGGGGCCGTCTCGGCCCTCGATCCCGATCGGGTGCTGCTTCTGCCCGACGGTGATGAGGATCTGTGGAACGACAGCTACCTCGACCTGGTCACCTTGGCCTGAACCGCTCCTCGAACACGGCGTCCTCCTCGGCTTCGGCGCGTCCGTGGACTCCGGGGGAGCTGAAGCGGTTGCGTCCGTAGCGGCTGCCCGGCTGGCTGACCTTCGCCCCGGCATCGAGCGCGGCCTTGTCGATGACGACGTATTCGCTGTCCCCGCTGGATCGGGGACCCGCCTCGGCGGCGGCCTTGCGCTCCCGTCGGGCCGAGATCCCGACGGCGATGATGATCATGATCCCGAAGGCGAACCATTGGAGCATATAGGACAGGTGGTTGCCCGGATCGAGCTCCGGCATCGGCAGCGGCGTCAGCCCCTCCTCGGTCGCGCCGCTGTTCGATTCCGTCGAGACCTCGGCGTAGACGTGCGAGTAGGCGCCGTCCATACCCGGAATGCGGGCCGGGTCGATGGCGACGATCATGCCCTCGGGATTGTCGTCATCGGACCCGTCCTGGGCCGGTCGCAGATGGGCGACGATGGTCTGCTCGCCCTTCGGGGCCGGGGGAACCGAGTCCTCTTCTGCCGTGAAGCCTCTGACCACGGCGATCGTGGCTCCGTCGGTGGTCGTGAAGGGGGTCACGACGTAGAAGCCCGGCTTGTCGTCCACGACGCGGTTGCGTGCGAGCACCGTGTCCGCGTCCGAGAACTGCCCGGTCAGCGACACCTGAGTCCACTCATCGGTCGTCGCCAGCGTCGAGTCGGTGCTGTCGAGGACCGTGTCGATGTCGACCGGATCGGCGGAGTAGTTCGCGGTGATCGTGTCGATCTCCTGCTCGCGCTGGTCCCTGCGGTCCTTCTGCCACAGGGCGAGGAACACACAGGCGATGACGACGACGATCGCCATGGCGATGTATTTGAGCCAGCGTGCACTGAAGAGGAAGGAATAGCGACTCAACCGGCGTCCTCCGGAATGTCGTCGATGGATACGTCCCCGATGAGGAAATCCCGCAGAGCGAGGAAGTCACGCAGATGATCGAGATGCCCATCGCAGGCCAGCCAGGTCTTCTTGCGTTCGGGAGTGTGCAGGCGGGGGTTGTTCCACAGGATCGCCCGGGACGCGGTCTCCCGGCACCCCTTGGCCGAACACTGGAGCTCCTCACTCATCCGTCGTCCTCCCTGAACCGTTCTGTCGTCTCATCCGCTTCGGCGTCATCTGCGAGATCTCCTTCGGAGACGGTCTCGCCGAGGACGGTCTCGCCGTGTCCGGCATCGGGTGGCCCTTCATCGTCCTCCCTGTCGGGGTCCGGTCCCGTTCCGTCGGGGCCGGGACACGCCTCCTCGGGGCCGGCCCGATCCGGGCCGGAATCCTCCTCGCCGGCGCCGGTGGCCGACCGATCGGCCGTCTCGTCGTCGACGGCCTCACCGGAGATCGTGTCCCCGGAGACCGTCTCACCGCGGGCCGGCGGCAGCTGCGCGGCCGGAGCCTCGTCCAGCAGCGCAGACTGGTCATCGCGTGAGACCTCGCGCCCGGCATTGGCGAAGATCAC
Source organism: Candidatus Brevibacterium intestinavium (assembly GCA_019117545.1). GTDB lineage: Bacteria > Actinomycetota > Actinomycetes > Actinomycetales > Brevibacteriaceae > Brevibacterium > Brevibacterium intestinavium. The sequence continues at coordinate 22,898 of DWZN01000147.1, forward strand.
AGCAGGATAGGGCAGCACCACGGCCCCGGCCACGCAGATCCACATGATCACGTGCAGGTCGGCCCGGAAAGCGAAATAGGCGGCCACGAAGCAGACCGTCCTGATCCCCATGGTGATCGAATACTTGATGATCCGAGACCTCATGTCATCATCAAGGGCGGTGTCTGCCGTTGTGATCTGCTGCGAGTGCCTGACCATATCCTTCTTCGATCGATGACTGCTAAAGATGATACTCGTCCTTTGTGAGAGTCGTATCCATCGACCCGGGGACAGGATAGGTTTGTCCACGATAGATTTGAATGCACAGTCGATCAACAGGAGTCATCAGTGTCAGAACCACGCACCGTCCTCGTCACCGGCGGCAATCGCGGCATCGGCCGCACCATCGCCGAGGAGTTCCTCGCTCAGGGTGAGAGGGTGGCCGTCACCTCCCGCAACGGTCAGGCCCCCGAGGGCGCTCTGGCCGTCGCCGCCGATGTCACCGACACCGCATCCATCGACCGGGCCTTCTCCGAGGTCGAGGAGAAGCTGGGGCCCGTCGAGGTCGTCGTGGCCAATGCCGGCATCACCGCCGACAATCTGCTCATGCGCATGAACGATGAGGAGTTCGAATCCGTCGTCGATACGAACCTCACCGGTGCCTTCCGCACTGTCAAGCGCTCCATCACCGGGATGATCCGGGCGAAGAAGGGCCGCATCGTCCTCATCTCTTCGGTCTCGGGCCTCTACGGAGTGCCCGGTCAGGCGAACTACGCGGCCTCGAAGGCCGGCCTGGTCGGCTTCGCCCGGTCGATCACCCGGGAGCTCGGTTCCCGCGGCATCACCGCCAATGTCGTGGCCCCGGGCTTCATCCGCACCGATATGACCGATGAGCTCAGCGAGAAGCAGCGGTCGGAGTACCTGTCGACGATCCCGGCCAAGCGCTTCGCCGAGGCCGAAGAGGTTGCCAAGGTCGTCCGCTGGGTGGCCTCCGACGAAGCCGCCTACATCTCCGGGGCCGTCCTGCCCGTCGACGGCGGCCTGGGCATGGGCCACTGAGACCGGATCTCAGGACGGCTCGGCTTCGGCCGGGCCCTCCTCACCGGTTCGCCCCGCCCGCGACCGGAGCGGATGCGGCCGTGGCCGGCCATTGCCCGTAGACTTCAGACCAGAGACGCCGCCGTGAGCGGCGCCGACAGATCAACACCCTTGAAGAAAGGACCACCATGGGAATCCTCGACGGAAAGCGCATTCTCGTCACCGGCGTGCTCACCGAGGCCTCGATCGCCTTCTCCGCCGCCCGCCTCGCACAGGAGCAGGGAGCCGAGGTCATCCTCTCGAGCTTCGGCCGTCAGATGAAGATCACTCAGGTGATCGCCGAGCGCCTGCCGGTCACCCCGAAGGTCATCGAACTCGACGCCACGAACGAAGACGATCTCGCGGCCCTGCCCGAACGTCTCGAGGGCAACATCGACGGCATCGTCCACGCGATCGCATTCGCCCCGAAGGACGCCCTCGGAGGCGTCTTCCTCGACACCCCGTGGGAGTCCGTCTCCGGTGCGATCCACGTCTCCGCGTACTCGCTCAAGGCGATCGCCGTGGCCGCCAAGCCCGTGCTCAACAAGGGCGCCGGAATCGTGGGACTGACCTTCGACGCGACGATCTCCTGGCCCGTCTACGACTGGATGGGCGTGGCCAAGGCCGCCTTCGAATCCACCGCCCGCTACCTCGCCAAATACGTCGGCGAGGACGGCGTGCGCGTCAACCTGGTCTCGGCCGGCCCGCTCAAGACCACCGCCGCCACCTCGATCCCCGGCTTCGGAACCCTCGAGGACATGTGGAGCGACCGTGCGCCCCTGGGCTGGGACCAGACCGACGCCACCCCGGCGGGCAAGGCCATCGTCGCCCTGCTCTCGGACTGGTTCCCCGCGACCACCGGTGAAATGGTCCACGTCGACGGCGGCTTCCACTCCACCGGCGCCTGAGGCAGCTCATGCCTGTGCTCATTCTCGCCCGCCACGCCAAGGCGGAGGCGCAGGGGCCCACCGATTTCGAACGGTCGCTGGATTCCAAGGGTCTGGCCCAAGCTGTCGAGGCCGGCGCCGAGATCGCCGAGCGGTGGTCACCCGATGTGGCCATCGCCTCGGCGGCGCGGCGGACCGTCCAGACCGGGCAGGCCGTCGTCGAAGCCGTCAACCGGGCCCACGGCGGGTCCATCGACGAGCCCGGCAGTCTCTCACTGCGTGAGGACGCCTCGCTCTATGCCGGTGAGATCGCTGACTGGATGGATGCGATCAACTCGATCCCCTCGGATGCGGCCTGTGCCTATATCGTCGGCCACCAGCCCACCGTCTCCGAGGTGATCGGCCACCTCAACCCGGCCGGTGGCGTTCCCACCGGATTCCGTCCCTCCTCGATCGCGGTCTTCGACCTCGACAGCTGGGATCTGGAACCGGGGGAGTACCCGGCACCGCAGATCCGCGTCTTCCACGGAGTCTGAACCGCGCACCGACTGCGCTGCCGTCGCGCTGCCCGGCGGGTGCACCGTGAACCGTCGCTGGATGTACTCGCACGGCTGAGGCCCTCCGAAACCCTCGGAGGGCCTCAGCCGTGCGCGGTGGCCTCAGGCGCGGGCGCGGGCGGCGATGAGGTCGAGCACCTCGCGCAGATCCCGTGTGGTCACCGAGGCATCGGCGGCTTCGATGAGGGCCGGCTTGGCGCAGAACGCAATGCCGAGGCCGGCCGCCCGGATCATGCCGACGTCATTGGCTCCGTCGCCGACGGCCACCGTCGCCTCCGGGGCATAGCCTCCCGCGGCGACGAGATCGGTGAAGATCTCAGCCTTCGCGCTGGGATCGATGATCCGCCCGCTCGTACGGCCGGTGAGGATCCCGTCGTCGACCTCGAGCACATTGGCGAAGACATCGGTGATGCCCAACTGTGCGGCCACGGGAGCGATGATCGCAGTGAAGCCGCCGGACACCAGCGCCACCTGACCGCCGGAGTCCTGCACTGCGGCGACGAGCTCGGCCGCGCCCTCGGTCAGGGTGATCTGCGAACGCACTTCGTCGAGCACGGATTCCGGAAGTCCCGACAGCAGAGCGACGCGTTCGGCCAGGGACTCGGTGAAGTCGATGAGACCGGCCATGGCCCGTTCGGTGATGTCGGCGACCTGCTCGCCGACCCCGGCGTGGGCGGCGATGAGATCGATGACCTCCTCATTGATGAACGTCGAATCGACGTCCATGACGAGCAGCTGGACAGGGATCTGGGCGGGCTTCGACTCATTCACCCCTTCATCGTAGCCACTGCCGTGATGTAGTCGGCCGCGGCGGGGTGCAGCTGGGACAGCAGGGCGCCGAACTGCGGCGGGTCCACCGTGGCCGGGGCGAGCACACCGGCCATCCGGTGATGGATGTCGAGAGCGGCGTAGATCGCCCGCGAATCGGCCTCGGTGGGGATCAGGCGCGAGATCGGATGCGTCGTCGACAGCTCCTCCTGCCAGTCCCGCCACGGCCCCTGCCGCCAGTCCTCCGGGACCTCGAGGGATTCGACGAGGCTGAGCCCCTCCATCACGAGCAGACGCAGCCGACGCAGGGCCTCGGCGGAAGTGCCCACGGTGACCGGGCGGAAGAGTGTGGGCCGGCAGGCGATGATCTCGACATCGGCCTCGGCGCCGACGAGCGCGATCGCCGCCTGCTCGGGCCCGCGGTGGAGCACGACCGGGGCGCTGTGGCGTCCGACCTTCGTGCGGGCGGCGCGGTCGACCGGGGGAGTCGTGTGCGGCAGCGATGGGTGGTGCAGCGCCAACCGGGCGTGGGTGATCCCGGCCGCGGCCGCCTCGGCGACGAAGAGCAGCAGACCGGTCGGGGCAGGGGTGGCGAACACCTCGTCGGAGACGATGAGAGGAACATCACGATCATCATCGAGGAACGCGGCACTGACCTCGTCAGGGGGCAGGGTCGAGCGCAGACGATGATTGATCGCCAGGGTCAGCAGCAGTGAGTCGGTCGTTGGGTCCATGTCGAACCAGAATAGACGCACCCGCCTGCGATAGAGTCTGAGGATATGAGTGATGTCCTGACTTTGGAATCCGTGTCCGTGCGCCGAGGAACCGAGTTCCTCCTCGAAGATTTCTCGCTGACCGTCGCCGAGGGCGAGCACTGGGCCGTGCTCGGACCCAATGGTGCGGGCAAGACCACCCTGCTCGAACTCGCCGCCGGACGCATGCACCCGACGACGGGCACGGTCGGCATCCTCGAAGAGCGTCTCGGACGGGTCGACGTGTTCGAACTGCGTCCGCGCATCGGCTACGCCTCGACGGCGCTGGCCAGTCGGATCCCTCACTCCGAAGCGGTGCTCGACACCGTGCTCACCGCCGCCTACGGGGTCACCGGTCGGTGGGTCGAGGAGTACGAACAGGACGATATCGACCGTGCACACGATCTGCTGGCGGCGTTCAACATCACACAGCTGGCCGATCGGACCTTCGGCACCCTGTCCGAAGGCGAACGCAAGCGCGTCCAGATCGCACGTGCGCTGATGACCGATCCCGAACTGCTGCTGCTCGACGAACCGGCCTCGGGCCTCGACTTCGGCGGCCGTGAGGAGCTGCTGGGCGCCCTGTCGGAGATCCTCGCCTCGAAGTGGGCGCCTGCCACGATCATGGTCACCCACCACGTCGAGGAGATCCCGGCCGGGATCACTCACGTGCTCCTGCTGTCCGAGGGCACGGACCTGGCGGCCGGGCCGATCGAGGACACGCTCACCGCGGACAATCTCGCCGCGACCTTCGGACTCGACGTCAAGCTCACCCGCGACGGTCAGCGCTACCACGCCCTCGCCGCGCGCTGAGCATGGAGCTGTGGCAGAGTCTCAGCCTCGAACCGTGGCAGATCGCCCTGATCGTCCTCGCCGGAGTGGCGGCCGGTGCCATCAACGCCGTCGTCGGCTCCGGCACGCTGATCACCTTCCCCGCACTGGTGGCCTTCGGCGTCGCGCCCGTGGTGTCGACGATGAGCAACGCCGTCGGGCTCATCCCCGGCAACATCGCCTCCTCGTTCGGCTACCGGGAGGAGCTGCGCGGCCAGTGGAGGCGGATCCTCGGATTCGTCCCCGCGTCGCTGCTGGGGTCCCTGACCGGAGCCTATCTGCTGCTCCACCTGCCCGAGGACGCCTTCGAGACGATCGTGCCCGTCCTCCTCGTCGTAGCCCTGATCATGGTCGTCGGCCAGCCGTACCTGTCCCGCTATCTCAAGGAGCGCTCCCTGCGCCGGGCACACGAGGCCGGTATCGAACACGCCACCGTCGGCGACCGACTCTCGACCGGCCGCTACCTGGCCGTGCTGCTCGTCGTCTTCCTCACCGCCGTCTACGGCGGCTACTTCGCCGCGGCCCAGGGCATCATCCTCATCGCCCTGCTCGGTCTGCTCCTGCCCGATGATCTGCAGCGGCTCAACGGGCTGAAGAACGTGCTCGTCCTCGTCGTCAACACCGTCTCGGCGAGCACCTACATCATCGTCGGCCACGATCGGATCAACTGGATCGCCGTGGTCTGCATCGCGATCGGCTCCCTCATCGGCGGCTACTTCGGGGCCCGGATCGGGCGCAGGTTCTCTCCGGTGCTGCTGCGCTCGGTCATCGTCATCCTCGGCATCGTCGCCATCTGGAGGATCCTCACACTGTGAACACACCGGCCAAGGCACCGCTGACCCGGCAGCAGATCATCGACCGCGCGAGCGAACTCGGGATCGCGGTCGAACGGCTGCGGTTCTTCGACGAGGAGACCCTGAACGGCGGCGCGGGCGCAGGAGACGGCGCTGCCAGCGCGGCCGATCTGCATGACTACACGCAGCTGACCGATGTCGGACTGCGCCGAGTCCGGGAACCGGCCGAAGGGCTGTTCATCGCCGAATCCTCGAAGATCATCCGCCGCGCCCACGCCTCCGGGCTGCGGCCGCGGTCCTACCTGACCAGCCCGAAATGGCTGTTCGACCTCGCCGACGTCATCGCCGACAGCGACGTCCCGATCTTCATCGGCACCGATGCCGCCGTCGAGACGCTGACCGGCTTCCACCTCCACCGAGGCGCCCTGGCCGCGATGCACCGACCGGTGCTGGCCGATCCCGCCTCGATCGTCGCCGACGCCCGACGCCTGGTCATCATCGAAGACATCGTCGACCACACGAACGTCGGTGCGATCTTCCGTTCGGCGGCGGCCTTCGGAGTCGACGCCGTCCTCGTCACCCCGCGCTGCGCCGATCCGCTCTACCGGCGCTCGATCAGAGTCTCCATGGGCACGGTGTTCCAGGTCCCCTGGACGCGGATCGAATCCTGGCCCGACGGGATCCGCACACTGCAGGAGCACGGTTTCCACCTTGCGGCGCTGGCTCTCGACGATGATTCCGTCGGGCTGCGCGAATTCGCCGCCGCCGCCCCCGAACGCACCGCGGTCGTCTTCGGCACCGAGGGCGACGGGCTGCGCAGGTCGACGATCGCCGCCTGCGATTCGACCGTGATGATTCCCATGAGCGGGGGAGTCGACTCCCTCAACGTCGCAGCCGCCTCGGCGGTGACCTGCTTCGCCCTGCAGACGGATGGGTCGTCCGTCGCCCAGTGACGATCGCAGTCTGCCGATCCGATGATCGCGCTCATATCCGTATGATCGTCTCGGACGGACAGTGACCTTGTCCCCACCCCCCGACAGAGAGGACCTCAGTGGACCGCAGCACGCTTGCCCATGCCCTTGAGGCTGCAAGGATCACCGGCGAAGTCGCCACCCCGCGAGAGAACAATCTCTCCCACATCCACCGCTTCCTCGCCCAGGAGCGCCAATTCGACTTCGGCGTCGAACTCACCCGCGACTGGGACTATGACGCCGTGTTCGCGCTCATGGTCGAGAAGGCCGGTCTGCGGCCCGATCCCGAATTCGTCGAGGGCGTGGACACGATCTCCACCGAGGCCTGCATCGAGGCTTTGGAGAAGCTCGCCGAGGCGGTCGGTCAGGTGAGCCGGGACGGCGGCCGCATCCTGTTCGCCACCGGCCATCCGGCCGGCCTGCTGCCGGTGCACATGGCCATCGCCGCCGCCGCAAGATCGGCAGGAGCCGTCATCGACACCTGCGACCACGTCATCGCCGTGCCCGAGGTCGGCGGCGACGTCCGCCAGATCCACGACGTGTGGACCTGGCACCTGCACGGAGGCAGTCCGCACACGCACCTGGCCGAACCCATGCGCGCCCTCCTCGACGACTTCGCAGCCCGTGGCGAACCGGCCCCGGACCTCATCATCGCCGATCACGGATGGGCCGGTGCGGCCGCGAGCCGAGGGCTGCGCACGATCGGCTATGCCGACTGCAACGACCCGGCACTGTTCGTCGCCGAAGCACAGGGTCAGATCGAGGCCACCGTGCCCTTGGACGATGATGTGGTCCCGAACCTCTACGCCCCGCTCATCGACTACGTCATCGACCGGGCGGGATTGGGCTGAGCCGCCAGCCGGTGCGGACGCGTCCGGGGGCCGCGGCCACGGTTCAGCCGATCTCGTTGGCCAGACCTTCGACCACCTCGGCGCCGGGCAGGGAAGCCAGCGCCGCACCGGAGAGCAGGATCTTCGACCCGCGGATGCCGGAGCCGATGATGAGCTCCCTCGCCTCGGCGACACGGGAGTCGATGAGCACCCGGTAGTTCTCGGGCAGACCGATCGGACCGATGCCGCCGTATTCCATCCCGGACTCGGCCACCGCCCGATCGAGCGGCAGGAATGAGGCCTTGCGGACGTCGAGGAGCTTCTTGACGCGCTTGTTGACATCGGCACGGGTGTTCGCGAGCACCATGCACGCCGCGATCCGCTCCTCACCGGACCGGGACCCGGCCACGAGCACGCAGTTCGCCGAGGTCGCCGGGCTCAGATCCGTGGCGTCGAGCAGGGCTGCGGTATCGGCGATCTGCGGGTCGATGGCGAAGACCTCGACCTCACCGGTGATCGTGGCCAACGCCGCCGCGGTCGATTCGGCCAGGAGTTCGGGGGCCGATTCGGCCGGCTGGAGCGTGAACTGGGTGGAGATGCGTTCTTTCGTGGTCATGGCCACAGTGTATGAGATCGGTGTCGAATCGCTTTGTCCCCTCCCATCAGTTAGAATGGACTGTCGCTTCGTGTCCGGTTCCTACGGTTCGGAGCGTGTCCAGCAGACGAATTCGGGCACTGGCGGATGGGCCGACCCATACCAGGCGCCTGAGAGAATTCAGCAGAGGTAAGAATATGAAGAAGGACATCCATCCGGAGTACGCCCCGATCGTGTTCAACGATCTGGCCTCCGGCACCAAGTTCCTCACCCGCTCCACCGCCACGAGCGAGAAGACCATCGAGTGGGAGGACGGCAACACCTACCCGGTGATCGACGTCGAGATCTCTTCCGCTTCGCACCCGTTCTACACCGGCAAGCAGCGCATCCTCGACTCCGCCGGCCGCGTGGAGAAGTTCAAGGACCGCTACAAGAGCTTCGGCAAGCGCTGAGCGCGCCTCGGCTCCGGCCGAGAGCAGGCGTTCTTCGGACGCCCTCAGCACTGCGCAGACTGCCCCGCACACCGATCGGTGTGCGGGGCAGTTCGCGTCTAACGTGGCTGGCCTGGGCGGCCACGCGCGAGGCCCTCAGCTGACGGTGACCGAAACCTCGGATGAGGGCTGAGTGCGGGCCGCCGGGTGCAGCAGCGAGGCGACGCCGGTGGCGTTGTCGAGACAGTTCGCGATTCCGTGGGCGACCTTCTCCTTCGCCGCGATCACGGCCTCGCGGATGGTCAGACCGGTGGCGATTCCGGCGGCGATCGAGGACGCGAAGGAGCAGCCTGCCCCATTGACGAGCTTGTCGTTGACCTTGCGCGAGCGCAGTGTCGTCACGGCCTGACCGTCGAAGAGGATGTCGACGGCGTCATCGCCGGCCAGACGGGCCCCGCCCTTGACGACGACATTGCTCGCGCCCTGGGCGTGGATGATCTTCGCCGCCTCGACCATGCCCTCGACGGAGTCGATGGGATCGAGATCGGCCAGCGTGGCGGCTTCCTCGAGGTTCGGGGTGATGACGGTGGCCAGGGGCACGAGGTTCTTCACGAAGAGGTCCTTGAGGTCGACCATGGTGCCCACGCCCTTGCACACGAGCACCGGGTCGAAGACATAGGGCAGCTCGTTGGTCGCCAGCTTCTCGGCGAGGACCAGCGCCGAGTCGACGGATCCGAGCATTCCGGATTTGATGGTGTCGAAGCTGTGCACGGTCAGCGTCGATTCGAGCTGGCGAGTGACGACTTCGGGGTCGATGAATTCGACGACGTGGGCGAAGCGGTCGTTCGGGTCGAAGGTGACGATGCAGGTGACGACGGCGGTGCCGAAGGCTCCGTACTCCTCGAACATCTTCAGGTCGGCTTCGAGTCCTGCGCCTCCCGACACATCGGAGCCGGCAATGGTGAGCACTTTGGCGGTCATGGTGGTCCTTTCGGGTAAAGCTGACGCGAAGAATTCTACGCGGGTTCAGGCGCCTGCGTAGCCGTGCTGCCGCCACGCTTCGTAGATGGCGATCGAGGCCGAATTCGCGAGATTGAGTGAGCGGCGAGCCGGCAGCATGGGGATCCGCACCGCCCTGTTCACGTGCTCGTCGTCGATGACCGACTCGGGCAGCCCGGTCGACTCCCGACCGAACAGGAGGACATCGCCGTCACGGTAGTCCACCTCGGCGAAGGAATCGGTCGTGTGTGTGCTGAAGGCGATCACACGGCGGTCGCCGAGGTGTTCCCACAGGTCGGCCAGCGACCGATGGACCGTGACGTGGGCGAGGTCGTGGTAGTCGAGTCCGGCCCTGCGCAGCTTCGCATCGGACAGATCGAACCCGAGCGGTTCGACGAGGTGGAGGTGAGCCCCGGTGACCGCGGCGAGCCGAATGGCATTGCCCGTGTTGCCGGGGATCTCGGGAGTGTGGAAGACGATGTCGATGTTCATCACCCTCTCATCTTCTCACTGCCGGCGCTGCCGTCCTGCCATGCGGTCGGCTCCGGTGCCGGTTCGCCGTGCGGTGACTGCGATCTGTCACCGGTCCGATCGGCGTACGAGGAGGTAGCCCTGCCGGTTCGCCTCGGGATACCTGCCGGCCCGCTCCGGCTCGCGTTCGAGACGGGTGACCGGTGAGAACCCGTGCGGTTCGAGGGCGGAGACCACCTGGTCGAACGAGCGTCGGTGGAAGTCGAGGTCGATCGCGGTGCCCGCCAGGTCCGAGACGTGGTCGACGCGGTCGCCGAGCTGGAAGGCCAGCTGGAACCACCCGCCGGGGCGGAGGATCCGGGCCGCCTCGGCGAAGACGACGGCGAGTTCGTCATCGGGGATGTGGATGATCGAATACCACGCCACGAGCCCGGCGAAGGACGCGTCCGAATGGGGAAGAGCGGACATCGTCCCGATGTCGAAGTCGAGATTCGGGTAGAGGTCCCGGGCGAGTCCGACCATGGCGGGGGAGAGGTCGAGGCCGCTCGGGGACAGGCCGAGGGCGGCGAGGAAGGCGGTGATGCGACCAGGACCGCACCCGATGTCGAGGACCTCGGCGGATCCGGTGGAGAGCACGAGCTCGGAGAAGGCACCGAGCACGGCGCGGTCGTGGGGCCTGGCGGTCAGCTCGTCTGCGATCCAGTCCGCATAGGCCTCGGCGATCGCGTCATAGGAATCACGGGTCGGCCGCTCGCGGCTGCTGCTTTTGCCGTTGTCGCTGATGCTGGCGTCGGTCATGACGTCACCCTACCGGCGCGCACTGACGCGAATCGCGATGGCCTCGGTTCAAACGAAGACGAATCGAATCCGAACACGCTTCGATGCTCAGATGATGTGATCGAATCGATTGGTGTGTCAGTGCCGACCTCTAGAGTGATGGCACGGTCGGTGGCCATGGGGGCTGTCGGACCGGAGGACCGAGAGGTGGGGCACCATGCGGAGCGAGGAAACGGCTGGCACGGCGAAACTCGACACGGCGAAGACTCGGGAGATCGAAACGCTGAGCGTCGACCCGGACGACTGCGGCGGCGCTGAGGCCGAGTCCGATCTCAGCGGGCTCAGCGGTGAGGAGATCGTCACCGATATCCGCCGCAACATCTCGTGCATCTCCTTCTGCCACGCTCGGGTCATCGCCCTCATCGACGAGGCGGAGCGACGCGGGCTGTGGGCGGAGTGGGTCGGGGTGAAGACCCTGCCCGAATGGGTCATGCATGTGGCCTCGGTGAGCATGCACACCGCACGCGAATACGTCAGGGTGATGACAGCGCTGCGAGAAATGCCGAAAGTGAACAAGAGCCTGGCTGCCGGCGAGGTCAGCTTCTCGAAGGTGCGGGAGGTGACGCGGATCGGGGAGCGGATCGGTGATGAGGAGGCGCTGCGCTTGGCCACTCTTGCCACGGGCAGCCAGATCAGCCGCATCTGCCGGGACTATCAGCAGCTGTCCGCCGAGATCGAGTCCGGGCCGCTGCCGGTCCGCCTGCCGCAGGACTGTGTGACCATGCGTCAGGTCGCCCCCGGCCGGACCCGCATCACGATCGACCTCGAGGAGGATGAGGGCGCGGAGCTCTTCACGATGCTCGATTCCGCCCGCCACGTCCTCGAACAGCGCGAAGCCGCAGACCAGCGGGCCGCGGCGGAAGGGGCCGGCGCCGAAGACCGTTCGGAGGATGAGGACGAAGTGTCCCATGAGCCGATCTCGCAGGTGATGTGCCTGATGGAGATCGTCCACGCCTTTCCTCGTGCCGAACAGGCCGGTGCGGTCGATGCCGACCGTGCCCGAATGCTCATTCACGCCTCCGCCGAGGTGGTCACCCGTGCCGGCGCCGTCCTGAGCGACGTCGGCACCGGTGCCGACGTCCCCGCGGGGACGCTGCCCGATGCCGGTGCCTGCGCAGAGACGACGGAGGCAGGGGCAGGCGAGGCAGGGGCGGACACGACCTGCAGGATCGAGGGGTTCGGCGGCATCACCGCCGCGACAGCGGAGCGGCTGAGCTGTGAGGCACTCATCAGTGGGGTGATCAAGGGCGCCGATGGCGACGTCCTCATGCTCGGCCGGTCGAAGCGGCTGGTGAGCAGACGCCAGAGACTGGCGCTGAGCGTGCGCGACGCCTGCTGCCAATTCCCCGGGTGCCGTTCCCGCAGGCGGTGCGACGCCCACCACATCCGGCCCTGGTCACAGGGCGGGGCGACCGATCTGGACAACCTCATCCTGCTCTGCCGACGCCACCACACCGTGGTGCACAAGCATCAGCTGCGCATCGAACGCACCGGGGCGGCCTTCGCGGGAGCGATGCAAGGGCCCGCGGCCTTCGCCTTCTCCCTGCCCGACGGCTCTCAGCTGCTGCCCCTGGAGAGCCGGGCGAGAGGCCGCGCGATGTTCGACACCGCGGTCCAGGTCGCCAGGATCGAGGCGGCGACCGCCGATGCGGACCCGGGCACAGTCGGCGGCGGTTACGGCTTTGACCGGGACTTCTGCATCGCTTGGATGTTCGAGGCCGAATCGCGACATGCCCGGGAGAGCAATGCGGTCGTCTGAATCTTGCCAATTTAGAACACCAGTTCGATAATGGATGTCATGTCAGCAGCACCGGTCGTCGAACAGCTCAGCCGGGAGATGGGGATCTCCACGGCCACGGCTCTGTTCGACAGGATCCCGCCCCATCCGGTGGAACCTGTGCTCTCTCCGCTGTTCCGCCGCGGCGGCCTGCCCCGAGGCGAGCTCGTCACCGTCACCGGTGAGCTGTCCCTCAGCTGCGCCCTGGCGACGATCGCCGCTGCGACCCGGGAGCAGAAGTGGTCTGCCGGCATCGGCCTCGGCGAACCAGCGGTGTCCTCCATCGCGGACCTGGGCGTCGATCTCGATCATTTCGTCAACCTGGCCACCCCCGGCGAGGACTGGCTGCGCGTGGCCTCGATCCTCATCGAGTCCTTCGACATCGTCCTCGTCGATCCCGGGTTCCTCCCGAGCCCTTCCGAGCGTGCTCGACTCCTGGCCAAGGTCCGCGAGCGGCGGATGAGCCTCATCAGCCTCCGTCCCCTGACCGGCAGCACGGAGCAGATCGAGATCACGCACACGCGGTGGTCGGGTGCCGAACGAGGCCGAGGGCGTTTGCAGTCCTGCCTCGTCCGCGCCCGCTCGCAGACCGGCAGCCACCGATTCCTGCTGCCGGGTCCGACCGGGACTCCTGCTGCGGTCCCCGCGGGGACGTCGGACGCGACCACGACGCTCGCAGCACCCGGATCGACCGCCGCACCGGCGGCGACCTCTGAACCGGCCTCGGCCGCCGACTCGGCAGACCCCCGGTGGACGACGATCACGCATCTGCGGCAGGTGATCGGCAGTGTCCGGTGAGCGCATCCTCGTCCTCACGGTGCCCGATTGGCCGGCCGTGGCCGCCGCGGCAGAACACGGGATCGGCCCGGGCAGGCCGGTTGCGGTTCTCCACGGGGGACGGGTCATCGCCGCCAATGCCCCCGCTCGTGCGGCCGGCGTCGCCGTCGGAGACAACAAGCGAGCCGTCGGGTTCCGGTGCCCGGAGGCCCAGGTCGTGGTCTGGGACGAGGACGCGGACAATCGGCACTTCTGCGCCGGAGTCGGAGCTCTCGAGGACCTCGTCGCCCGGTTCACCCTGCTCAGTCCGGGAAGGCTGGCGATCCCGCTCGACTCCCTCAGACACGGCTACCGTGACGAGTCCAGCGCTGTCGAGGCCCTGGTCTCCGCGCTTGTGACCGAGACCGGTTGGGAGTTCTTCCCCGGCATCGCCGACACCGTCTTCGCCGCGGTGCTCGCCTCCGGGCAGGCCCGTCGGGTCGAGCCCGGACGGACCGTGGACTTCCTGGCTGACCAGCCGATCACGACCCTCGAATATGCCGGGGCCGAGGCGACCGAACTGATCGACGTCTTCCTGCAGCTGGGTCTGCGGACCCTCGGCGACCTGGCCCGGCTCGAAGCCAGGGACGTGAACTCACGCTTCGGAGCCGTCGGGCGGCATGTCCACGCACTGGCCTCCGGCGTGGCGGGCAGACCGCTGGCCGATCATGTCCGGGCAGAGTCCCTCGAGGTCGAGCTCGACCTCGACACGCCGACGACCCGCAGCGACACCCTCGGCTTCCTCGCCCGACAGCTCGGTGCAGAACTGCTGACCAAGGTGCGCAGGCAAGGGCTGGTCTGCACCCAGATCACGATCGAACTGGACGCGGCGGCCGGACAGTGCTCGTCCCGGACCTGGCGGATCGAGGACATGCAGGAGAACGCGATCGCGGATCGACTGCGGTGGCAGGCCGAAGGCTGGCTGGCCGGGGCAGCCGTCGCAGCACACGCCGGGGCAGGGCCGAAGCCAGGACCACGGCGCGGTGGCGAGGACCCGCACCTTCTCGACCTCGTCGACGAACCGGCCCCCGATGTCGAGGACTTCTCCGCAGACGGCATCATCGCCCTGCGTCTCATCGCGGCGGAGCTGACCACTCCGATCGGAGCCACGAGGAGCCTGTTCGAGGAGAACACCGGTCAGATCACCCACACGCTCGAACGCCTGCAGGGGCTGTTCGGCCCGGATTCGGTCCTCGTCCCGGGGCTCCAGGGCGGTTGGGATCCGGCCGAGACGAATCTGTGGACCCCCTGGCAGCAGACGGCCGTGCCCGAACGCAGTCCCGCGGCTCCCTGGCCCGGTGCTCTGCACGCGCCCCGCCCGACCACCGTCGAACACTCGGCCGTCGATGTGTTCGCCGCGGACGGCTCGCCGGTGGAGGCTCGACCCTCGGGGCTGGGGGCCGCACCGGCGACGATCAGATTCCCCACCGGGGAGACCGAGGCGATCACCGACTACTCCGGCTCCTGGCCCATCGAATCCCGGTGGTGGGATCCGGACCGGGTCGTCTACCGGACCCGGCTGCAGGTGGTGACCGATTCGGGGCGGGCCCTTCTGCTGAGCAGGGAGCGCGGCCAGTGGTATCTCACCGGCCGCTACCGCTGACCCGGCCCGCAAGTGACAGACGCGCACAAGAGGCTGACTCGGCACACAGACAGATGGAAGG
Source organism: Candidatus Brevibacterium intestinavium (assembly GCA_019117545.1). Classification (GTDB taxonomy): domain Bacteria; phylum Actinomycetota; class Actinomycetes; order Actinomycetales; family Brevibacteriaceae; genus Brevibacterium; species Brevibacterium intestinavium. The sequence goes on from DWZN01000147.1 coordinate 37,934, forward strand.
GAAGAGAGGAGGCGCCGATGGGATTCTCGAACCCGCGCACCCCCTGGTCGAAGCTGGCCCGCAGGCTCGAGGGCAAGGACAGCCCGCCCGTCGACAGACACGCGGACGGCTCCGATGCCCCGGCGTTCTCCCGCCCCGACCGCTACCGGGTCTCGGTCGGGCCCCGCGGCCCCGACAGTCGGGACCGATACCACGGTGCGACCACCGATGGTGCGGAGGCGAGCCGCGGACCGCGGCTGCGGACCGCGAGCGTGGAGTGGGCGGAGCTGCACGTGCACTCCCATTTCAGCTTCCTCGACGGGGCCTCCGACCCCGAGGAACTCGTGGCCGCCGGTGCCGCCGCCGGGCTGACCTCCCTGGCCCTGACCGATCACAACGGTCTCTACGGTGCGGTCCGCTTCGCCCACGCCGCCGCCGAGGTGGGCCTGCCCACCGTCTTCGGGGCCGAACTGTCCGTGGGGCTGAGGGAGAAGATCCCCGGGCAGACCGATCCCGAGGCCACCCACCTGCTCGTCCTCGCCCGCAGCGTCGACGGCTACCACCGGCTCTCGCAGGCCATCACCGAGGCGAATCTGCGCGGAGAGAAGAACCGTCCCGTGTTCGACCTCGAGGAGCTGGCGGCGATGGACGGGGACTGGACGATCCTCACAGGCTGCCGCAAGGGTCCGCTGCGGCGCGCGCTCGGCGACGCCGACGGCGGTCTCGGCGCCCTGCGCGAACTCACGAGGCTCTTCGGCCCCGACCGTCTGGCCGTCGAACTCAGTCGGGACGGGACCCCGGACGACGATGAGCGGCTGCGCCACCTCGGCGATCTGGCCCAGCGGATGCGCCTGCCGGTCGTGGCCAGCAACGCAGTCCACTTCGCCACCCGCGCCCAGTGGAGATCCGCGCAGGTGAGAGCCTCGGTGCGGTCGCGGCTGTCGCTCGACGAGCTGGCCGGGTGGCTGCCGGCGACGGCGAACGCCCGGATCCACACGGGTCAGGAGATGGCCGCGAGGTTCCCACGGCAGGCGCTGGAGAACGCGGTGCGGATCGGGCGGGAATGCTCCTTCGTCCTCGGCTCGGCCCGCCCCGATCTGCCCCGGGCTCCGATGCCCGATGACGGCGACGGCGAAGCGTATCTGCGTGGCCTCATCGCCGAACGCGGACGGCACCGCTACGGGTCGAAGGCCGAGAATCCGCGGGCCTGGGAGCAGCTGGACCGGGAGATGGACATGATCGCGCAGCTGGGTTTCTGCGGCTATTTCCTCATCGTCTTCGACATCACCGAGTTCTGCCGCCATATGGGCATCTTCTGTCAGGGGAGGGGCTCGGCGGCGAACTCCGCGGTCTGCTTCGTCCTCGGCATCACGGCCGTCGACGCGGTCAAACACGATCTGCTCTTCGACCGGTTCCTGTCCCCGGACCGCAAGGGGTATCCGGACATCGACATCGACATCGAATCCGGACGGCGCGAAGAGGTCATCCAGTACGTCTACGACCACTTCGGCCGGGACCGTGCGGCCCAGGTCGCCAATGTCATCACCTACCGGGCGAAATCGGCCATCCGGGACGCCGCATTCAGCCTCGGCTACGCTCCCGGCCAGCAGGACGCGTTCTCGAAGGCGAGCAACCGGTGGTCGAGCCTGCCCGAGGCCGAGGAATCGACGGTCCCCGCACCCGTGCTCGGCATCGCCGGCGACCTGCTCGGCTCGCCCCGGCATCTGGGCATCCACTCCGGCGGCATGATCCTCGCCGACCGGCCCATCGGTCAGGTGGTCCCGATCGAGAAGGCCACGATGGGCCACCGCACCGTGGTGCAGTGGGACAAGGACGACTGTGCGGCCATGGAGTTGGTGAAGTTCGATCTGCTCGGTCTGGGCATGCTCACCGCCCTGCACGAGATGGTCGAGCTCGTCCACCGGCACACGGGCGTCCTCATCGACCGGGCGGAGATCGACGATGAGGACGAACGGGTCTACGAGATGCTCTGCCGCGCCGATGCGATCGGGGTCTTCCAGGTCGAATCCCGTGCCCAGCTCGCGACCCTGCCGAGGCTGCGACCGCGGACCTTCTACGATCTGGCCGTCCAGGTCGCCCTCATCCGCCCGGGCCCGATCCAAGGCGGCTCCGTCCACCCCTACATCCGCAGACGGCAGGGCATCGACGAAGTCGAATACCTCCATCCGCTGCTGGAGAATTCGCTGTCCAAGACTTACGGGGTGCCGCTGTTCCAGGAGCAGCTGATGCAGATGGCCATCGATGTCGGCGGTTTCACCGGGGCCGATGCCGACCGGCTCCGGCAGGCCATGGGCTCGCGCCGGTCGGAGAGGCGGATGGCCGAACTGGCCGAGAAGTTCCGCACCGGGGCCCTGGCCCGTGGGGTCGCCGAGGACACCGCGGAGGCGATCTTCGCCACCATCGCGGCCTTCGCGAACTACGGGTTCCCCGAATCGCACGCCATCAGCTTCGCCAACCTCGTCTATCAGTCCGCCTGGTTCAAGTGCCACCACCATGCGGCCTTCACCGCCGGTCTGCTGCGCAGCCAGCCGATGGGCTTCTACTCCCCGCAGTCGCTCATCGCCGATGCCCGCCGGCACGGGGTGCCGATCCTGCCGGTCGACATCGGTCTTTCGCAGGCCGCGACCGATCTCGAATGGGTCGGACCCGAACCCGCCTCGGCGACGACCGGAACCGGTGCGGGAGGAGACGGGAACGACACGGCCGCCTCGGCGGGGCAGCTGGGGATCCGCTTGGGCTTGGACTCGGTCGCCCATGTCGGATCCTTCGCCGAGGTGATCGTCCGTGAGCGCGAGATCGCCCCCTTCACCTCGGTGGCGGATCTGGCCGAACGGACCGGCATCGGCAAGCAGGCGCTGGAGAGCCTGGCCACGGCGGGAGCCCTGGCCGGGTTCGATCTCGACCGCAGGCAGGCGCTGTGGCTGGCCGGGGGAGTCGCTGGTGCCCATCCGGGCCTGCTGCCGGGAACGGCGTCGGTGGATTCGGCCCCGAGCCTTCCGGCCATGGACGCCTTCGACACGACCCTGGCCGAACTCTTCTCCACCGGGATCACCGTCGACGGCTACCCGACGGAGATCCTGCGCGAGCAGCTGAGCGCGCGCGGGTTCTCCTCGACCGCGGATGCGGCGGAAGCTGAGGACGGGACCCGGATGACGGTGGCCGCGATCGTCACTCACCGGCAGCGTCCGGCCACGGCCTCGGGAATCACCTTCATCAACCTCGAGGACGAATTCGGGATGCTGAACGTCGTGGCCACCGCCGGGCTGATGAAGCGCTTCCGCACGGTCGCGACCTCCCGCAACGCCCTGGCCGTGACCGGTCTGATCCAGCGCGGGGGAGACGTCGTCAGCCTCTATGCGCACAAGCTCATCCCGCTCGAGGTGCAGCTGCCGACGAAGGCCCGGAACTTCCGCTGACCGACCTGCCTGTGACGAAACATGACAGACGATGACGTCAACATGACAGACCGGCGGGCTCACGGGAGAGAAGTCGATGACAGTGGACACAGCACCCCCGCACCAGCCACCACCGAGGCACTCACAGAGGAGGCGCCATGAGCCAGTCATTCGACACCCGCCAGATCCACGCCGGGCAGAGCCCCGACCCGACCACCGGTTCCCGAGCCCTGCCGATCCACCAGACCACTTCGTACGTCTTCGACAGCAATGAGACCGCGGCCAACCGCTTCGCCCTGTCCGATCTCGGCCCGATCTACACCCGCATCACGAATCCGACCACCGAGGTCGTGGAGAACCGCATCGCCGACCTCGAGGGCGGCGTGCACGCGGTCCTGACCGCATCCGGACAGTCCGCGGCGCTCCTGGCGATCACGAACATCGCCGGTGCCGGCGACCACATCGTGGCCAGCTCCAGCCTCTACGGCGGCACCCAGAACCTGTTCAACGTGACCCTGCGCAAGCTCGGCATCGAGACCACCTTCGTCGACGTGTCCGATCTCGACGAGTGGAAGAGCGCCGTCCAGGACAATACGAAGCTCTTCTTCGCCGAGGTCGTCTCGAATCCCCGCTCCGACGTGCTCGACATCGCCGCGGTCGCCGATATCGCCCATGCCGCCGGTGTTCCCCTCTTCACCGACAACACACTGGCGACCCCGTACCTCGTGCGCCCCATCGAGCACGGCGCCGACGTCGTCATCCACTCGGCGACGAAGTACCTCGGCGGTCACGGCACCTCGATCGCCGGTGTGCTCATCGACAGCGGAAACTTCGACTACGGAGCCCAGCCGGAGAGGTTCCCCGGCTTCAACGAACCCGATGAGTCCTACAACGGCCTCGTCTACGCCCGCGACCTCGGTCCCGACGGCGCGCTCGGCGCGAACGTGTCCTTCGGCATCAAGGCCCGCGTCCAGGGCCTGCGCGACCTCGGGCCCGCGGCCAGCCCGTTCAACGCCTTCCTCATCGCACAGGGGCTCGAGACGCTGAGCCTGCGCATCGCCCGCCATGTCGAGAACGCCGAGAAGGTCGCCGCCTACCTCGAGGACCACTCCCAGGTCACCCGCGTGGCCTATGCCGGACTGGCCTCGAGTCCGTGGAACGAGCTCGCGAAGAAGTACCTGCCTGACGGTGTGGGTTCGGTCCTGGCCTTCGACATCGCCGGCGGCTACGACGCGGCCGTGGCCTTCGTCGACTCGCTCGAGCTGCACTCGCACGTGGCCAATATCGGCGACGTCCGCTCGCTGGTCATCCACCCGGCGTCGACGACCCATTCGCAGCTGGACGAACAGGCCCAGGAACAGGCCGGTGTCAACCCTGCACTGGTGCGCCTGTCGGTGGGTCTCGAAGGCATCGACGACATCATCGGCGACCTCGACAAGGGCTTCGCAGCAGCAGCGGCGAAGGCGTCGACCGCGGCCTGAGATGACCACCCAGAGCACCTCCGTCGAACGGATCCTGGGCTTCGGCACGGACTCCGGGCACACGTTCGGCACGGTGGAGATCGCCTATGAGACCTTCGGCACTCTCAACTCGGATCGGTCCAATGCGATCCTCATCGAACACGCCCTGACCGGCGATACCCGCGTCACCGAGTGGTGGGCGGGCATCGTCGGTCCCGGCGAGGCCGTGGACACCGACGAGTACTACGTGGTGTGCGCGAATTCGCTCGGCGGCTGCTCGGGCACGACCGGCCCGCAGTCGACCTTCGACGACGGATTGGCCTACGGTTCGCGCTTCCCCGCGGTCTCGATCCGGGACATGGCCCGGCTCGAGCACAACCTCGCCCAGATCCTCGGCATCGACTCGTGGGCGGCCGTCATCGGCGGTTCCATGGGTGGGGCCCGGGCCCTGGAGTTCGCACTGCTGGACCGGCGGAAGGTGCGCAAGTGCGCGATCCTGGCCGCCCCGGCCTTCTGCGAAGCCGACCAGATCGCCTGGGCGATGATGCAGGAACGGGCGATCGAACTCGATGCCGACTACTACTCCGGAGACTATTCGGCCGTCGGCCGGTTCCCGGCCCAGGGACTCGGTCTGGCCCGCCAGATCGCACACCTGACCTACCGCAACGACGTCGAACTCAACCAGCGCTTCTCCTGCCGGCTGCGGTCCGAGAACTACTACGAGGTGACGTCGTACCTCGACCACCAGGCGAAGAAGCTCACCGCGCGGTTCGACCCGCACAGCTACATCGTGCTCACCCGCGCCCTGCGCGACCATGATGTGCGCCGAGGCCGCTCGAGCGATCTGCGCACGGCGCTGGCGGATGCGTGCACCGACAACCTCGTCGTCTCAGTGTCCTCGGACCGGCTGTTCCCACCCGAACAGGTCGCCGTCCTGGCCGAGGCACTGCCCGGGAAGGTCACCCACGAGGTCCTGGAGTCCCCGGTCGGCCACGACGGGTTCCTCACCGAGACCGAGAAGGTCTCCGCGGTGCTCCGGGACTTCCTGGCCTCCTGAGGAGCCCGGGCAGACAGCAGGCCCCCGCAGTCCGTTCGCTGCGGGGGCCTGGTCGTGTCAGCCGGAATCCGCCGAGTCCGCGTGCACCGGCTGCCGGCGTGGGCCGAGACTCGGCCTACTTCGCTGCGGCCTTCGCCTTCTGCTTGGCGGCCTTGCGCAGCTGCTTCTCGTCGACGGGGTAATCCTGCTTGGCCCGGGCCCGACGGTAGTAGTCGGCGGCCTCGGCCTGTCGCTGCGCCTCGATGCCGGTCGAGATCGTGGCCCGACGGTGCTCGTGACCGTATCCGAAGGCATCGACGAGGTCGAGGGCGTTGGCCGTGAGCTTCGCGCACAGACGGCCCAGCGTCTCATTGAGCTGACGCGCCCGCGACATCGGCAGGCGACCGTACATCAGGTGCCAGGCCATGTGCTTCTCGATCAGGCTCAGACCGTAGGTGTCGCGCAGGCGCCGGAAGACCTTCGCCTGGTCGGCATCGGTCTGCTCCCGCATCTTCTCGTCCAGGGCCTTCCACTTCTCCAGCTCCACATAGGCACGCGCCATCTCGATGAGTTCGTGCTGGTGGGTGTTGAACAGATCCGCGGCCTTGTCAGCAGACATCTTCGTGGCCGGCCGCAGGGCCTGGGCGACGTCGGAGACCATGACATCGAGGCGGGTCTCGAGCAGTGTCCGCTGCAGCCGCCCCGAACGGATCCGCCGCTCACCGAGGTTCGGAGTCAGAGCGTCAGAGATCGCCCGGCCCGCATTGGCCAGACCGGTCCGATACAGCGTGTGCTCGGCGGCCTGGGTGCCGATGTAGCGGGCGGCCCCGCCGACGTCGAGGTGCGCGAACTCCTTCGCATAGTCGCCGAGGAGGCGCTTGGCCACCAGCTGCAGCAGCACCGTGTTGTCGCCTTCGAAGGTGGCATAGACGTCGAGGTCGGCGCGGAGGCCGACCAGGCGGTTCTCGGCCATGAAACCGGCACCGCCGCAGGCCTCACGGCATTCCTGGATCACGTCGAGAGCCATCCAGGTCGAATCGGCCTTGAACGCCGCCGCCCGAGTCTCGAGCACGGCACGGTTCTCGTCGGAGTCATCGGCGCCGGAGAAGACCTCCTCGAACGAGGTCAGCAGCTTCTCGTGGGCGAAGGCCGAGGCATAGACGGAGGCCAGGGCCGGCATCAGGCGACGCTGATGCTGCCCGTAGTCGAGCAGCGTGGTCTCCGTGGAGTCGTCACCGGCGGTGAACTGCTTGCGTTCGAGCCCGTAGCGCACGGCGATGTCGAGGGCGAGCTTCGAGGCGACCACGGAGGCGCCATCGAGGGACACACGCCCCTGCACGAGGGTGCCGAGCATGGTGAAGAAACGCCGTCCGGGCGATTCGATGGGGGAGGAGTAGGTGCCGTCGGCGGCCACATCGCCGTAGCGGTTGAGCAGGTTCGTCCGGGCAACGCGCACCGAATCGAAGGCGAGGCGACCGTTGTCCACGCCCTTGAGTCCGCCCTTGTAACCGTCGTCCTCGATCGTGACTCCCGGCAGCGGATCACCGGCGTCGTCGCGGACCGGGACGAAGAGCGCATGCACCCCGTGATTGACTCCGGCCGTGATCAGCTGAGCGAAGACCACGGCGGCAGAGGCGTCGCGGGCGGCATTGCCGATGTACTCCTTCGTCGCGGCCCGGAACGGGGTATCGATGACGAATTCCTCGGTCTTCGGATCGTAGGTCGCCGTCGTCGCCACGGAGGCGACGTCCGAACCGTGCCCGATCTCGGTCATCGCGAAGGAGCCGAGGAGGCGACCCGCCTGGGAGTCGAGCAGCCACTTCTCATGCTGCTCGGAATTGCCGAGGTGGAGGATCGCTCCGCCGAAGAGCCCGAATTGGACTCCGGCCTTGATCTGCAGGCTGGGATTGGCCGTGACGGTCTCTTCGAATCCGGCGACGTTCGTGGCGTGTTCGTTCTTTCCGCCCATCTGCGGAGGCAGCCCGGTCATCGGCAGACCGGTCTCGGCCATCATCCCGACACCGGTCAGGGTCTTCGCCCGCGCGGTCTCGAGGTCATCGGCCGGATCGTCATGGGTCGTCGGGTCGAGCGCCAGGCTTCGCCCCGTGCGGCGGGCCTCGGCCCACCGTCCGTCGAGAACATCGTTGATGGCCTGTGGGTCAAGCGACAGTTTCATTGTCCTTCTCCTCGTTGTGCGGGCAGGGATGCCCAGAGCCAATGGCTGATGGTGGTGGCGAACTCTTCCGGTCGGTCGGGCCGGGACAGCCAGGTCTCGGTGGCCGCGCGGACGAATCCGATGGCGCCGGCCGACCACAGCTGCGCCTGTTCGCCCTCGAGATCGAGCCGTTCGGCCAGCAGACCGGCGATCGAATTGAAGAACCCGCCGGTCTCCTCGGGGGCGAAGCGGTTGACCGCCGTATCGCAGAAGCGATAGACGTTCGGCGAATCCGCGGCGATCGTGACGAAGGCCCGGATCATCGCCGCCAACGACTCCTGCGCGGCAGCGGCGGAGCTGTCCCGCGCCGAGGCGGCCGTGGCGTCGTCGAGGGATCTGACGATGACGCCCATCGCCCATTCGCCCATGGCCGCCTGGAGCCCCGCCCGATCCGTGAAGTACCGGTAGAGCACGGACTTCGTGGTCCCCGAATGCTCGGAGATCTGGTCCATCGACAGCTCGTCGCCGTACTCGTCGACGACGAGACGGACCGCACGCAGCAGTTCGCGACGGCGCTGGTCGCGGTGCTTCTGCCACCTCGTCGAGCGGCCGTCTGTGATCGATTTCATGGAACCGACAGTATCAGGTACTGTCGGTAACAGCTAAATCCATCACTCGGAGGTGCCTATGTCCACTCCCAATCAACGCGCCGTCATCCTCGGCGGCAATCGCATCCCCTTCGCACGCTCGAACAAGCAGTACGCGAAGGCGACGAATCTCGATATGCTCACCTCGGCCATCGACGGGCTCGTGGCCCGCTTCGGACTGGCCGGAGAGAACATCGGCGAGGTCGCAGGAGGCGCGGTCCTCAAGCATTCGAAGGACTTCAACCTCACCCGGGAGGCCGTGCTCGGCTCATCCCTGGCCCCGACCACCCCGGCCTTCGATCTCGGCCAGGCCTGCGCCACGGGACTCGAGGCCGTCGTCAGCCTCAACAACAAGATCAACGCCGGCCAGATCGAATCCGGCATCGCCTCCGGCGTCGACTCGGCCTCCGATGCCCCGATCGTCGTCAACGACTCGATGCGCGAGATCCTGCTCGAACTCTCCCGCGCCAAGACCATGGTCGCCAGGGCGAAGATCGCCGCGCAGATCCGGCCGGCCCATCTCAGCCCGCAGGCCCCGAGCACGGGCGAGCCCCGGACGGGTCTGAGCATGGGCGAGCACCAGGCGATCACCACCGCCGCATGGAACATCACCCGGCAGGCCCAGGACGAGCTCGCCATTGCCTCGCACCGGAACCTCGCCGCGGCCTGGGACTCCGGCTTCTTCAACGACCTCACCACCGCCTACCTGGGGGTGAGCAGGGATACGAACCTGCGGCCGGATTCGACCATGGAGTCCCTGGCCAAGCTCAACCCCGTCTTCGGCAAGAAGCTCGAGGCCGAGCCGACCATGACCGCCGGCAACTCGACCCCGCTGACCGATGGGGCCTCCTCGGTGCTGCTGAGCAGCGAGGACTGGGCGGCCGAACACGGCTTCACCCCCTTGGCCCGCCTCATCGACGCCGAGGCCGGTGCCGTGGACTTCGTCGACGGAGCCGAGGGCCTGCTCATGGCCCCCGCCTACGCGGTGCCGCGTCTGCTGGCGCGCAACGGGCTGACCTTCGACGACTTCGACGTGTTCGAGATCCACGAAGCCTTCGCCTCCACCGTCCTGTCGCACATGGCGGCCTGGGAGTCCGAGAAGTTCTGCGTCGAGAAGGCCGGACTCGACGCCGCCCTGGGCAGCATCGACCGCGACAAGCTCAACCCGCTGGGGTCGAGCCTGGCCGCCGGCCACCCCTTCGCCGCCACCGGTGGACGCATCATCGCCACTACGGCGAAGCATCTCAAGACCACAGGCAAGAAGAGGTCGCTGGTCTCGATCTGCGCGGCAGGCGGCCAGGGACTCACCGCGATCGTGGAGGCAGCATGAAAGACACCTATCTCTCCCTCGTCAACGGACCGCTGAAGCAGGTGGCCAAGAGCCTCGGCCTGCCGCAGCCGGTCGAACTCAACCGCTTCGACTCCACCCCGGAGGAGTACCTGAACCGCCCCGTCCTCGTCCTCGGCACCGGAGACGGCGCCCAGGGCCTGGCCGATCTGCTCCTCGACAACGGCCTCGAGGTCCGCCGCAACGCGCAGACCGGTGAGAAGGTCCGCGCCGTCATCGCCGTCCTCGACGACGCCCAGTCGCCGACGGATCTGTCACCGATCGTGCTCGAGGTCGGAGCGGCCCTGCGCTCACTGGTCCCGTCCGGTCGAGTGATCACGATCTCGACCGCACCGGGCGCCGGCGACCAGAGCCCCGAGCAGGCCGCCGCCACTCAGGGCATCACCGGCTTCACCCGCTCCCTGGCCCACGAGATGCGTGCCGGGGCGACGGCCAACGGCATCCTCCTCGACGGCGTCGACCTCACCGCCCCCTCGGTGGCCTCGGCCCTGTGGTTCCTGCTCTCGGGCAAGTCCGCCTATGTGTCCGGGCAGTTCCTCACGGTGGCCTCCGACGCCGGCGATCGCCTCGACCTCAAGGCATTCATGTCCACCGGCGCCGCCGGCCCCCTGGACGGACGCAGCGCAGTCGTCACGGGAGCCGCCCGGGGGATCGGCGCGGCCATCGCCCGCAACCTCGCCCGCGACGGCGCCGAGGTCATCGGCGTCGACATGCCCCAGGCCGGTCAGGCCCTGGCCGCGGTGATGAATGAGATCGGCGGGAAGTCCCTCCAGCTCGACATCACCGGCGCCGATGCGGCGGAGGAGATCGCCGAGGCCGTCGGCGCCCCCGTCGACATCCTCGTCCACAATGCCGGCATCACCCGCGACAAGATGCTGGCGAACATGGACTCCTCCCGCTGGGACTCGGTGATCGCGGTCAACATCGCCGCACAGGCGAAGATCAACGCGCACCTGGCCGAGGCCGGTCTCTTCGCGAACGGCGCTCAGGTGGTGTCGCTGGCCTCGACATCGGGCATCGCCGGAAACCGGGGACAGACGAACTACGCGACCTCGAAGGCCGGTGTCATCGGACTCACGGCCGCCTCGG